>NZ_JAMPLL010000006.1:0-225238 GCF_039962495.1 Leptolyngbya sp. AS-A5 | reverse complement strand
CGCAACGATTTCTCTCCGCGTTTGAACCGCTTCGAGGACACTTTCATCCAAAGCAACATGAACTAAGTGCAAAACGCTACCGAAAACAGCTGCGTCAACGATTTGAAGAGTGGCGAGAAGTTGCTGGGCTGAATTCTGCTGCGTAATCAGAGGGATCAAGACTGCTCAGGAATTATCGTGCCTAATTTTGAATCTGTTCCGTTAAGTTGATAATGCCCGTTTTACATCTCATCCCCGGAATCCTCGTACAGCAGAGGTGTATCTCGAAGCAGTACAGCTGGCTTAAACGATTGAAGTTCTAGAATACCGATATGAGTTACTACGTAGACTTGCACAATTACTGGATGACAACCAGCAAACCGATGAAGCGATCGCGTTACTCAATGATTATGCTGTTCCTCCAGTGACGCGATCGCTTCAAGTCTGCTTTTCCTAAATCTCCCTCCCAATCCGTCTTTCCTTCAAATGAGCAGAAGCAATATTCTTCTACCTTTGCTGTGCCAGAGGCAACGGACTTGCAGTTGAACGAAGTGTTTAAATTTCGGCTGTCAAATCTAGCTGCCTAACATTGAGCAACGCTTGAATATTTAAGGATTACTGTACTTAATCCTGAACCTACGTGGTTAAGTTGATAATCCCCTAGCCTCGAATGCTCAACTATCTAATGGAAAATAGCGTTCAGTCTCATCAGCTTGGATCAGGCTCAAAAGAGCCTCGCTGATCACCTTTTGCTCTTCCTCAGTAAAATTCATCTTAATTTGAGTTGCAATCTCATCTTCGCTGAGGTTTTCATCAATGAGGGCTTGAAAGCGTTGCAGAATAGTAGCAACACGATCGCTAGAGCCGTTTTCTGCATTCATGAGTTATTCCTCGCGGAGAATAGAGCTTGAATCAGTCTTAGTTAAAGAAAAATACACAAGAGATACATTCTAATCTTACCGTAATCATCATCGTGCAAGCATGGAAGATTGATGCTTATGTCGCAAGGATTTTAGATTGACAAACGAACTGGTTTCGTTCGTATTGCCGTCGGTTTTGAATAGATTGTCATTAAACTGAAGCTTCGTTTCAGAATCTGTAACTCATTCACAAACTTTATATTGACAAATCAGAATAAGGGTCAAACGTGCTTGTTGTTGAAACCTCGATAGTAATGCAATCACATTGACTAGGATGCCTACAATGTTCTGTGCGAATCCCGCATTTTCAAGTTCAAATCGACTAAGATAATGCAGCAAACTATCACACATTTTTCAGAAAAACTACTTTGGAGCAGCGCAATTTTAGGAATGGCGATCGGAATGATTCAACTTCCTGCGATATCGTCAATTGTAAGCAATGCTCCTCCAGATAATATCTATCACGAAAATGAGGACTTACCCGACGATGCCGATGTTTTCCCACGAATGGGCAAAATCGCCGGAACTGAGCGGGAGCAAACAAACTGTCGTGTTGCGCCATGGGGTCGAGTGGTAACGCGGTTCTCAGGAAATTCGTTTGTCCAAATTAATCACCGCCAGGTTGATCGCAAGGGTGAGTCCTGGCTTTAAACCGCGAGCACGTACTCGTGTAGCGAAGCTATCGCCATTGCTGGATTCATGACAGCCGTATTGACCTGCTGTGAAGGTTTTGGAGTAATTGAAATGACTATAAATTATCCAAACTCTCGCTCGCTCTTCTTTCTTATTGCAGGCTGTTTATGGTTCAGTAATATGATCGCTGGATGTGCCACAACTCAGCAACAGCCTCAAGCAACAACGACAATTTCACCCACATCAGTATCTTCTCCAGCACCCTCTGCGAGTTCAGTAACAACTCGTCTTTCGGAGATACAACAATGGACAACGATTTTGAAGGGCAACACTGTGCATGGACTGACCTTTAGCCCAAATGGAAAGCTGTTGTATCAGGACAAAACCCTTTTGGCTGAGATTCCCGTCACCTATGTCAGTAATGGCAACGTGAAGTATGCTCAATGCTTAATCGTGTCTGATCCGTCGCCCTCCGGCAGATTCAACATTGTCAAAGGCTGTGAAGAACCGACCGATGACGTGGGACTGTGTTGGGCGGTATTTTTAGTCGATCGACAAGCCAAAATTGCTAAGAAAGTCGGTATTGCAAAATATGGTGGACAAGATTGGGTGCAGTGGTCAAGCGATGAACGGTATGCTGTGTTTGCCGAATCCATGGAAGGAGTGACCTGGTTTGTCGCGCTTGATTTGCAATCCCAAGATGCCAAGATGTTTCAGCAGACCTCTGCTGTTGCAGATTTGAGCAGCTTCAAATGGTTGGACAATCGTACCTTTCAGGCGAACGTCTCTTGTGGAGATCGTTCAGATTGCGTCGCATCTCCATTTTGGGGAGATATCACTAAACTATTTAGTAAGTAACAGATTTGAAATGGCTCGTCAATTGTTTGTTCTCTCCATGACGATCTCAGCCCTGTTGGGTCTAACCTTAACATCGGCTGCCGTTGCTCAAACTCCGGCGCAGTCTGCTTGTCCGCAGTTCCTTACGCCACAGTTACCGACAAACTTTAAACCCAAGCTTGTACAGGAACTCACTGGACACACCAGCTTTGTTTACTCGCTGACTTTCAGTTGCGATGGGCGAAGGCTAATTTCAACTAGCAGCACGACCGATCGATCCGCTAGAGTTTGGGATTGGCGATCCGGTAAGCAGCTTTTTAGCTTCACTGCCAGCAACCCCTATGATTGGTTCACTGCCGCTTTCCTTTCACCCGATGGGCAAACCTTGGTGACAGCAGACTCTATCGGTAAAATTCAGCTTCGAGATCCTGAAACTGGCAGGGTGCGCTCAGATTTTCCGAGTCGGACTCGTGGGTCAGGCATCGTCACTTTCACTCGTGATGGACAGACCTTGATCAACGCGACGGGTACAGGAGGTGACTTTGGCATTACGTTGTGGAACTTCAACAGTCGCCAATCTCAACGGATTGTGGGTACTTGGGCAGATGTATGAGCGATTACGCCTGACGGCTACACCTTAGCGGCGGCTAGCAGTAATGGCACTGCCAAAGTTTGGAATCTTCGCAGTGGTCAAGTGGTTAGTACCTTACCCAACAGTTCGACTGCTGGAGCTGTAGCAATTGCGCTCACGCCCAGTGGTGAATCGCTCGTGGTGGCGTATAGTGATGGCGCTCTGAAACAATGGAATGCTAGAACTGGAAAGTTCAGTCGCACTCTGTTTCGAGGTATTCAACCGAAGTCGGTCGCAGTCAGCCCTGATGGTCGTACCTTGGCGATCGGCTACTACAACCATATCCGTCTATGGAACCTCAACACCAATCAACTTCTGCACAACTTGCCTGCCAATGCCCTCGGTTCTCAACTGTTGCGCTTCAGTCCCAATGGTCGGTTTTTAACCAATACCGATGAAACCGGTGCCATGATCCGTGTGTAGCAGCTTGCACCCTAATAGGTTGAAAGGAATGCTGATGCAGACGAGTTACATCTTCTGTGGTATCGCTTCAATTCGTCATCGAGAATTAGCTGAATGATTACAATGATTACCACAGCATCAGTGACGAATTTTCTTCAATCTCGTGTTGACCCATCGGTTTCAGATATTGTTTTGATTGGGTCAGGAATGTTTTCGCAAGCCTTTTCGTTTCGTCTCGATCAACAGCAATTTGTGATTCGGATAATTCGTATGAAGAAGACTTTCAGAAGGATGCCTTTGCTTATTGCCAGTTTGCATCAGCACGGTTACCGATTCCCAGGCTAATTCAATGCGATCGCTTGAACGAAGGTTACTATTTTGCGATCACAGAACAGTGCCCCGGCAGGACGTTGAATGACCTGGAACCGCGATTGATTCAACCAACCTTACCGAGCTTATTTGAAGCACTCCACGCGATCCATACTCTCGATAGCTCAAACTATACCGGCTGGGGACTCACCGATGCTTCTGGCAACGGTCGCTTTGCGTCTTGGCAAGAGTATCTGCTGTCGTTTTATAACCAAAAGTTCGCTTTCACCTGGGATCAACTCTTTGAACACACAGTTATGGAGCAAGCCTTCTTTAAGACAGTGTTTGCTGCGATGCAGATTGTTTTACCATTCTGTTCCACAGCTAAATATTGGGTGCATGGTGACTTTGGATTTGATAATGTCATGTCGAACAGGCAACGGGTCACGGGCGTTCTCGATTGGGCAGAATCTCGATTGGGAGATTACGTTTACGATATTGCTTATCTAGAGTTTTGGTCTGAGAATGTTTGCTACAAACAACAATGGCAAGCCTAGATTCGAGATCAAGAGATAAGATTGTCGCTTGTGAACTTTGAAGAGCGACTGCGCTGCTACATACTGCATATTGGATTAGGAGGATTAGCGATCGCGGCAATTCAGAATGATAGAGAAGATTACGCTAGGGTTAAAGCAAAACTACAAATGATTCTTGATGCTAGATGAAAGGGTATTTTCGTCCCAAAAGACAATATCTAAACGCAGGAGAAATTAAACTTGTCCAACAACCTGATGGAAGTAGTCCTTCAAATCGCTTAGAGAACAGTCTGGAGAAAGCAATGCGGTGTAATGGTCGGGGCGCAGCAGTAGCTTGAAGGGCTGATGACTACCGAAAATTTCAACCACTTTTGGGTAAAGCGGAATGACATGGAAATCAATGAAGTTCCCGTATTGCGCTTCGACTTCTTGTGCTAAATGATCATAGTTCTGTCGCCCATCAGAGAACACAAGCAAGTGAAATTTTAGATCGCGAAGCTGATGGTAAATGTTCTCCCCATCTATCAGAAAATAAGGCATACGATCGCCTGCTTTAATCTCAAACTTATGGTCTTGCTGATGTTGGCTGAGAGAACTATCGTCATAGTTCAAACCAATTTGAGACACCATCGGAAACAGGAACTCTTTCGCAGTATTGAATTGCGTCATAATCCCCGCAAGGCTTGGCAAGATCTTGTCGCGGAAGAAGCGGAAATACCAGCGATCGCTCGCTGCGATATCAAAAAATTGGTCAGTTGTATGCAACAGCCGTTTCGCATTCGCCAAGCGTTCCTCGTTATAGGTTGTCAGTAACGACTCATGTGCCTTGCCCTGCAACACAAATGCTAACTTCCAGGCAAGATTGTAAGCATCCTGAATGCCCGTATTCATCCCTTGTCCGCCAGCAGGTGTGTGGATATGGGCAGCATCACCTGCAAGAAAGCATCGACCTACAGAGAATTGTTCGGCGTGACGAGTATGAACTTTGTACGTCGAAAACCATCGCACTGTGTTGATCTCTAGCGGCAATTGCACCAGTTGCTTCACTTTCGCTTCCACTTCATCGAAGGTGACTTCTCGATCCGGCTGCTGATTGTATTCGGGCAAATTGCCAACCAATCGCCAGTGCTGCTCGCCTTGCATTGGAAACATCAGTGCAAACGAGTCACGTCCTGGGGCAGCGTAAAGGGTTGCCTCATCTCCCAGAAATTTTGCCTCCACATCTGCGACATAAAACAGGCGTGGGTAAGTCGAGCCTTCAAACAGAAGATTGAGCAAATGTCGGGTTGGACTGTTCGCACCGTCACAGCCAACCAAGTATTGAGCGACGATCGTCTGCGTTTCACCGCTTGCCGTTTTGACGATCGCCCTGACTCCCTGTGCATCTTGTGTCAAACTTTCTAACTCAGTCTGCCACTGCACGTCTTTTCCATGATGCTGAAGATGCTCGTAAAGCAGTCGCTCATTCTTGCTTTGCTCAAAAATGAGGAAAAACGGAAATGGGCTAAGTTGTCCACCGAAGCCCGAAAAGTCGAGATGGGCGCTGATTTTGCCTCCGTGCAGCAAGGCGACGTTCTGCACCTGTTCTCCCCCGGCAACGGCAGCTTCTGCCAAACCTGCTTGGTCGTAAATCTCCAGCGTCCGCGCGTGAACGACCAGTGCCTTAGATAGCTCAGTCACTCCTTGTTTGCGGTCAACAATGACAAAATTGATGTTGTAGCGCATTAACTGCACAGCGAGTGAAAGCCCAGTTGGTCCTGCTCCGACAATGATGACATCTGTTTGAAGTGCGGAATCTAGCATTGTTTAATGCCTCCTCTTCCTCTGTTGAAGCGATTGAACTAAACCGATCAGTTTAGCTTGCTATCACTAAACTAATTGGTTTAGTTTAGAATGTCAAGAATGAATGGATAATTCAGACTTAAGGACGATTGAGCATGAAACAGGAAAAATCGGAGCGTACCGATCGACAACTCTCACCCGAAAAAACCGAAGCGATTTTAGCCGGGGGAATGCAAGAGTTTTTAGTGCATGGGTATGCGGCAACGAGTATGGATCGAGTTGCGATCGCCGCTAAAGTTTCAAAAGCGACAGTGTATAGCCATTTTCAAGGCAAAGAAAGCTTGTTTATTGCGCTGATTCAACGGCTCGTTGAGCAAAAGTTCCAATCTATCTTTGGTGCAGCGGATGCTGAAATTTTGCAAATGCCGCCGCAGACTGTTCTAAGAGATTTTGCGAACCGAATGCTAGACATTGCCCAGAATGAGCCGCAGTTCTTGAACTTCATGCGGCTCATTCTGGGTGAATCTGGGCGATTTCCGCAGCTTGCTCGCGCTTTTGTCTCTAACATCGAGCAAACGGCTTTTAGAAAGCTCGTTCACTATTTCACGAATTGCCCTCACTTAACTCTGTCTGATCCAGAAGCAACAGCGCGAATTTTTATCGGTACGATCGTGCATTTTATGATTGTGCAAGAGATGTTACACGGTGGAGATATTTTACCGATGGAGCGCGATCGTCTCGTGAGCCAGTTGATTCACTTGATCACAAGCAACAATTGAGTTCAAGTCAGTGTCGTAGTCGATCTGAAGCGGCGTACATCAATGCGAGCAGTACGATCGTCAATCATCATAAAGCTCAGTCCCTGAATCCATCGCTGTGGAGCAGCATAGCTACAATTACTACCAAGAGCAGGTTCTCCTTGTGAAATCAGGGGTTGACCGATCGCTTTTGATACCTCTGCAAGGGTCATGCAATCTGAAGTGCCCCAATTTCCCTCAATGCTAGTTGAGAATTACTGCTCAAGTCTGTTCCTCTACCTTTGAGATTTTTGAGAATCACATCGGCTCTTGGTGAAAAGCCATCTCCATACTCGCGAGGATAGTACAAGATCACATAAAAAGCTCGACCATCAATTTCACCGATGTAAGCATGTGAGAAGATTTTTGGAATGGTGCTTTCTTCATTTGAAGTCATAGTTTGTCTTCTTCGTTCTAAAAAGCTATGACGTGGCATGTACAATCGCTTCAAAAATGGATATTTGGATCAGTTGCATTGAGTCTATTGGCAGGAACAATAATGGCTTGCCAAAACCAGCCATCGATCGTTGCCAGTTCTCCAACTCTTGCTCCGGTTTCCTCGGCACAAGATGTCTATCGCAACGATCGCTTAGGGTTCGAGTTTCGCTATCCTGAAAAGGATTTTGTGGTCGATCCATCGACCAAGGTTCCACCGACTGAGGCAGATAAGATCGCGACGATCGAGATCTGGACGAAGGAACGTTACCAAAAGCTCAAAGCAGGGGCTTATGAAGGTGGAACAGAATATCCTGCCAATGTTCAAGTTGCCGTTTATCAGAATTCAAAAAAGCTAGACTTGCAGAACTGGATACAACAGAATAATCGATTTGCCGCTCCACAGCAATTCAGGACAACCACGATCTCAGGTCAAACCGGAATCGCTTTTCAGTCGAGTGGACTATACGAGCATGAACATATTGCTTTTCAATCTGATGATGAGATTACTTTGGTTACGTTATCTAAAACTGGTTACGGCAATAATGATGCAGCTTACCGAACCGCCTTTGATCAAATCATTCGCACATTTAAGAAGATTTAGCATTTCTGGTAGGCACAATACCAGGCTTGGAAACAGAACCGCTGTAGCGTGCAGATAGAGCATTAAGAACGACAAGGTTAATCATGCACCAATACCGTCAAGGTTGAATCTCGTGCAGCCGACGATCGAGGAAACGGCGTTCGCTGTCATTGGTGACTAGCTCTAGTGCCCGGCCATAGCTTTGTGCCGCTGCTTCTGAAGCCCCGATACGACGGAGTAAATCGGCACGGGCAGCATGGAATAGGTGATAGTGGTCGAGTTCGGAGGTCAGCGCGTCCATCAGTTTGAGCGCCGTTTGAGGACTATCTACCATCGCGATCGCAACGGCTCGATTGAGGGAGACGATCGGGGACGGATGTAAGCGTTCCAAGACATCATACAGGCGAACGATCTGCGTCCAATCGGTGTCTTCTGCCCGTGCTGCTTGGCAGTGGAGAGCCGTGATCGCGGCTTGCAGCGCAAATGGGCCTGTTCCGCCGCGTAACGCCTCTTCAACTAGCGGTAGCGCCTCAGCGATTTGCGGCTGATTCCAGCGGCAGCGGTCTTGATCTTCAAGCAATACTAAATCGCCTCGCTCATCCAGACGAGCATCCCGTCGGGAGTCGTGCAGCAACATCAGTGCCACGAGTGCCGTTAGTTCTGAGGGCGGTTGTGGGGACATTAATGCTCTCAGAAGATGACCGAGCCGAATTGCTTCAGCGCACAGATCGGCTCTGATCATTGCTTCACCCCGTGTCGCCGCATAGCCTTCGTTAAAGATGAGATAGATCACACTCAACACTGCATCAATTCGTGGTGGTAAATCGGCTGTGTCTGGCACTTTGTAGGGAATGCCCGCATCCCGAATTTTGCGCTTAGCCCGCACCAGTCGCTGCGCCATCGTCGCTGTGGGCACCAGAAAAGCACGAGCAATTTCGTCGGTTTCGAGTCCACCTAGCATTCGCAAAGTCAACGATACCTGAGTCTCGATCGCGAGTGCCGGGTGACAGCAGGTAAAGATCAGCCGCAAACGATCGTCTGGAATTTCATCCATCTCGTAGGTTGGCTCCTCGCTCGCTGGAATCAACCCAGATGCCGCATACCATTCCAGCTTTTCCGTCAGCCGCGATCGTCGCCGCAGGCGATCAATTGCTTTATATCGGGCGGTACGGATAATCCAAGCGCGAGGGAGAGATGGAATACCGTCCGCTTGCCACTGATTCACCGCTGCCGCAAACGCTTCCTGTGCTGCCTCTTCTGCAATATCAAAATCTCCCACCAGCCGAATCAAAATGGCAATAATCCGCCCCCATTCCGCCCGGTAAACGGAAGCAATTGCCTGACTGACCTCTGATTTTGCAGTTGGAGCCATACCTAAACCTCAAAATTTTGAGTAAACCTGTCGATTTGAGCGATTCCCGTTCGACTGACTTACAAAAGGAGGGGGAAGCACGATCGTACTAGATGAAAAAATTCTTTGGCAACTTGTCGATTGCAACCCCTGCCGTTCGACTCACTGATTAAAGGAGGCAACCGGATGAAGTATGTATTACTGATTTACCTGGAAGAACATGTCATGAGCGAAGCTGAGCGAGAACAATGCTACACAGACTCGGCTCAATTGGCGCGGCAACTGGACTCGAAAGGGCAGTATCTCTCGACCGCACCCCTTCATCCCGTTGCCACGGCAACCAGCGTTCGGGTCAGAGCGGGGAAGTCGTTCGTCACCGATGGACCGTTTGCAGAAACACGCGAACAATTGGGGGGCTTTTTCTTGATCGATGCCCCGGATCTCGATGAAGCGATTGCGATCGCCAACCAAATTCCTGCCGCAAAAGTCGGTACGGTCGAAATTCGTCCGGTCGTTGAAGTTGCGGGACTACCAGGGCAACTCTGACTGCGCTTAACTTTCAAACTTAAAGTTCACCTTGAGGCAACCGACTATGCAAAACAATTCCAAGATCACGCCCTGTTTGTGGTTTGACGATCAAGCCGAAGCTGCCGCTCAGTTTTATACCGCAATTTTTCGCAATTCCAAGATTGTCCACATCGCTCGGTACGGAGAAGCGGGGCAGGAAATCCACGGAAAACCCGCCGGAACAGTCATGACCGTGAGCTTTGAACTCGATGGTCAACCGTTCACAGCACTGAACGGCGGTCCAGCCTTCAAATTCAATGAGGCGATTTCCTTCCAAGTCTATTGTGATACCCAGGAAGAGGTGAACGATTACTGGCAAAAACTGTCTGCGGGTGGGGATGAAACCGCCCAGCAGTGCGGCCGGCTCAAGGATCAATACGGGGTTTCATGGCAAATCATTCCCCGCATCCTCATCGAGTTGCTCAATCACCCGGATGCAGCAACCTCCCAAAAAGTTATGACTGCCATGCTGCAAATGAAGAAGATCGAGATTGATGAACTCAAGCGCGTTGCTGCCGAATAGCAATAAGCGCACCAAACCCTGAATTATCCAGCTCAAAACCAAACAGGAGATTTCACAATGAAAGTCATGGTTATTATCAAAGCAACTCCAGACTCTGAAGCAGGTGTGATGCCGAGCGAACAGCTTTTGACCGAAATGGGTCAATACAACGAAGCATTAGTCAAAGCAGGCATTTTGCTCGCGGGCGAGGGACTCCATCCCAGTTCGAGAGGCGTGCGGGTTCACTTTTCAGGATCCGATCGAAGCGTGATCCAGGGACCGTTCAGCCAAACTCAGGAGCTAATTGCAGGGTACTGGCTCTGGCAAGTGAACTCAATGGAAGAAGCGATCTCCTGGGTGAAGCGCTGTCCCAATCCGATGCCAGGAGAATCCGAGATTGAGATTCGTCCCGTGTTCGAGGCAGATGATTTTGGTGAAGCCCTGACACCCGAATTGAGGGAGCAGGAAGACCGCATTCGTACGCAGATTGAAACACTGAAACAAGAGTAACGGATGACGCACACACTCAAGTTATTTTCACGATCGAACCATTAACGCATCAACCATAGTGAATTACTGGAGAAAAACCTCATGCAACTGAATCCTTACCTGATGTTTGACGGGAACTGTGAGGCAGCATTTAAGTTTTACGAACATTGTTTTGGCGGCAAAATTGTCACGCTGATGACGCACAAGGAAGCCCCCTCAGCAGAGCAAGTGCCTTCTCAATGGCATGACAAAATCATGCATGTTTGCCTGGATTTGGGAGACCGCTTGTTGATGGGATCAGACTGTCCACCTGGATATTTTGAACCTCTCCAAGGCTTCTCTATGCAGATCAGCATTGATGACCCTACCCAGGCAGAGCGGATTTTTGATGCTCTAGCAGAAAACGGCACGGTCAAAATGCCTTTTGAGCAAACTTTCTGGGCATTTCGATTCGGAATGTTAGTCGATCAGTTTGGCATTCCGTGGATGGTGAACTGCGAGAAGGGAGCTTGACTCGTCATTTCTAATCAATGCTGTCCCCCTCCAACCATTTTCCACGTTCCCTTGTGGAGAATCTCTCGCTACACGGCTTTATATCCAGAGGAGATAAGATTGCCTGCGGAACTCCCACTCGCTCGGCAAGACTTCACGAGCATGGCTGTTGTTCTCGAACAACATCTGCTGGGTCGGCAGTGTGTGGTCGGTGAATAGGTGACGATCGCTGATTTTGTCCTCGCTTACACACTGGATTGGGCGAACGAGCTTCAGCTACTTGCCCCTTTTCCAACCTTGACAACTTACATGGAGCGAATGTATGAGCGACCCAAGGCACCGATGCGAATCGCGATTGCGCTAGCTAGTATCGGTAACTGGAGTGAGTACGATTAAGTTCTGCACGATTGTCGCGTCCTAGGCTTGATGGACTTGTATGCTGAGAGAGTGTGGGAGAACGACAAAGCAGCAGGTCATTCTTTTGTTTCTTCTATCTCTTGAGCATCGACTGAGCGTCGATAAGCCTCGACCTCCGCTAGAAAATCATCAAAGGTTGGATCATCGGCAAAAATACCTTGGTGTTTCCTCCAGGGATTAGCCTCTACGGATAATGGGCGAGACTCAACCTCGATTGTGACAAATTCACCCCTTGCCAATTTCTCTTCCAGCATCGCTTTTGCTTTCGCGGTGCCTCTGGCAAGCTTCGCTAGCGCTTCCTCCTTCGTTTGCCCTTCTGCCATCACACCCGGTACATTCACAACCGATTCGGCAAACTGCTGTTGGGGCGGATTCTGCACAAACACTTGATACTGCACGGTTCAAGCCTCTTGGTCGTTCGGCTTCAATTTTAACCAATTTCAATCTTTAATTTGAGCGAGCTTGTAATGTGGAATCTGCTGACTGTCTTTACTCAAATCGTCCCCAGAAAGCATAAAACTCAAAATCTCAACACAAATCGGAGCGATTATCGCTCAAAGCTTTTCTACAAGTGCGTCTGGGCGATTGAGGTAAGGATTGAGATAAAACAGGGTGCAATGTGAATTGAGATAAGCTACAATCCTCTCCATCGTTAGGTTTTAGAAATTAATCGCACTCGATTCGTAATCGAGCGGTCGCGGGTTCAAATCCCGCCATCGGCTTTCTAAGTAAATGGCTGATCCCGGAGTTTGATGAGGCTTTCAAGCTTCGCTTCTGTCATTTGCTACCTCATCTCACATAAATAAAAAACACCCCGACCACATCTTCGGAGTGCCTTTTACGTTAGACGCGTATTTGCGGCTATCTAAGTTCCCATATCAATAGAATAATTTTGCTCTGTTTCCCGTAAATCAGTCTTAAGGAATGGATGCTCTCGTCCGATCGGAATAGTTCATCACGCAATGCTGCAACTCTTGAGGCTGATGAAATCAGACTTCCTGCAGGAAGTTCAGTCGTTAACCTGCCTGAGCAACAGCAGCTTACTCAAGAATTAGAAAACCACTCCCACAATGGTTTGAGCTTGTTGAACGATCGCACTGATAAGCTGATGAGTTGCAGGGAGTGAATCAATTCCCATTCCCGCACAAAGCAGCATCATGTACAGAATCGAATACTTAAAGGTCGATCGAGCTACCATCAAATCCGACGGAGCCTGCATCAAATTCCAAGCTTTTTGCACAAAGATGCCGCCTAATAGAAGCGCGATCGCGGCATACACTGCACCCATCACATGCAGCGGATAAACTAACAGCAGCGACACCGGAATCAAAGATAGCGTGTAGTAAAAGATCTGCTTGCTCGTTGGTTCATTCCCATTCACCACAGGCAACATCGGAACACCAACTTTGGCGTAATCTTCACGAATCAGAATCGCTAGCGCCCAGAAATGCGGCGGAGTCCAAAGAAAGACGATCGCAAACAACACCCAAGCCGCCCAACTTAAATCACCTGTCACCGCAGCCCAACCGACTAGCGGCGGAATCGCACCCGCAGCCCCACCAATCACAATATTCTGGGTGCTATGGCGCTTTAGCCAGTGCGTATAGACGACCACGTAAAAGAAGATTCCCGACATTGCCAGACAAGCACTCAGCAAGTTCGCGAAATACGCTAACAATCCAAACGAAGTTAACGCCAATGTGACGGCAAAGATGAGCGCATCTCGAACACTGACTCGACCGGATGGAAGCGGACGGCTGCGAGTCCGTTCCATGATGTAGTCGATATCGCGATCGTACAAACAGTTAATTGTGTTCGCTGATCCTGCTGCAAATGCGCCACTGATCAACGTCACGATTAGCAGTACCGGATCAACCTGTCCCTGAGCCGCAATCCACATTCCACCTGCTGTTGTAATCAAGAGCAACAGAATAATGCGCGGCTTGGTGAGTTGCCAATAGCTTTTAATAACTTGAAGAAAATCTTGGTTGTGGCGGATTACGCCCGTTGCTGAATCTTGCATTTTTTATCTCGGTCAAACGTAGAGAGAGTAAGCATAAGTTATTCAGATCTTAAGCTTCAACTTTGACGACCTGCCCTTCAGCCGAATCGCGCAAAGCCAGCACCGTAAAGACCAGTAATGTTCCGAGTAAAGCGGCTCCGGTTAATTGGTGAGCGACGGTTAGCGGTTCAACTTGCAGCTGCAAGCGGAAAGTTGCTACTCCTAACGTAATTTGCAGTACCAGAAGCAATCCGGCAACATTGATTAAACGACGCAGAAGGGGATGCAAGGCAGGAGTACGCCAAGCCAAAATCACCAAAGTGAGCACAGATAGAATCGGCGGCACAATTCCTGCAATGTGGCTATTCATGATCGTACACAGTTGCGACTGTCCAAAGCATTGATGCAATGCCCACTGCGACGACACTAATCCGCCTAGAATGCTCTGAAAGTAAACAAAACCCGTCGCAGCAATTCCGACTAACCGAAGCTTTCCAACCGTTCCGGTGCCTTGATAAGG
Organism: Leptolyngbya sp. AS-A5; assembly: GCF_039962495.1. Taxonomy (NCBI): domain Bacteria; kingdom Bacillati; phylum Cyanobacteriota; class Cyanophyceae; order Leptolyngbyales; family Leptolyngbyaceae; genus Leptolyngbya; species Leptolyngbya sp. AS-A5. Next base: position 211,054 of record NZ_JAMPLL010000006.1, on the reverse strand, counting down.
AATCAGTAAGGTTCCGATCGTCAATAACGTGCTGAAGAATAACAATCCGGTTCCCAAGTGCGCCGTCACAATATCAAAGCGCAGTAGCTCTGTGACCGTCAAACCGCCTAAAACGCCTTGAAACACAACTAAGAACAAGGCAAACAAAGCTGCCCAAGATGTCCACTTCGGTAAGTCGCGGCGGAACCACCAAGAAACGGCGACCAAGGCGATCGTACCGAATCCAATCGTGGTAGCAATCAAGCGATGGAACCATTCAAGAAACACTTCAAGATTCATCTGACTGCGAGGCACAAACTCACCATAACACAAGGGCCAATCTGGACAGGACAATCCCGCATTCATGACTCGCGTAGCACTGCCCAACGCCATTAGAAATAAAGTGGCGACTGCCAAACCGAAAACGAGGCGAGTAATCCAACTGCGAGCCTGAGTCGGATGAGAAATCGTGGAGGGATCAAACAGTGAATCAGACATAATTAATTCCGAAAGGCGGATAGTCGTTCTCTAGAAATAAAAGTTCATGAAGCGTGAAGCATCTGCTCTAGGTTCTACTTTAGTGACGTAATCTTAAATTAGGATCGAGTTTTGGAAATTCTTTGGATTTCGCTTAAATAAAGTCCACACTGCGTCTTTAGTTGGGGCTGATCCCAAAGAAAACCTTAAAGATCAAGAAATTTGCCCCCCAGATTCGATTCGCCTGCCCTACCGTGGAAGAAGACTAGACTGGATTGAGCAAGCATTCTCAATAGACACTGTTCTCTCTACTCGTTGGAAAATTGTCAAGACGGCAACATAGACAGCATAAATCTCTACCTAAAAGCTGTTTACCCAATATCCAGAATCTAGAACCCTTGAAGTAGTTATAGGCAAGATTGGTGAGCCGTGAACATTCCTAGTCAAATTTCAACTCTCCTCGCGGGCATCATTCTGACGCTCGTAAGCCTTTGGTATGGTCAGAACCATAACCTACTCCCGGTCGCTGCTTCCGAAGCAGCTCCACTGATTGATCAGTTGTTTGGTGCAATGTTGACGATCGGCACAGGCATTTTTCTTCTTGTGATCTTTGTGCTGGTTTATTCGTACTTCCGCTTTCGCCGTGATCCCGATGACCTCAGCGACGGGCCACCCGTCCACGGCAATATTCCGCTTGAAATTCTTTGGACGGCGATCCCGGCAGTGATCGTGCTGGGGATTTCGGTGTATAGCTTTGAGATCTACAACACTGAAAGCGGTATGAATCCGATGGATCACTCGATGGCGGCGCACTCGAAGCAGTCGCATCAAATGGCACAGATGAAAGGAGCGGCGATCGCAGCCCCGTTAATCGCGCAAGTTGATCCCGTCGCCAAAGATGCGGAAGTGCGTCAGAATGCTGCAACCGATGCGATCGAGGAAAAAATTCCTTTGCGAAAAGATGCTCCCGCTGCTGGAAACGTTGCCCCTAGAGCGGGTTCCATTCCCGCGACCGGACAAGAACCGTTAGTTATTAATGCCGCAGGAATGCAGTACGCTTGGCTGTTTACCTATCCTGAAGAAATTATTGCAGGTGAACTGCATTTACCTGTGGGTCGTCCAGTCGTCATGAATATCACGGCGAATGATGTGCTTCATGCGTTTTGGGTGCCTGAGTTCCGATTGAAACAGGACGCTGTGCCGGGAAGACAATCTGAAATTCGCTTCGTTCCGACCAAAGAAGGAGACTATCCGATTATTTGTGCGGAACTGTGTGGAGCCTACCATGGTGCAATGAAATCTCATGTCGTGGTGGAATCGCCCGAAGCTTATGAAACTTGGCTTCAAAGCCTGAAGGTCGCGCAGACCAATGCAAGCGATCGTACGATCGCGCTAAATCCTGCTGAGATGACGGACACCGAGTACCTCACACCCTACGCCCAAGAAGCGGGTGTCACTCCTGAACTGCTGCATCAACTTCATCCGATGAGCTAACCTCTAAAACACCTTTGCTATGACACAAGCAGCCCAAATTCAAGAACAAGCGAATCGCCCCGCTCACCCAGATAAAAAGGGCGATTGGAAACAATACTTTACCTTTAGCACTGATCACAAAGTCATCGGGATTCAGTACCTTGTAACAACCTTCGTCTTTTATCTGATTGGCGGCGTGTTGGCAACGATGGTGCGGACAGAGTTAGCGACTCCAGAATCTGATTTTGTCAGCCGCGAAGTGTATAATAGTCTGTTCACCGTTCACGCAACGGTGATGATCTTTTTGTGGATTGTTCCTGCGGGAACAGGCGGCTTTGGTAACTATCTTGTGCCTCTGATGATCGGGGCACGGGATATGGCGTTTCCGAAGCTCAACGCACTGGCATTCTGGATGATTCCGCCGGCTGGAATTCTGCTTATGAGCAGCTTTCTGGTGGGTGCGCCTGGTGCGGGATGGACGAACTATCCACCGCTGAGTCTGATCAGTGGAAAAGCCGGAGAAATGATCTGGATTCTCAGCGTGTTGACTCTGGGAACCTCTTCGATTTTGGCGGCAATTAACTTCTTGGTGACGATCGCCAAAATGCGGACTCCCGGCATGGGCTGGAACCAAATGCCTTTATTCTGCTGGGCGATGTTCGCTACCTCCATTCTGGCGGTGATTGCTACTCCGGTATTGGCGGGTGCATTGATTCTGCTGTCGTTTGATGTGTTGATTGGAACAGCATTCTTTAATCCCACTGGGGGCGGCGATCCGATCGTTTATCAGCATTTATTCTGGTTCTACTCGCACCCTGCGGTTTACATCATGATCTTGCCTGTGTTCGGCATGATCTCGGAACTGATTTCCGTTCACGCTCGTAAGCCGATTTTTGGATACAAAGCGATCGCTTACTCCAGTCTTGCCATCTGTGGCTTGGGCTTAATCGTCTGGGTTCACCATATGTTTACCAGTGGCACACCGCCCTGGATGCGAATGTTCTTTATGATCACGACGATGATCATTGCTGTTCCGACTGGAATTAAGGTGTTTAGCTGGTTGGCAACGCTTTGGGGTGGAAAATTGGACGACAGTTCCGCATTGCTGTTTGCGATGGGATTTATTGCGCTCTTCGTGATCGGTGGAATTAGCGGTGTAATGACGGCTTCTGTTCCGTTTGATATTCACGTTCACGATACTTACTTTGTCGTCGCTCACCTGCACTATGTTCTGTTTGGCGGTAGTGTATTCGGATTGTATGGAGCGTTCTATCATTGGTTCCCGAAAATTACGGGGCGCATGATGAATGAGGCTTGGGGCAAGGCTCACTTCTGGTTAAGCTTTGTTGGGTTTAACTTGGCGTTTATGCCGATGCACAAGTTGGGCTTAGAAGGCATGAACCGCCGGATTGCGGAGTACGATCCCAAGTTTGCAACGCTGAATTTGATTTGTACGATCGGTGCCTTTCTGCTGGCGATGTCAACCATCCCGTTTATTGTGAATGTCACTTGGAGTTGGCTACGCGGTGAGCCTGCGGGAGACAATCCTTGGCGGGCGTTGACGCTGGAATGGATGACCACTTCTCCGCCTCCGCCAGAGAACTTTATCGCTGATCCGGTGCTGGCAACAGGCCCTTATGACTACGGTTTAGCGCCACGATCGACTGAGGTAGATGTGCCATTCTCGGATGCCAGTAATCCAGCACTGTCGGCTGGCCCTAGCTCGACGCTAAGAGCAAAGCCTGATCCCGTAGTTGCTGCCAATCCGAGCGATCGGGGAACCGAAAGCAACAATCGATAAAGCCTTGTAAGGATGAAGTGGCTTCATCCTTTTGTCCTTTATTCTTGCAATACCCATGACGACTATCGATCCTGCAAAAACTTCTCGCGACTACCAACAAGAAGCGATCGCAGAACCTGCCCATCATCAGGAGCATCCCGATCTCCGCATTCCTGGACTGATTGTGTTTCTTGCGGCTGAAGGAATGATCTTTCTAGGGTTATTCATGGCATATATTGCCTTTCGTGCCGTGACTCCGGACTGGCCTCCGGAAGGAACGCCAAAACTAGAACTCTTACTGCCTGGAATTAACACGGCAGTTCTGATTGGCAGTAGCTTTGTGATTCACAATGCGGATCAAGCAATTCAGAAAAATGATGTGAAAGGCTTGCGGTTGTGGTTTGGGATCACGGCGCTGATGGGGGCTGTGTTCTTAGCAGGTCAGCTTTATGAGTATTTCCATTTAGAATTCGGACTGAGAACAAACATTTTTGCCAGCACGTTTTATGTTCTAACTGGCTTTCACGGGCTGCACGTTTGTTTTGGGTTGATTCTGATGTTGGCGGTACTGTGGCGATCGCGCGTTCCGAATCACTACAACAGCGAAAAACATTTTGGAGTCCAAGCCGCAGAAATCTATTGGCACTTTGTTGATGTCATCTGGATTATCCTGTTTATCCTGCTGTATCTTCTGTAAGTTTGATAAATTTAGAGGACGGATGGAGTAGTTTTGCTCCATCCGTTTTTAATTGAACTTAAAGATCTTGCGTTTTGCCTATTTATGCTGTCAACGTTTGTGATTACCCTGCGCGAAGGCGTAGAAGCAGCACTCGTCGTGGGAATTGTGCTGGCTTATTTGAGTAAAGCGGGTCGATCGAATCTCAATCCTTGGGTTTACGCTGGTATTGGTGCGGGTATAGTTGCCAGCGTTGCCGTTGGGGTTGTCTTTCTTTGGACATTGGGAAGTTTAGAGGCTTCCAATCAAGTATATGCGCCAGTGTTTAAACCATTGCTCGAAGCGATATTTGGATTGATTGCGATCGTGCTTCTGAGTTGGATGCTGATTTGGATGACAAAGCAGGCAAAATCACTCAAAGGAGAAGTCGAACGCGAAATCGATCAAGCAATGCAAACCAATGCCGCTTGGGGTGTGTTTGGCTTGATTTTCTTTGCGGTGCTGCGGGAAGGATTTGAAACTGTTGTGTTTATCGCAGCACAGTTTCAGCAAGGGTGGTCGCCTGTGATTGGTGCAGCGGGGGGATTAACAGGCGCGATCGTCGTTGGCATTCTCTTGTTCAAGCTGGGTGTGAAAATCAATCTGAAACAGTTCTTTCAGGGGATGGGAATTTTCTTGCTGCTGATTGTTTCTGGATTGGTGATCGGAGTATTGGCGCACTTGGATAAGAGCTTTGCAATTCTGTCTCAGTTGAATCCGCGCTATGCCAGCTTATGTCTCTCTGAGCCAAGTTCTTGCTTTCTGGGTGGATTGATTTGGGACGCTTCAACGGTGCTATCGCAGAAACAATTTCCAGGAGTCATTCTGCATACATTGTTTGGATATGTCGATCGACTCTATTGGATTGAAGCGATCGCTTATCTCAGCTTCCTTACGATCGTGGGTCGTTTGTATTTACAAAGCCTAAATCCTGTTAAGGAACCAAAACCGTCAGCGCTTTCGGAACAACCTTAAAATGCGCGGGCGTTGTCGTCGTGATTTCACCATCCGTATTAATTGATTTCGCCTTTGGCACATACACAAAAATCTCTTTTCCTTGCCAAGACTGCACCCAGCGAGATTGGGTATGAGTTCCACGGCGCAGAGCAGGCAGCGCCAGCGCCATTTGCCACCAGTGATCAATCTCTAGACTGTAGAGATCCAAGCGTTCATCGTCGATCGCGGCATCTTCCGCAACTGCCATTCCGCCACCGTAATAGCGACCATTGCCGACAGCGATTTGAACGGTTTTCACTTTCTGCGATCGACCATCGCACACAATTTCCGCTTTAAACCGCCGCGACTTCCACAACACCTGAAACGCAGTTGCAGCATAGGCAAATACACCCCAGCGCCGTTTAGCGGTCTTAGTTAAGCCGCGTGTAATCTGAACACTCAAACCCAAACTTGCAACATTAAAGAAATACTTGCCATTTACCCAACCGAGATCAATTTGTTGCTTCTTACCGTTCGCAATCACCTGACACGCTTCGGGCAAAGTTGAAGGAATGCCGAGCGTTCTCGCTAAATCGTTTGCCGTTCCGAGCGGCAGAATTCCAAGCGGCAACTTTGTTTCGATCAACCCTTCAACGGCAGCGTTCAGCGTGCCATCTCCGCCACCGACAATGACTAGATCCACGCGATCGCGATGCTCCCGAATCGTTTCCGCTAAGCGAGACGAACGATCGGTCGGTGCTTCGAGCAGTTCAAAGCCCAATACGTTTAACTGACTAATTGCAGCTTCAAGCTGAGCCTGTCCCTTACGGGCATTGCGATTGACGAGAAGGAGCGCACGACGAACCATGATAACCATCACAAGAATGCAGCCGATGCCGCGATTTTAGCGAATGTTCAACGTTCTCGCACGGATATACAACAATCGCTAAGATCGCGATCGAGCAAAAGTCGCCCAAAACGAAGCGAAATCCTCGATCGAACTCAGCACCTCGACACTAAGCCGTTAAGAAAACCACATCAGAATGATACAGTTTGATTCTAAGTATCCTCTTCCATCCGTCCTATGACTGCTCCAATCCTTGAAGTTGAAAACGTTCATGCAGGCTATGTCAAAGACCTGGACATTTTGCAAGGTGCGAATATGCGCGTCTATCCGGGTGAACTGGTGGCGATTATCGGACCCAACGGAGCCGGAAAATCAACGCTTGCCAAAACGGTGTTCGGATTGCTGAAGCCGCATACCGGAAACATTCGCTTCAACGGCAACGAAATCGCAGGACTTCGATCGGATCAAATCGTGCAGCGGGGCATGTCCTATGTGCCACAGCTTGCGAATGTGTTTCCGTCTTTGACGATCGAAGAAAATCTCGAAATGGGCGCATTTGTCCGAGATGTCCCGCTCCAACCGCTCAAGGACGAAATCTATCAGCGGTTCCCCCGTTTAGCAGAACGACGTAAGCAAAGAGCTGGAACCCTCTCCGGTGGCGAACGGCAGATGTTAGCGATGGGAAAAGCTTTGATGCTCAAACCGAATTTGCTGTTACTCGATGAACCTTCTGCGGCACTGTCTCCCATCTTGGTGAATAGCGTCTTTGATCAAATTAGACAGATTAATCGGGATGGAACCGCGATCGTGCTGGTCGAACAAAACGCCCGCAAAGCCTTGGAAATGGCGGATCGAGGCTATGTATTAGAAGCGGGGCGCGATCGATTTGAAGGAGTTGGATCAGAATTGTTGAACAATCCGAAAGTCGCAGAACTTTATTTAGGCGGAGGTAGGGCACGCGGTTAAAGAGGGATTAATCTTTCCTACTGTTGAGAGAGAGTGAGTAACCCCGAAAGACAGAGAACGACTGTAGTTTTTCTTTTTACAGTTAGGGAGTATAGGAAAGCACAGATTTTCTAACGTCATTTACTACTTTACCTTTTGAGGAAACCTATGAAATCTCACATGAACCTTGCTCAACGTACACTCGCTATTCTGAGCGCAACTGGAACCGCTGCCGTGATGGCATTGCCCGCATTTGCTCAAGCAGTGCCCACACAAGGCGTTGTTAACAATGGCGATGTCAACCGCCTGGAAAACCAAAATCAGTTCAATACTCAAACCCCCGGTAGCACTTCTGATAACTGTGTACCTGTAGCTGGTGGTGTGGGTGGCCCGATCGACTCCGAAACTTCGAGCAGCACTGGAATTGCACCGTCGAGCTATGACACTGCCAGAACTGGAGTTGACAATGGTAGCCTGACTCTGAATCCAGATCTCAGTGTCCGTAACAGCAGCGTTCGTAACAGCGCAAGCAGCTCGATCGGCGGCACCAATAATACTCAGAACTTAGACTCGAGTACCGCGGCTGCGAGAATTGGCGTTCCCAACACGGCTGGCACGACTACTAACCAGAGCGCTAACGCTAATATGAACGGCGACATGAGCATGAACCGCAGCATGAGCAGTTCGGTCAATTCGACCTCAGCGAACAACACTCAGAATTTAGATTCGAGCACTGCGGCTGCGAGAATTGGCGTTCCCAACACGGCTGGCGCAACGACAAACCAGAACATGATGGGTTCAACTGCGAACGAGAACACGATGGGTTCAACGACAACCTACAATTCCAATTCGGGTGTGCGTCCTGTTGCAGTCAATCGTCAGTTTGACGCAAACAACCCCAATCCGGCAGTAGCATACCGCTACAACGGTCCGGCAGGAACGGCTGGTCATGAAGTGATATCGAATTTGAATGCGCTCCAATACGGTCAACGATCGTTCAGTGCTAACGCTGGATCAAATCAAGTCGCTTCGTCGGTGTCTGTTGCTTGTGCGCCTCGTTAATAGCGAATTCGAGGATCGATGTAAGCGTTAATGATGTCGATCGCAATACTAGCGATCGCAACAATAGACGCAAAGAAAACAACGATTCCTTGCACGGTTGGATAATCTCGTTGAGAAATGGCTCGGTATAAGCGATTTGCAAGTCCGGGCCATGAGAATGTCACCTCTGTAAGAATTGCTCCCCCTAACAACGCAGCGAATGTCAGCCCCAGAATTGTGATCACTGGAATCATTGCATTTTTCAACGCATGATTGATCAGGATCTTCAATTCTGGGATTCCTCGTGCGCGGGCAGCTTCGACATATTCCGCTTGCAGAGTTTGCCTCAGATTAACACGCACGATTCGCTCAAAAATGCCGCTGATTAACACCCCAAGCGTAATCGCAGGCAGCGCAAGATAATAGAGCGCAACTAGAAATTGATCCAGATGACCACTGAGCAGACTATCGATCGTATACAGCCCCGTGACCGCTTGCGGAGGCGCGATCGTGAGCGGAAATCTCGTTCCCAGCGGAAACCATTTCAATCCAACAGCAAATACAAGCTGCAACACCATGCCGAACCAAAACATTGGAATGGAATAGGTGATGATGCCAAACAGCCGTCCACCTGCATCTAAGGCAGTGTTCGGACGCGAGGCGGAAATTGCACCCACAGTAATCCCAACCGCGAGCGCGATCGCCAACGACACGATTGCCAGTTCGACAGTTGCCGGGAAGAACTTACCAATAATTTCCCAAACGGCTTGTCCTTGAGTGGTTAAGGATTTACCTAAATCGAGTCGCAGCAACGACCCCATGTAGTCTAGGTATTGAAAAAATAAAGGTTTACCGAGTCCTAACTGATTGCGGAGTTCATCTTTCGCGGCTTGGGGTGCTCTTGGCCCTAAAAGTGCATCGACTGGATCGCCAGGAGTTGCTCTGAGTAGAAGAAACACGATCGTTGTGATCAACCAAATCATCATTGGAGCCATCAACAATCGGGATAAAACGTAGTAGCGTAACGCGCTCGATCGAGACATGAGTTGTTGCCTAGTGAAAATTGGTGCGTGTACCCGACACGGTAGAGGCGCTTCGGCGAAACGTCTCTACCCGGATTTATTGGAACCGATCGACCAGCGCCGCTCGCGCCTGTTCTCGATCGTCAAAATGAATCTTCTCCGTACCCAGAATCTGATAATCTTCGTGCCCTTTACCCGCGATCAACACGCCATCGCCGGGTTTTGCCTGCAAGATTGCGGTTCTAATCGCAGTCGCACGATCGCTAATCACAGTCGGGTTGACTGATTTTGGAATTCCAGCCACAACATCTTCTAGAATCTGCTCTGGATTTTCGGTTCTGGGATTATCCGAAGTGACGATCACCTGATCGGCTAACGCTGCAGCAATGCTCCCCATTTTCGGGCGCTTGGTACGATCGCGGTCTCCCCCACAGCCGAACACACAAATCATCTGTCCCCCAATAAACGGACGAGATGCTTTCAGCATATTTTCCAAACTATCCGGCGTGTGAGCATAGTCTACAATCACGCTGATATCTTGATCGGGTTTAATTTGAACTTGTTCCATCCGACCCGGAACTCCTGTAAATCCGGGTAGCGCTTCCACGATCGCGCTCAATTCCAACCCTAACTGTAATCCTGCTCCTACTGCTGCCAGCAAATTCGCTAAGTTAAACTGTCCGACTAACGGCGACTTAAACGCAGCTTCGCCCTTTGGAGTATGCAGTGTACCACTCACACCGTCTGATTCATAATTCAGATTGCTTGTCCACAGATCCGCTTGTTGCTGAGTGCTGTATGTCCAAACAGAGTCGCGATGCAACTGATTGACCAACTTCTGCCCATACGGATCGTCGAGATTGACGATCGCTTTCCCTCGCAAATAATCGCCATCAAATAAGAGCGCTTTGGCTGCGAAGTAGTCATCCATATCGCGGTGAAAGTCGAGGTGATCTTGGGTCAAATTGGTAAACACTGCTACTTCAAATTCGCAGCCCAATACCCGACCTTGAGCGAGAGCATGAGAACTTACCTCCATCACGCCATATTTGCAGCCAGCATCGATCGCTGAAGCTAACTGGTGCTGCAATTCCACCGGAAACGGAGTCGTATGCAGTGCCGTTTGCTGAAAGCCTTTCCAGCGCGTGTAGAGCGTTCCAAGTAGAGCAGTGGGTTTTTGCAATTGCGTCAGCAAATATTCAATCAAATGCGTGGTCGTGGTTTTGCCATTCGTGCCCGTGACCCCAACCAACTTCAGCTTTTGAGCCGGAAAATCATAAAACGCAGTCGCTAAATCGGCGCAAGCTTGAGCCATGTCGATCGCCGGAATCACGAGCGGTGGCGGCTCGGACTGAAACGCCGGATCGCCCATCGCCCGACTCGCAGCTTGCGGAGACACGATCGCCGCGATCGCACCTGCCGCGATCGCGCTTTGCCAAAAATCTCCTCCGTCCACACGAGTCCCCGGCATTCCGATAAACAAATCGCCCATCTGACAGGAAAGCGAATTCGTGGTTAACCGTTTGACTTCAGCATTGAGCGCGGGATGATTCGGAATCTCGCCCATGTTCGGAAGCTTGGCTAATAATTCTTTAAGCTGCATCGATAACTCCTTGCCCAATCGAGCTTCGCCTACGTTTTAAGCGTTTGATGACATATATTTCTGTAACATAGATTCCACTTGTTGAACGGTCGATCGTGGAGAAAGACGCGGCAGCATTTTATCCTCAAAATACAAAACCGGGATTTCGTATTGATACGCCTGAAACCAATCGTCGCGGGTCGTGATATCCCGAATTTCGAGTTCAAACGAGAAGCTGTGGATTTGCTCTAATTTCTCCTGCAACCCTTCACACAGATGGCATCCGGGCTTACTGTACAGAATAAGTTTCATGACTGCGTGCCAAATCATCCCCCGATATTATGACGAAAACGGTTTTAATTACAGGCGCATCAACGGGAATTGGTCGATCGACCGCTTTACTGTTCGCACAAAAAGGTTGGACAGTGATTGCAACGATGCGAACTCCCGAAAAAGCCGATTGGCTCACCGAAAACATTCATCCACTCCGGCTTGATGTCACCGATCGAAATTCAATTCAAAGCGCGATCGCTCAATCCTTGTCCCAATTTGGCGCGATCGATGTCCTAGTCAACAATGCAGGCTATGGATTGATCGGAGCATTCGAGAATTGTTCACCGGAGCAGATCCGTAAGCAGTTCGATACGAATGTGTTTGGACTGATGGAAGTCACAAGAGCCGTACTACCGCATTTTCGTGAGCGGCGATCGGGAGTGATTGTAAGCATTTCATCGATTGCGGGTCGAATATCGTTTCCGACCTACACAATGTACAACTCCAGCAAATGGGCGGTTGAGGGCTTTTCTGAAGGGCTGCAATACGAATTAGAGCCGTTTAACATCCGCGTCAAATTAGTTGAACCCGGTCCGATCAAAACCGATTTTTTTGATCGCTCTCCCGACATTGCCCGATCTGAAATTACTGCCTATGACGAGTTTGTCGATCGAGTTTTGGCAAACCTGAAACAGGCAGAGAATCAAGGCGAACCCGCAGAAGTTGTAGCAGAAACGATTTACCGAGCCGCAACCGATACTTCGCGGCGATTGCGGTATGGGAGCGATCGTGTCGGTCGCCTTTTCCTCACATTGAGAAAGGTGCTGCCTGACCGCGTGTTTAGTACAATTATTCGCAGTGGTATGACTCGCTAAATTTATGATCAAGATTCTTCATTTGTCGGATATTCATCTCGGTAGCGGGTTTGCTCACGGCAAGATTAATCCCGAAACTGGATTGAATACGCGACTGGAAGATTTTGTCGCTACTTTAGGAAAATGTATCGATCGCGCCATTTCTGAACCCGTGGATTTAGTGCTATTTGGCGGCGATGCGTTTCCGGATGCAACTCCGCCTCCCTACATTCAGCAAGCCTTTGCAGGACAGTTTCGCCGCCTTGCCGATTTAGGAATTCCTGTTGTTCTCTTAGTTGGAAATCACGATCAGCATTCTCAAGGGGCGGGCGGTGCAAGTTTGTGCATCTATCGAACGCTGGGTGTGCCTCATGTGGTTGTGGGCGATCGATTAGAAACGCATCGCATCCAAACCCGAAACGGTGACATTCAAGTGATTACCTTACCTTGGTTGACGCGATCGACGTTGTTAACTCGCCCTGAAACCGAAGGGTTATCAATGTCGGAAGTGGGACATTTACTGCTCGATCGATTACGAGCGGCAATGGAAGGTGAAATCCGTCGGCTCGATCCCACAATTCCAACCGTATTGCTGGCGCATTTGATGGTGGATGCCGCAAGCTATGGCGCAGAGCGATTTCTAGCCGTTGGTAAAGGGTTCACAATTCCATTAGAATTTTTAACTCGCGATGCGTTCGATTATGTGGCGTTAGGTCATGTGCATCGACATCAAATTTTGTCAGAAGATCCGCTTGTGGTTTATCCCGGCAGTATCGAGCGCGTTGATTTTAGCGAGGAACATGAGGAGAAAGGCTATGCTCTGGTGAAAGTCGAGCGCGGTTCGACCACGCTCGAATTCTGCCCGCTGCCTGTGCGCTCATTCTGCACGATCGAACTCGATTTAACCGAGTCGGACGATCCCCATTCAGAGTTACTGGCGGCGATCGAGAATAAGCCGATTGAAGATGCCGTCGTTCGCGTCATTTACCAAGTTCGTCCTGAGCAGATTGATTTGATCGATGATTCCGACTTGCACACTGTTTTATCGATCACGCACACCTACACGATTCAGGCAGGATTGCTCAGTCAGATGTCACGATCGCGCTTACCGGAATTAGGGGTCGGAAGTGCGATCGAGCCTTTAGATGCCCTCAGAGCCTATTTAGCCAATCGCGAAGACTTGAAACTGTTAGCTGAACCGATTTTAGAAGCGGCAAAAGCGTTACTAGCAGAGGAAGAGTTTTATATTGAATCGGATGCTGGAGAAATGGAAGCCGGGCAGACGCAATTGAAGCTGTTGTAGAAGCCAGTCGTTTTATCTGTAGCGATCCTGAATCAGTTGTGAAGTGGGGAGTGGGGTGTTGTTGCAAGAACGATCGCCAAACAAACCATCTTCAAAAATCAAATAAGGATTAATCCTTCACCTGAATTACATCGGTAGATTGATGGCAATAAATTCACAAAAATCTACAGTTTGATTATTAGCGGAACGATAAGTTCAGGAATCGCTAATCGCCTCAAATCTGCTGTTCTATTTTTGTAATTCATTTACTGGAAATTAATATGCCACGCCTAGTTGGGAAACGCTCAAATCCGACTCCCGCGATCGCGCTGATTATTCTCGCTGCCGCTGCCCTTGGAGTCTCACTTGAATACTACGGATATATGAATGTTGTTCCCGGATTTGGTCGTACTGTGCCTTATCCGATCGATCAAAATAACGACTTTGACGCAAGATAACTTGCTGAATTCTTATCAATTACATCCAAGCTTTAATAAGAGGGCATCATGAGAAAAGGAAGTGACATCATCGGCAGAACAATTCTTGCCTTTGATACTGGCAAGCGCGTGGCACGAGTTCAAGACCTCATCTTTGATCAAGACACCAATCAATTGCTAGGGATTCTAGTTCAAGAATCAGGTTTATTTCATTCAGCAAAGGTCGTTCCGCTTCAAGCAATCTCCGCATTTGGAAGCGACACTCTAATCATTCCAACTAAAGAAGCGATCATTTCTACACACCACGATGAGCGAATTCATCGGGTATTTCGTCGCAATATTATTCTCAAAGGCACCCGCATTGTTACCACCGACGGACGCTATCTCGGCTCTGTCGTCGATCTGTTCTTTGACGAGCAAACAGGCGCAATCGAAGGCTACGAAACGTCGGGCGGTATCTTTGCAGATGCTTATTCGGGTCGATCGTTTATTCCTGCACCTCAGACGATCCGCATCGGTCGCGATGTCACTTTTGTTCCACCCGAAACGGCGGAACTGATGGAAGAACAAGTCGGCGGCATCCGGGGTGCAATGCAAAGCGCATCGGCTCGCATTCAAGAAGGCTCAGAAGCGGCAGGTCAAAGCATTCAAACCGCAGCCCAATCGACACAGGAGCAGCTCCAACGCAGCGCAGAAGCCGCAAATACAAGACTCCAAGCCGCGACCACCACCGTCTCGAATGGATTTGAAAACGGAACGCACAGCGCCACCACAACGATGACAAATCAACTTGTCGATCCCGATGAGCAGTTTGCCTATGTGATTGGAAAGACGGTCGATCGCGATATCTACACCGATGACGGACAACTGCTGATTGGTAAAGATCAAGTCATCACCCTAACCGTTGCCGAAGCGGCTCGCTACGCAGGCGAACTAGAAAGCCTCTACCGCGCCGCAGGGGGAAGCTTGACTGCACCCGCTAACCGCCAGCTTCATGAATTGGGAGAGCGCGTTCAAACCGGATTTCAAGAAGTCAGCGATCGCGCCCGGACTGGATTTCAAACCTTGACTCAAAGAGCAAATGAAACCTTCTCGACGGTGACGGCTCGATTCGGAGTCGAACAAGCTAAAGGACGACGCGCCGATCGCATGATTCGCGCTGACAGTGGTGCGATCATCGCTGCACCCGGTCAGATCGTTACCGATATCGTGATCCAACGTGCCAAAGCCACCAACCGAGAAACTGCGCTCCTAGATGCAGTCGGATTGCATCCAACCGAAGCAGTTCGTGGTACGACAAACGATTCTTTAGCGATCGTCCGTACCCGCTTACAAAATCACTCCTCGATCGCATCGAGCCGACTGCATCAAGAAGCTGCAATCTTCCAGGAGGAAGCTGCGATCGCCCGCGAAAATGCCAAAACGCTGTGGCACGGCCTCAAGGAGCGCTTCGCTGAATACCAAGGTCGTAGCGCTAGTGCAATCCACCGCAATCGCGTCGAACACGCTTTGGGTCGTCCGGTGAATCGAGTCATTCTTGATCGTCAAGACAACGTGATCCTGAACGTGGGTGAAATCATTACTCACAAAGCGATCGAGCAAGCGGAAACCAGTGGTGTGATCAACATTCTGCTTAATTCTGTTTACAGCAAAGAACCGACGATTCGCGAAGAAGAGCTACGTGCCCCTGAGTCTGGGATGGCATCGCTAGAGCAAGAACACGCGATTCACAACTAACGGGGTTGAGAATTGGGGAGTAAGCTGTGTTTCGGATCTAAACAGAATCGAACAGCCGTACTCCCCGATGTTCTTTCGCGCTCGTCCTCTAAAAAAAATTCAGTTTTGCTTGGAATTTACCCAGTTTGTGTGTTAGATTAAGCAAGGTTACGAAATCCGCGGGTCGCTAGCTCAGCGGTAGAGCATTCGGCTTTTAACCGACTGGTCTCGGGTTCGAATCCCGGGCGACCCATACTTTTCCGGGGCTGCTATTTCTTAAGCTTCAATTGATTCAATAAGGGCACTCTACTCTTTTAACGGTGACATAACGGTTGAAGAAGTAGAGCGCTCTTTTATTCTGTTAGCGCTTCTAAAGCGATACGTAGCAGTGAAGCTCACACAAAAGCGGTGAAGCTCACACAGAAAAGGTAGGTAGCATGAGGCTACCTACCTGAAATGTAGATCAAATAATCTGGAGCAATTAGGTTCCAGAAGTCCAGGAGTTGATGTACTCGATTTGGTCAGAATTTAGACTGTCGATCGAGAAGCCCATCGCTTGCAGTTTCAACCGTGCGATCTCTTGATCTAATTCAGTCGGAACCGGATAAACACCTGGTTCTAACTGTCCTTTGTTCTTGACCAGATATTCTGCGGCTAAAGCTTGGTTCGCAAAGCTCATGTCCATTACCGCGCTTGGGTGTCCTTCTGCGGCTGCCAAGTTCACCAAGCGACCTTCACCCAGCACAACGACTGATTTACCAGACTTGAGCGTGTACTCCTCGGTGAAGTTGCGAACGGTCTTCACATCAGTTGCCCGTTCTTTCAGCGCTTCGAGATCGATTTCGATGTCAAAGTGACCAGAGTTACAGACGATCGCGCCGTCTTTCATCGCGTCGAAGTGTTCCCCGCGAATCACATGCTTGTTGCCTGTGACAGTGATGAAGATATCACCCTTCGCAGCGGCTTCGGACATCGGCATTAGTTGGAAACCATCCATCACGGCCTCGATCGCAGCAACCGGGCTGATCTCAGTGACGATGACGTTTGCGCCTAAACCACGAGCGCGATTCGCTGTGCCTTTACCGCACCAGCCATATCCAGCCACAACGATCGTCTTACCTGCTAGGAGAATGTTGGTCGCGCGGATAATGCCGTCGAGCGTCGATTGTCCGGTTCCGTAGCGGTTATCGAAGAAGTGCTTCGTTTCTGCGTCGTTGACGTTGATGGCAGGGAACGCCAAAGCACCATCTTTGTTCATGGCTTCCAAGCGAACCACTCCGGTTGTGGTTTCTTCGGTGGTTCCAATCAAGTCTTCAATTTGGTGTTTGCGTTGTTGCACCAGGGTTGCGACCACATCACAGCCATCATCAATGATGATGTTAGGACGGTGATCGAGAGCGATCTGGACGTGCTTATGATAGGTTTCGTTGTCTTCGCCTTTGATTGCGAAAACAGGGATTTCGTAGTCTGCAACTAAGCTGGCAGCTACGTCGTCTTGAGTCGAAAGCGGGTTGCTAGCAATCAGAATCGCATCGGCTCCGCCTGCTTTGAGGGCGATCGCGAGATTTGCAGTCTCGGTCGTAACGTGACAGCACGCAACGAGTCGAATGCCTTCAAACGGTTTTTCTTGAGCGAAACGATCTCGGATTTGCTTTAGCACTGGCATTTCCCGCCCAGCCCATTCGATCCGCTGTTTACCTGCGGGTGCAAGGGCAAGGTCTTTGACTTCGTACTTCAAACGGACGGGTGTTGCGGTCATGAAAATGTTTCCTTAATAAGAGACATCAAGTGCGGGATGTGAAAACCCCTTAATACGTTAACTTGCATTTTCAGGATCAATTCAACGATCGCTAAAGTTTCTAAATCGATTCCATAGCGATCAGTAAGGATTGACAAAGCAAGCTAATCCCTAATCTCAGGTTCGATACTGAGCGAAGTCAAGGTGAGAGGTAAAGCTTCTTACGTGCTTTACACAGCCTTTCTTGACTCTTTTGAAAAGCTTAACGTTTCTTCAAGAAATTTGGGCGATTTCACTGAAATCCGATACCATAGTACAGAAATACCATTCTTTTTCGAGGGAAGAACCGATCCAGTTTGGGGCGGCGATCGCTCTAAAATCTACCCCAAGATGTAGTGAATAGTAACTACAATAGAGAAGTAATGAATTCTCCCTTCTCCATGCAAGATGTCGTTCCAGTAGGTCGGTTTTTCTCGATGGGCGGTGGACGGGTTGGGCAGTATCTTTCGAATAGAGTTTTAAGTGTGAGGACTCCGTTTCGACGATATGCGCGATCGTCTGAGGTGTGTTATCTCGGTTTTGAGAAGTTTAGCCAAGCCCAGAAGTTTGCTCAATCCCTTGCAAGTTCAGGAATGCGCTTCTCGGTGCAGAAGAGTCAAGTGCTGACTCAGTTTCCGTATGAGATCAAGTTGTCTGGCGATACGGAGACGGCTCGACGACTCGCGTATTGGGATCGCAAAGACCACGATCGCGCCATTGTTGCATCGCATAAATCTGCGATCGCAGCATAGCTCGATCTCCTTGAAATCGTAGCGATTATGCACTACAATAGTACAAGTGATTCAGGTTCTTGTTCCATGACGAAGCATTATATTCTTCAGCTTGATCCGAGCGCCAAGTACGAATGGGATCGGTGTTCGCTTCGTGATCCGATTACTGCCGATCGCCCTGGTTTTGCGGAGCTAATCGCGCAAGCCGTGGGTGAGCAACCCGGTTCCTACCTTGTGTCCGTCAAGATTGAAGTGCAAGTCTTAGAGCAAGCTGCACCGCAGTCTCAGCACGAGACACAGCTTCCACCGATTTCTGAGTTGCCCACTCATGCGCCTGTTCTGCAAGGAATGGTCGCTTAATGGCTGAAAGGTTTGCTGCTGTTCGTAGTCGGCTGTCAGTTTTGACCCGATGGCTACTGACCACTTATTATTTTCAGGAATGTCAGTCATGAAACTTCGTTTAGATCAATATCCCACCGCGATCGCCCAAGCTGCCCAGCATGTGAATGAGCTAGAGCAGAAGATCGCTGAGATCCGCTATCATATCGCTCGGTTAGAAGGCAATGCCGATATGGTGGTGGCGTTTGAGACGGCGCTGAAGAACGATAACCAGCGCAAGGCGCGGCGGTTTGAAGTGCTGCAAGTGAATTCCGAGTATCAGCGGGGGATCGATGCCCTCAATCGCGCAACGACTGAGAAGGCAAATGCGTTTGCTCATCTAGAGCGGTTGCGGAATGAGTTCAGCGTAGCCAAGCTAGAAGCGCGGTTGGCGATCGCACAGCAATTGAGCGGGTTAGAATCGCGTGAATTGGTTGGACTGTAATTGGTTGAACTGTGGAGACGCGATCAATCGCGTCTCCACGGAGGGTTGAAAGACTCCCGGTGAATCTGTAGCAGTAGAGCCTTTTTGAGTTCTACTGCTTTTTCATAAAAAAAGACCTCCACCACTCGCGGCAAGGTCGTTCAGTTGATTCAAGTTCTCAGAGCATAGCGTAATCGAAAGGTGGATCGAATGCAAGAAAGAGTGGTGGTGGTGATTCGGGATTTAATGAAACTTCAAGGTGTGAGCATTCGACAGATCTCTGCCAGAATCGCTGAAGAGCATGGGGGAAGCGCATTAGGATACACACAGCAGATCAACCGTATCCTGAATGATCCAGCGTATGAACCGAGTTTTGCAACCGTTGAGAAGATACTATCAGCGTTGAAATTTTCAATGTGGCAATTGCCCTCGAATCTTAGAACGATCGAATCCCGATTAGATAAGTTAAGTGATGAAATTTATGAGATCAAGAACACCGTTGCTCAGCTTTGTGCATCGATTGAGGCAATATCCAACGATCGCGACAAAGTACAGTAACATCTACAAAAATTAGACTGTATGAGCATTAAGCAAATGCTACGTCTCGATTGAGCCGCGCTGACAAATCGATTTATGATTTTGAAGTGGAGTGGAGGCCTTGATATGCAGTGTGTGGTAGTTGATCCATCGGTTCCGGGGCGATTGGCACTCAAAGAAGTCGAGCGACCCTCGCTTTTGCCATCGCAAGCTTTGGTCAAAGTTGCAGCCATCTCGCTGAATCGGGGAGAAGTAAGACGCGCTCAAACCGCTGCCGCAGGATCACGACCGGGATGGGATTTGGCAGGAACGATCGTCACTGCTGCCGCTGATGGGTCAGGCTTTGCGGTTGGAACACGGGTGGTTGGATTTGTGTTGTCGGGGGCTTGGGCGGAATATGTGGCAGTACCGACGGATGCGATCGCAGCCTTACCGGATCAGGTTGCGTTTGCCGATGCCGCAACGCTTCCGGTTGCTGGATTAACGGCGCTGATGGGGCTTTCAAAGGGCGGATCACTCTTAGGAAAATCGGTTCTGATTACTGGCGCGTCGGGCGGTGTGGGATATTTTGCCGTTCAGTTGGCGCGGCAAGCAGGGGCGATCGTTACGGCACAACTGCGGCGATCGGACTGGATTAATTTTGTGAAAGAAGCAGGTGCTCATCGAACGATCGTCGGAGAATCACTGCAAGAATTTAGCCCGTATGATTTGATTCTGGATTCGACAGGCGGCAGTTTGCTTTCAAACGCATTAAGCGCGATCGCGCCGGATGGAATCTGTGTCACGTATGGAACGACGGCAGATGAAACGGTGACGATCGACGCGAAATCCTTTTACGGTGTGGGTGGCGCAAGCTTATACGGCTTCATTTTGTTCCACGAACTGAAGCGCCAACCTGCTGCCGCTGGACTCACAAAATTGGTGCAATTCGCTGCCGATGGAACCCTGAAACCCCATATCGATCGCATGGCTTCTTGGAAGGAAATCGCAACTCTCGCGCAGCAGCTAACCGATCGCCAATTTGTCGGCAAAGCGGTGCTGCATCTCGATTAGCATTCCACGATGTTTAGGGGATTGCTGCAAGAGGTCTAAAGCCGATCGCACAATTTCATCCGGTTCGATATCCAAGCACTCTAGATTGTAAGGGCACTCGAACGCATAGCAAGGATGGCAATCGGTAGGTTGTCGCAACAGTCGTGCAAATCCGCTGCGCGGCTCCCACTGGCATTCCAGTTCAGTCCCCGCAAACAGGATAATGCTCGGTGTTTTAGTTGCATCGGCAATGTGCATCGTTGAAGTATTGTTACTCAACATCAGTTCTGCATGAGCAATCAAAGCGGCAAGCTCTGACAAGCTAGTTTTGCCAATCAAGTCGATCGCGCAATTGCCCAATACTTCCAGCACAATTCCAGCCCGATCGCGATCTTTCTCGACTCCGGTGACAGCGACTTTCCAGCCTGATAGATTTGCAAGTTGTTTCGCTGCGATCGCAAATCGCTTTGCATCATAGTTGCGCGATTGGCAGCTTGTCCAAGCATTCAGAACAATGTAAGGCTGATCAATCAGTTTGAGATTCGGGAATTGAATTTCTAGGGAACGATCGCGCACCTCAAACCCGACCGACTCGATCAAACGTAGATTTCGTTCCACTTGATGCAGATCATCCGGTGCAGCAGGAATTTCATGCGTGAGCATTGCGCCGCCTGTTTCTTTTGATTCTCCTAACCGGAGCGGAATTCCTGCCAAACATGAAGCAAACGCGGCTGGATGCGGAGACTGACTAAAGCTTGTGAAGATGATCACAGCATCAAATCCGCGTAGCTTTTCAACTAACTGCCACTCCCGCGCTGGCTCAAACGGCAATCGCCCTAAATCCTGCCACAATACGCGCCATGTCAATACCTCATCGACCCACGGCAACGCCGCAGCCGCAGCCGAACCTCCGGGACTTGCCATTAAGGTCAACTTTGCTTCGGGCAAGTTTTCTTTAATCGATCGCAAGGCTGGACTGGTCATGATCACATCACCAATATTGTCCAACCGCATCACTAGCAAATTTCTAACCGATGTCCAAGGTTGAGCTAACACAGAATTTTCACTTAATCAAATGCTTTGAGCTTCCAGCAATTGAGTTGCAACTGCCATCACTCGATCGACAGAAATTTCATCGACACAAGTTGCCCAATCTGCGCTTTGCGCGGAGCGCAATTCCGTCGGAACCGAGCATTCGCCACTGTACCAACAGGACTGGACGGTAAAGTTTTCAATTCTGCGCTCTGGACAGTTCAAATAGCCTTGTAAATTAACGTGCGGTTGCGGTTGTCCGTACCGTTCATACCAGGATGGGCCAAATAATGTGATTGTTGGCGTTCCCACTGCTGCCGCAACTCTCGCGGCTCCAGTATCACTAGCAATCATCAAATCAACCTGAGAAAGCATCGCAGCCAGTTCTCGTAATGTTCCTAATTCCCATAATTTTGCGTTGTTAATCTGGTCTGAAATGAGTGCTGCTTGTTCGCGATCGGAGCCAACTAAAACCACGATCGCAGCCTCTAATCTCTGTCCCAGTTGAATAAAATTCCGTTCATCCCAGCGTTTAATTTTCATTCCTGCATCAGGACAAAGCACAACCAGAGGAGGTGCTAAACCTGCAAGTTTTTCTCTGGCAGCCTGGTACTCTTCAGGCGTGAGATACAGTTTAGGCGGCAGGATTGCAGATTCTAAGATCAAACCTTCTGACAATAGAATCTGAGTAAATCGATCGCTGACAAACTGATTCGGAGGTGGCGATCGCCAAAGATTTGATACCACACGATCAGCACGACTAGAAATTAATTGATCAATGCGATCGTAATTTGTATCTGAAACAATTAAGTCGAATGTCTGCTCAGATAAAAGCTGCTCGATCGCCTGTCTGACATTGTGTTTATCTGCATAGACAACTCGCTCAATGAATGGATCATGCTCCAACAATAATCCGCCTGGCGCAAACGTCAGCACGGTCATCTTGGCTTGATTATGACTGCGCCCCAATGCTTGAATTGCAGACAGCGCAATTAAAACATCTCCAATCCCACCCAATAGCTCAATAAATAGAATTTGCTGCATCTGAACGATTACGAACCCTCCCTGATTAGCTACCAGGTGCAGTAGGCTGCTGTCATTGCTCTAAAGAGAGAAATTACTCCGACTGCATCTGGCAACCCAGCTTAAGCAGCGATCGCTACAGGGAATTTTCAGTAGAACAGAGCAAAATTAGCAAAAATCGTTGCAGTCGCCCAAAACTCGCTTATAATCCAGCCAACTCTTCGAGCCGCGCTCGACAGCACTCTTTGCTTCTATCGCCATGCTGAAATTCTTCAAACTCGAACTCATTTCCGCGATCGCCCTTCTCATCAGCACTTCTGCGATCGCGGCTCCCTTAGAAACTTGGCGCTTCGATCCAAACACCAACCAGCTTGAAGTCACCGTGCCTGCTGGAATTACACCGCGCTATTCTCTCATGGCACAGCCGACCCGGATTGTGCTTGATCTTCCTGACACTCAGATTGCCGCTGTCAATCCAAGAGGGACGTTTTCAGGAGCCGTTCGCGAAGTTCGAGTGTCGCAATTTCAGCCGAATATTGCCAGAATCGTTTTGGAACTTGCCCCCGATACCGAATTAAGCAATCCGCAAGCTCAACTTCAACCCGTCAAAAGTACCGAGCAAGGGCAAAATCGCTCTGCTTCAGCAAGTGTCCGCTGGACGCTCCGTCCCATGCTTGCCGCTTCTGCAAATTCAAAAGCTGTGTTTAATGCGGCGCGTCCAGTTCAAGTCGCACCTGTTCAAACGTCAGAGGCTCAGACTGCGACTCCTCAAACTTCAGCGCCAGCAGCTGCGATCGCCCAAGCCTCTGCCAACGATTTTGGTTTACCACCTGCTCCACCTGCAATCAACGTTGCACCAGAAGCGCCGCCTTCGGTGACTGCACCCCCCTTGCCGCCTGCTCAGGCTCGCCCGTTGCCAACCGCACCCACGGCACCCACTGCTGGATCGAGCAATAAGCCAGGAAGTAGCCTATTGTTTCCGACTGCACCTGCACGATCGATACCGCAATCGAATCCGCTCCAATTGCCCGAAGTCAACTCTAGCTTGGAGATTCCTCGATCGTTTCCGCCCGTGATTGCTCCGGCTACTCCACCAGAAGTGACTGTTCCGCAGCTTGAGCAACGCTCAGATCCGCCACGATCAACACAGCGCCCCTTAGAAGATGCTCCAGTTCCAGCGCGATCGAGAGTAATTGAGTTTGGTCAGCCTTTGCCACGTTAACGTCAGTTCGATGCAATTTTCGCTGCCCCTCACAACTTCGGCTTATTCCAGACCCGCTAGAGCAAAGGATGCCGCCATGAATTTATGCAACCACTTGCATCGTTTACCAGCCTAAGCGGGTCGGTTGTTCATACACTCGTTTCAAGGTGTTGACATCCCTTGCTGAAATTAGAGGAGGAGTGCGAACCTGCGAGAAGTACATCACATCGGTTTCAAGCGAGCTGTGTCCCCAAATGCCTAAAGCGTGACCGAGTTCATGACGCGCCGCCGCAAGCATTGACAAATCTGGGCGGTTCGGCTGAACTCGAATAATCATGCGATGCTGCAAGATTGCATCTTGTTCATACAGTTCAAAGCGAACGTCCGCAAATCGAACGCGCTCAACGGGAGGAAATCGGAGCGGAATCGAAGCCCGATCGATCCGAATATCTGCGCTGTCCCTACGATCGACTAGTTCCAATGGAAAATAAGCTTTCCATTCATTTACCGCTTGCGTCATCAGAGTTACCCAAGTCTGACTCCACTGATCCGCAGGCTGAACGTAGACCTTCACCGGAAAGCGCGACCAAACGAGATATTCAGGTTCTGTTTTTTGCACTCGATCGAAGTAATCGCCCGATCGATCTGTCCACTGTGCCAAAACGGACGGTAACGGATGAACCCTCGGAACAGACAACGCCACCCCAGAAATCGCCCAAAACAAAACGCATCCGACTGCAAAAAGAGCAATCGAATGCGTCCTGAACCAGCGAAATCTTACCGACCCAGCCATCCCGCACTCAGAATCACTGTGATTCCCATAAAGAGGATCGTTAACAGCCAAGTGGCGCGATTCAGGGTTGTTTCTGCGCTCTTGGTGCTAGTAAACAGTTGAGCTTGACCGCCTAGACCGCCTAACCCATCGCCTTTGGGACTATGCAGCAGCACCAGAATCACGATTCCGACCGCAGAAAACATCCAAACTGA
Organism: Leptolyngbya sp. AS-A5; assembly: GCF_039962495.1. NCBI lineage: Bacteria > Bacillati > Cyanobacteriota > Cyanophyceae > Leptolyngbyales > Leptolyngbyaceae > Leptolyngbya > Leptolyngbya sp. AS-A5. Next base: position 186,573 of record NZ_JAMPLL010000006.1, on the reverse strand, counting down.
TCTCAAAACTGTAAGTAGCGTCATAAGGTCAATACGATCGACATACCCTTCATTATATTGACATTGGCGTTGTATTGATTCGCTTTACGCGAGATTGGGCATTCTGGCAGAAAAACGTAGTTTCCCTGAGTGTCATGATTAACGCTGTTCGTTTTGCTGTAGTCGGCGGAGAAGCAAGCCTGAATGGCCTGATTAGAACGCTCCTTAGCTTGTTCAACTTCACCCTAATTCAGATTGGAGATGTTCGGCTTTCGTTTGCGACGTTATCGGCTCTTGTTCTTCAAATCGGCTGTGTCGCGATCGCCTCGCGCATTATTAAGCAGCTCATTAAAAAGCGAATTTTAGCCAGCTTTGGACTAGAGCTTGGGACACGCGAATCCCTTTCTTCGCTGGCAAGCTATGTCGTTGCGATCGCAGGCTTTTTCTTTGTTCTCGATTCTACCGGAATTAATCTAAGTTCTCTCACCGTTTTTGCGGGGGCGATCGGGTTGGCAGTTGGTATTGGCTTGCAAAATTTAGCGAACAATTTCATTAGTGGCATCATTTTATTGCTCGAACAGCCGATTCGCGTGGGCGATTTTGTCGAAGTTGGAACCGTACTCGGAACGGTTGAGCGCATCTCACTGCGATCGACCCAGATTCGGACGGGAATGGGCTTATCGGTGTTTGTGCCCAATAGTGTGCTGGCAAACAATAGTTTGATCAATTGGACGCATCTTGATCCGACTTGCTGTGTGGCGCTTCAGATTGCGGTTGCAGATACGAATGATTCGATGTTAGTCACAGAGGCAATGTTAGCCGCAGCGTATGAAGAACCGGATATTTTGTCTTCGCCGCGTCCGATCGTCTTTTTCAAGGGCATCGAAAATAACTCGTTTCTGTTTGAGATTGAAATCTCGATTGCTCAACCGATGCGAAGAAGTTCGATTAAAAGCGCTTTACTCTTCCGCATCCAAGCCAAGTTTCAGGAATATGGCATTACTTATCCGAGCAAGAGTGTTCTGATTCGGACAGAGCATCCGAATCAGATGCCTGTGTTCATCGAACAAGCTGCTACACCATTCGAGGAGTTAGCAACGAATCAAAAGTTGAAACGATCGACCGCCATCACGCTCAAAGAGATGCTTCGCAAGGTGAGCTACTTTTCAACTCTGAGCAATTTTGAACTGAGACACATTATCGAGGAGGGATATCAGAAAAAGTTTGCAGCAGGTGAGACTATCTGCCGCGAAAACGATCCCGGAGATTCGTTCTATATCATCTTGTCGGGTTCGGTGGATGTGTTTGTGGAGTCGATCGACAAGCAAGTTGCAGTCCGCGTGGCGGGCGAGTTTATCGGAGAAATGTCTTTGCTGATGGGAACGTCTCGAACTGCAACGCTACGAACTTTAGAGGAGACGATTTTATTTGTGGTCGATCGCGGCAATCTGCAACGGTTATTGCGAAAACAGCAGGAGCTTGCCGATCGTATTTCAGAAGAGTTAGTCAAACGGCAGGATAGCTTGGAGCGCTTAGGAATTAAGATTGGTGCTCAGGAAGAACCGCCGCTCGTTCAGATTCGCAAACGGATTCAAATCATATTTGGAATTTGATTGACGTTAACGAGCGTTGAGCTTTTTCTGCACTTTCGCGATCAAACGTTTGAAGGCAAGCTGAGTTAAACGCGATCGAGTCAAGGGTGCAATTGTGGCGGGATGAGCTTGTTTATGGTCAAAAAATTCATTCACTTCACGTAAAATTACGTTCAATCGGTGCAGAATATTGGGCGATCGATATTCATCAAAGAAACTAGCAGGTAAAGGGGGTGTAGGGTTAGCGATCGCTCTCAAAATTCGCTGAACATCATACTCGGTCGAATAACCCGCAATTTTCTGACAGTTAAATCCTGGATCTAAGTAATCTGACAATCCACCGTTCACGCTTGAAAACACTTGACATCCACACGCCATTGCTTCCATCGGTTGCAGTCCAAAACCCTCGCTCACACGCTGTTGCGCCCAATACTCGGCAGAATCGTATAAATAAACTTTAGTCCGATTGAAAACAGTTGAGAGACTATCAACGAAAGTATTGATAATCTCAACTTTACAACGCTGCTGAAGTGCAGGAATTAACTGATTAATCAAATACTCCGAGGATTTTCGTGTGTGGATCAAAACATCAATATCGCGATTCAGATCTAAAACGCGAAATTCATCAGAGATTTGATTTGGCAAATAATAGATTAGTGAATTTGGTGAAAGCTGTCCCCAATATCCTAGTGTATTGCGGCTAACCGTGACGATCGGAACACTCGAAGGCAATGTAAAACCATAGCCTGCACTATGAGCGTGATAAATCGCGTGATAGTTTTTCAATCGGTTGGCTAACTTTGCGACATCAAACCCCCAGCTCATCACAAAGATAATGTTGCTCAAGTCTTTCTGCTCCAGCACATCATCGAGAAACAAAGTGCCTTTCTCGCGTTGTCGATAAGTGACAATCTCTGCTGGACAAAGCTGCTTTGCCAGTTCAAAGGCTTTGAGTTCTGCCCATAAGCCTCCGCAGGCAAAGCGTTTTCCAGTCCCAGGCAGCAAGAAATAAAGCGATCGCATCTCAAGTCACATCATTCGGTGTGGGTATTCTATTGCAGCGATCGTTCCAGCGCAAGAAAAGAAATCAAGCCTTGCATCAAGGGTTCAATCCGGAAGGATGGCTCAAAATGAGGTACTTGATTCTGGTGACTCGGAATCAGAGACAGCAAGTGTGTTGATGGTGCAGCTTGATTGTCCTGGGTGTTAAACGATAGATCAAACTGCTTCACCTGATTCTGCTGTAGAGGAACTGATGAAAAGAATAATGGGGTCGTCGCTGGACGGTCACGTCCTCCTGTAGCAGAGCTATCGCTCACCTTTGCAATACAAGTCGAATCAAACGGAATCGAAGCATTCAGCACATCGATCGCCGCGCTTTGCCGCGCAGCATCAGCACGATCGAACCCCTTTGCCCAACTTAAACCGAACTGATACCGATCGTTGCGGCTCTTTGCCCAAACTGAACTCGCATTCTTCACCATGAAGTCTCTGTAACGCGAGTTCGGTGAAGTTTGATGCAGGTAAGCTAAATTGCGAATGAAAATGCCCTTAAACTGCGGCCCGTCCTCTCCACAGTTTGGCTCGCAAGGTTCGCGCAAAACTCCATTTCTAGAAAGATGCTGAATTGTTGCATTGGCGATCGTGTGAGCTTGATTCAGGTAAGAACGGTCTTTTGTACTCTTATACAAATCAACCAGTCCCCCAATCACTACGCCCTGGTTATAAGTCCAGGTTGTTTGTCCGTTGTTGCGGCAACGATCGTCGAGTCCATCATTAACTAAATTTTGGCGGTTGATCATACCTGATCGTTTGATCCAGTTCCAGCCGCGCTTTGACCAGTCGAGGTAACTTCCTTTACCGTAGTCATTCACGGTGCGTTGATGCAACCGGATAGCAATAGTAAAGAATAACTCATTCGTGATTGCGTTTTTATACTGACGATCTTTGCGCCACCACATGCCGCCGCCGCATTTTGAATCCCATCCTTTAGTCATGTCTCTGAAGATGGCTTTTGCGGTGTTGAGATAGCGCTTTTCACCGGTTAGATCGTATGCCTTAATCCACGTCAACGCCCACCAGCCTTGGTCATCATACACATCGGCTTCGGTGAATCCTGTTGATTTTTGCTTGTTGTAGGTGTTGGAGATGATGTGGCGGTAGGTGGACTGATTCGTCGTGCGCGAATAATCGATCGTCGTTTCGAGCGCGTTTGCTGCATTCCACCAGCCCGTCGATTTCCAAAGTCCTGTAGAACTGCTGTAAAACAGTTGAAGCGCAGCCATTCCAGCGGCAGCGGCTTGGCAAACTCCGGGTAGAACCATAACCGAGCATCTCCTTAAATCCTGGTCACAACAATTGGGTCACAAGGTAATTAAGGATACTGCCCTAGATTATTTTTTTAACATAACTCAAAAAACAAATATTACTCGCTGACTGCGTGTTGCTTTAACTCAGTCAGGCTGGCATATTCGAGTGCTGCGGCATGAGTTGAAGCCAACACAACCGGAGGCGCGACCCCTGCATCAAGCGCTTCTTTCCAACGAGCAGCACACAGACACCAGCGATCGCCCGGTTTTAATCCGGGAAAATCATAAAGGGGCATCGGAGTGCTGAGATCGTTTCCGCGAGATTTGGTGAATTCGAGAAACTCGGCGGTTAGCTGAGCGCAGACGACATGAACACCCGTATCTCCGGCTCCGGTGCTACAAAATCCGTCGCGATAATATCCCGTCATCGGCGAGGTGCAGCAGCTTTGAAGTTCCTCTCCTAAAACATTTCTAGCGCGTGAAACCATGATCAGTTCTCCCTATTGATGTCTAGTTTTCCAGGGCTTGCTGGAGTGCCTCTTGTTTGAATCCAACAAATACCGCCTTTCCATCCTTCACAAATAGTGGACGCTTCAGCAGCATGGCATCTTTTGCAAAAGCGTCCACCCATTGATTGTCTGTCCAAGCTTGTTTTTCTTCTCCTAAAGCCCGGTAAGACTGCCCTGACGTATTTCGCATCGGTTTTGCTCCCAAGGCTGAGACCCAGGCTGCGATCGCAGCCTGGGTGGGCGGTTGATCTTTTGTGTTGATAAAGTCGTAGGCGATCGCGCGATCGTCTAGCCATTTGAACGCTTTTTTACAGGTTCCACAGGTGGGAATGCCATAAACTTGCAGAGTCATCGATTCTAAGCTTTGATTGCCTTGATGATTCTAAAGCAGAACATTCACCAAGATCCAATAGATCACTAGCGTTCCAATAATTCCAATCCATAATTTTGCTTGGTTCATAATAATAAGGGTTTTATGTTACGTGAGTGATAAATTTTCCGCTTCGGCTTGAGCGGAGGGTTGCCCCCTAAATCCCCCACGAACGGGGGACTTTGAGCGAAGAGGTTCCCCGAACTTAGAGAGATTCTTAACGCTCACAGTTCCTAAATATGCGGGATTTAGAGGGCTACCCGGAGCATTATTGAAGCTATCTCCAGTTTGCGATCGTCACTGCCCCAATGGGATCTACCACAAGAGCGAGACTGGCTTAGCGCTCGACCAGTTGCCGGAAGCGGCGATCGTTCATGATTTGCTCAAATTCAGGATCGCCTTTGGCATCTTCCCGGTAGCGAGGATTGAGCCGAATGGCTTCTTCGAGGTTTTCGATCGCCGCCTGGGTATGTCCCTGAAGTGCGTAACAAATGGCTTTGTTGTAGTACGCAGGCGCATAGCTTGGCTGAATATCGATCGCAAAGTCAAAGCTTTCAAGCGCATCACGATCGCGCTCTAGCTGAATCAGCAGATAGCCGCGATAGTTCCAAACTTTGTAGGCTTCAGAATTGAGTTTGAGGGCTTCATCAAATGAAGCTAATGCTTCGGAATAGCGTGCCAACATTTGCAGCGCTAATCCACGATTCAGCCACGCGATCGAGTCTTTGGGACGAATTTGCACCGCTTGATTGAACGAGCGAAATGCTTCTTCGTGGCGCTGCAATTTGCCCAGGGCGACGCCCCGATCACACCACGCCTCTGAGTAATCGGGATCGAGTTGAATTGCGCGATCGTAAGACGCGATCGCCTCTTTGTATTGTTTCAGTCGTCCCAGCGCCAAACCGCGTCTCAGCCAGAGTTCCGGATTGTTGGATTGCTGCTTGATGGCGTGATCGTAATGTGCGATCGCCGCCTCAAATTGACCGGATCTAAATAACTCCTCAGCCTGGTCGAAATCGGTCGATTCTACTGACTCAGCCGTGGAGGTTTCAGCAGGCTCAGGACGGCGATTTTGGGCTTGTTCACGCAGTCCCGAAAGTTGAGAAACGAACTCAAGTTCTAAATGCTGAAGCTTGTTGAAAATCGCTTGTTTTTGCTGCACTGCATCGGATTCGAGGAGCCGCAACTTGTCGAGGAAGTTGGTTCTTCCTTGAAGCGCAGTCGATTCTAACTCTGAGAACTGAGATGAAACTTCTGCCCCTCGCTGGTCGAGATCGGCTTGCAGTTGTTTTTGACGCTGTTCGAGCTGCGATAATACTTCCGTTTCTTTCTGGTCGAGGTTGCGCTGTACCTGTTTTTGATGTTCCTCTAGGTGCGATCGAACTTCCGTCGCTGTTCCTGAAAGTTCCGTTTCTAACTGTTCAATCCGTTCGCTGACTTGATCGCGCTGCTGTTGGGTATCAAGCTGAAATGCGATTAGCTGGGCTGCAAATTCTGCTTTGAGATGACGCAGATCTTCGAGGAGTTGATTACGTCGATCTTCTGTGTCAGTTTGTACGTCGCTAAGTTGTGTAATGTAATCTTGCTCGAATTGCGTTAAGCGTTGCAACATTTGATCGCGCTGGTGTTGCGCGTCAGATTGTAGCTGATCGAGCTGCGTTGTAAATGCGGTTTGCGATTTCGTTAAATGTTCCTGTGTGAGTTGTTGCTGCTCTGTGGCAAATGCGCCAATTTCATCGAGTTGTGCGATTAATTGATTTTGTAATTCCGTGAATCGATCGACGACAAGCGCGCTTTGCTGGTCGGTATCGGTCTTTAACGTTGTGAGATGGGCGACGAAACCTGAAGCAAGATTTTCTAGCTCTCGTTTTGATAAATTAACTTGCGTTTCGAGTCCGGCTAAGAGTTCGGACTGCGATCGTGACAACTGAGCCGTTAAGCCCGTTAAACTTTCTGCATCTTCTGAAATTCGGCGCTGCAATTCCTGAACTTCGACTTCGAGTTGAGCGATCACATTGCGGGACTGCTGAATTCGGCGTTCTGCTTCCTGTTGAACATCTTGGAGCTGATGCTCAACCTCGGAGAGATGCTGAAGCTGCTCTAATCCCCGTTCGACAATTTCACGAATAATAATCCGTCGGAATCGCCACAACGCCACAAGCAGCGCGATCGGAAACACGGTTAAGGTAATCAGCGCCACATTCAGCAGCATACTGGAGCGAGTTAAGGCACGATCGATTTCCGATTCCACTTGCGATCGGACTTGCTGCTCTTGTCGCAGTTGGGTCAGTTCCTGCTGCGGGGATTGCTGCGCTCGGACAACTTCAATCGAACTGAGCGGAGCCGAACAGACGAGAAATCCGCCCAGTAGAAAGGCAAAAACTGATTGATTCTTTTTCAGCATAAAGAATTTCCGCTCGATCAATGGAAGTTGTACTATTGTCCAATTTACCAAGCCGATTCCAGAATTCGCAGAAATTATCTTAATGTTGCAGCTTTCTAAACGGTTTCCGGCTTACTATCGCGCTGCATCAGTTCGCCAACGGCTGACTGGGGCGTAATTTCTCCCCGCAGTAAGCGATCGACCTGAGTGGAAATTGGCATCGAAATTCCTTGAGCTTGCGCTAATTTGATTAAAACCTGAGTCGTGTTAATTCCTTCTGCGGTTCCTTCCAGTGTTGCTAGAACTTCGGAAAGCGTTTTCCCTTGTGCGAGTCCATACCCAACTTGATAATTCCGGCTCAAGGAACTGCTACAAGTTGCCAATAGATCACCCAAGCCCGACAAGCCGTAAAACGTCTCCGGTTTCGCACCCCAATACGTACCGAGCCGAATCATCTCAGCCAGTCCCCGTGTCACTAATGCCGATTTCGCATTCGCACCCAACTGCAACCCGTCACAGGCTCCAACGGCGATCGCAATCACATTTTTCAAGGTCCCACCCAGTTCAACCCCAAGCGGATCAGCATTGGTATATACCCGAAATCGCGCGGAGGAAAAGGCTTGCTGAACGCGATCGGCAACGGCTTGATCCCGACTCGCAACAACACTGGCAGCAGGTAGCCCTTGCTGGATTTCCTTAGATAAATTTGGCCCGGATAGAACTGCGATCGTACTCTCTGGAAATGCAGCCTGCCAAACCTGCGAGGGCAGCAACGGCAACGCCGTTTCACTGCCCGATTCAGAATCTAATCCCTTCGTTGCCGTAACGATCGTCGGCATCGTAATCGAAATTTGCTTAATCACCGATCGCACGCCTTTCATCGATACGGCTGAAATGACAAGATCGGATTGGGCAATCGTTTCATCCAGGGATCGATCACTTTGCCGCGACCACGCTGCGACCTCATGCCCATTGTCTCGTACCAATCCTGCCAGCGTTGACCCCCAAGCCCCCGCCCCGATTACCGTAATCCTCATCGCGGATACTGCTTCATCAGCGCCTGAACCTGCTCGGCATGATAGGAACTCCGAGTTAATGGAGTCGAAACCACCTGCAAAAAGCCGATCGATTCGCCATAGTCCCGCCAAGCATCAAACTGCTCTGATTTAACAAAATTCTGCACCCCTAAATGCTTCTGACTCGGTTGGAGATACTGCCCGATCGTCAAAATATCGCAGTTCACCGCTCTCAAGTCCTGCATCGTCTCGCGCACTTCAGCATCGGTTTCACCCAATCCCACCATGATCCCCGACTTGGTGTAAACGCTTGGATTAGTGTCGCGCACCTGTTTCAGCAATTCGAGCGATCGTGCATAATTCCCTTGCGGACGTACCCGACGATACAGCCGTGAAATCGTTTCAGTATTGTGATTCAGCACTTCAGGAGACGCACTTAAAATGACCTCCAGCGCGTCCCAATCGCCGCACAAATCCGGAATCAAAACTTCGATCGTCGTTTTCGGTGAAACCGATCGGATCTCCTGAATACAGCGAACAAACTGCGATGCTCCACCATCCGGCAAATCATCCCGATTCACCGAAGTCACCACGACATGATTCAACCGCATTCGTCGCACCGCTTCCGCGAGTCGAGTCGGCTCGGTCGGATCAAGCGGCTTTGGCTTCTTCTCAAAATCAATATCGCAATAGGGGCAAGCACGAGTACAAGCAGGCCCCATGATCAAAAATGTCGCTGTTCCCGCATTAAAGCACTCACCGATATTCGGGCAAGATGCCTCTTCGCACACCGTATTCAGCGCTAAATCTCGCAAGACTTCTTTGACAGTTCCGACTCGCTCCCACTGAGGAGCTTTGACCCGTAGCCATTCCGGTTTAACAACCACTGCTTTACCTATGTGTGCGATCGCGTTTTGCGTGTTCTATCTTAATTTGTCCTGACTCTTCTTAACAACCCTGGAATTTTTCGCAAATCCCTCGACGCAGACGCAAACTTGCATTATGATGAAATACGCATTGCAAAAAATGCTTTGCGGGATGTAGCGCAGCTTGGTAGCGCACCTCGTTCGGGACGAGGGGGTCGTAGGTTCAAATCCTATCATCCCGATTTTGGTTAATTGACCGCATGAAACACTGACGATCGCCGCGATCGCTCAACGACTCACAGCAAATAAAAGCCCCGATCCGTCAAGAATCGGGGCTTTATTGTAAGCACAACGACACAGAAGCTTAAACTCGACCGCGTAGCATTTGCGCCATTTCGTTTTGCTTCGGCGACATTTCCAGCGCCACTTCTTCCGTAATTTGACCTTGCTCGTACAGCTTGTACAACGATTGATTCATCGTACACATCCCGTCAAATCCGCAGCGAGGAATAATTGCTTCAATCTCATCGAGTTCCCCTTTGCGGATGTAATCTCGAATCGCATCAGTATTGATCAAGATGTCATGGAACGCTGCCCGCTTGCCGTCCGTCGTCCGACATAGCCCTTGTGCGACGACCGCCACCAGCGATTCCGCCAGCGCAACCCGCATCGTTGCCTGTTCGTTCGGTTGATAAAGGCTGAGAATCCGCTCGATCGTTTTCACCGCGCTATTCGTGTGCAGGGTTCCCATGACTAAGTGACCCGTTTGCGCTGCTTTTAAGGCTGTGTTGACCGTTTCCTTATCTCGCATTTCACCGACCAGGATGATGTCTGGGTCTTCCCGGAGCGCGGCTTTCAGAGCGTTGTCAAATTTGCGGGTGTGCATCCCCACTTCGCGGTGCTTGATCAAGGCTTTGCGGCTTTTGTGAATAAATTCGATCGGGTCTTCGATCGTAATAATATTCTTCGGCATCTCCTTATTGATGTAATCGATCATCGCTGCCAGCGTAGTCGATTTCCCTGATCCGGTAGGACCTGTAATTAGAATCAACCCCTTGTGATAGTGACAGATATCCTTGAACACCGTTGGCAGGTTTAGCTGCTCCATCGTCAAGATTTTCAGCGGAATCAAACGCAGCACCATCGCTGGGCCGTGTAGCGAACCGAAGATATTAATCCGAACCCGCGCAAAGTCGTACTGAGTCGCACCGTCGAAGTCCATACTTTCTTCAAACTGGCTGATCTCCTCCTCAGACAATACTTCCCGCAGCCAACCCATGAACGTTGCATGATCCGTTTCAGACCATTCGGTCGTTTCGATTTCGCCTCGGTTGCGATAGCGCGGAACTTCACCCACTCCCAAATGAACATCCGAAAATCCTTTATCAAATGCGGTGCGGATGATTTGTTCTAGGGTCGGTGAGTCAGAGCGACGAGACGCAGTTGGGGCAGACGGTGGAATTGTGGGGCGATGTCCCATTGCAGGGGGAGGAGTTGCTCCAGTCGGAGTTGTCAACGGTGCAGAAGGCGAATTAGCTGGAATTGGGACAGGCGGAGCGGGCGGACGACTTGCAGGCATTGCCAAGGTTTGAGTCGCGCCATTTCTTACTGCTGGCTCAGTCACTTCCGCAGATAGATTGGGCATCGTCCGTAGGGAAGGCGGCGGTGCAGGAGGCATTCTTGGAGCAGGTGGCGGAGGAATGTCGCGAATGGCGGCAGTGCTCTCAGTGTGCGGCGCGGATGAACGCTGTGATTCTAGTGTCATATGCCTACGTTGATAAAATCCCTGAGTACATGGGTTGGATTAATCGGGTGGCGGGGGCAGAGGGGCGAATGAATGCTCGATTTGGAAAATCTTTACGGTTTGAACCTTGGCACGGTGAATGCCAGACCCCTAACATGAATTAAGCTTTCCCAGATGTCACGGGGGAGTATCAAGAGGGATGAGGAGCTATGAGTGCGTCGGAGCGTTGGTACGTAGTGAAGCGACCCACTGCCCAATGTCAGATTTTGACTGAGGATGAGCTAGAAAAAAGCCAAACGACAAATCCCTCTGAGATCGTGGAGCATTGGGGCCCATTTACCTCAGAGGGAGAAGCGATCGCGCGTCGCGTCGGATTAATTCGATCAGGAAAATGCCAGCCGAGCTAGTTTTTAGCGCGGTTGCCTTGTTTAGCGGTAATGGCTTGGTTGAGTACCTGCATGGCTTTAACGTACTGCGGGTCGTTAGCAGTGCCAATCTTCTCGCGGTCTTTCACTAAAGCTTGCCGCTGCTGTTCGCTCAGTTCAACCACCACATCTGGGTCAATTCCATGCTTGTTGATGTCGCGACCCTTGGGCGTGAGATATTTCGCGATCGTCACTGCCATTCCCGATCCGTCACCCAGGCTGCGAACCGATTGGACTAAACCCTTACCAAAAGTTTTCGTTCCGACGATCGTGCCGCGCTTGTTATCTTGAATGGCGCCAGAGAGAATTTCACTGGCGCTGGCTGAACCGCCATCTACCAGTACGACGAGCGGCTTATCGGTCAAGGCGCGACCGTTGGCTTCTTCTTTATCTGAAATGCCCTGGCGATCGACGGTTGAGACGATGCCGCCTTTGGGAACCCACATCCGAGCGATGTCCACGCTGGCGTAGAGCAATCCGCCGGGGTTCGATCGTAGGTCAAGCACATAGCCTGTGACGTTCTCTTTTTCCAGCTTTTGAATGGCTTCACGCATCTCCGGAGCGGCATTTGCGCTGAACTGAACGAGACGAATGTAGCCGACCTTGCCCGTCGGCGATTGCTGAACGCTAGCGCGAACGGGATGAATTTCAATTTTGGCGCGTTTGAGGTTGAACTCTAGCTGCTGAGTACCGCGTAGAACCGTGAGCTTGACTTGAGTGTTCACAGGCCCGCGAATCAGCGTCACGGCTTTGTTCACGTCCATTCCTTCAGTGCTTTTGCCGTCGATCTGCTGGATGATGTCTTTCGCCTGGACTCCGGCGGCTGAAGCAGGACTCCCCTCGATCGGCGAAATTACCGTGAGTTTCTTGGTTTTTTCATCGGCTGCAAGCTGGATTCCCACGCCTGTCAACTCACCGGAAGTATCGATCTGCATATTGCGAAACTCATCCGGGTCCATAAAGCGCGTGTAGGGATCGCCCAATCGCTTGAGCATTTCCCGAATTGACTTGTAGGCTTCGGTTTTGTCTTTGTAGCTGCGGTTGAGATATTGGCTCCGCACCGATTTCCAATCGACCTGATTAAATGTCGCATCGACGTAATTGCGATCGATCACTTGCCAGACTTCATCCACAAGCTCTTTAGGACTATCCCGAAAGAACGCTTGCCCTTTATTAAGATGAATCCCGGCTCCGGTGATGGTCACTGCGGTAACGGCGGCAGCCGTTGCTCCTAAGACAAGCGCTCGTTTCGTCATGACTATACCTGCTGAAGTTCTGGAGAAGTGACAAAAGGTTATGCTCAATTTAACACAGGCATTTAGGGCGATCCGTAATTATTGCCCAGTTTTTGGATGGGGATTTGGCGATCGCCGCAAAAAACGGGAAAAGAAGAACTCAAACCGTCAAGATTTGTTTCGCTTTCTCTTGCTGCTATTTCGGCTCGATCCATTTGCCGTCCCCTTTGATCAGGTTAATCAGTTCTGCAACGCCTTGATCTTCTGGGACTTTCTTGATCTCTTCGCGTCCTCGGTACAGGGAAATGTAGCCTGCTTGCTTCCCGACATAGCCATAGTCGGCATCTGCCATTTCACCCGGGCCATTGACGATGCAGCCCATCACGGCAATGTTTAATCCGGTTAGATGATTTGTGGCTTCTCGGACTTTTTGCAAGACCTCTTCTAGATTGAACAAGGTGCGACCACAAGACGGGCAAGCCACATACTCAACCATCGTGCGCCGCAGCCCCAACGCTTGCAGAATGCCATAGCAAACGGGGATCTCTTTTTCTGGAGCCTCGGTTAGAGAAACGCGAATAGTGTCACCAATGCCCTCAGCTAAAAGGGTACCGATGCCAGCCGTGGATTTAATCCGACCATATTCGCCATCTCCCGCTTCGGTCACGCCGAGATGGAGCGGATAAGCCATGCCTAGTTCGTCCATGCGTCTGACCATCAAACGATTAGCCGCCAGCATGACCGGAACTTTTGAGGCTTTGAGCGAGATTTCAAGGTTGTAGAAGTCGAGCGACTCGCAGATGCGGATGAATTCGAGCGCAGATTCTACCATCCCTTCTGGGGTATCACCGTAAGTAAACAGCATCCGTTCTGCCAGCGAACCGTGGTTCACGCCGATTCGCATTGATTTGTTCTGATCTCGCAGGGAAATCACCAATGGAGCAAGCGTTTCTCGAATTTTTTCGCCGATCGCGTCAAACTCAGCCTGCGTGTATTCGGTGGTTTTCGGCTTTTCAAACACATACAGACCGGGATTAATCCGCACGTTATCGACGTAATTTGCCACTTCTAGGGCGATCTTCATGCCGTTGTGATGCACATCTGCAACGAGCGGAACGGGCATATAAGTTTTGTGCAGGCGATCGCGGATTTCTTCCATCGCTTTCGCGTGTGCCAAGCTAGGAACAGTGACGCGGACGATCTCGCAGCCAATCTCATGCAGACGACGAATTGCCGCGACTGACCCTTCAATATCGAGCGTGTCTTCGTTGATCATCGATTGAACGGCGACGGGATGATCGCTGCCGATCGAGATGCTACCCACAGGAACAGAGCGAGTTTTGCGACGATGAATCGTAGTGTCAGTGGAATACTGAGCCACCGGAGTAGCCGAGGCGATCGGGGTAGGCAGAGTTTGCATAACGCGGGGATGATGGGTCGATAGCAAAAAAGACAGAATCTCACCAATGAGAGCTTCTGTCTTTCAGATTGCCATAGAAATGAACCATTTAACCGCATTTTCCGCCTATCCCCGGCATAAGCGAGATTCTTGTTTAACAGAACCTGCCATTGCTGCACTTTGCAGCGTCATAAAGGCGCGAAAATCTTCTTGATCGTACTTCGAGGAGAGCAGAAGCCGCAGTTGATTTTCGGCTTCGATCGAGAGCAGTCCGGTCGTTAGCGCTTGTTGAACGACTTCGCGAATTCGTGACATAGCAAACACCCCAACAGCCACAAGTGAACGAGTTTCAGTACGAACAACCCAATGGATTTATGCAATTCCGTAGAATTACGCTTTCGACTGACAGAAGTTTCAGGCTAAATCGATGGTTGAGATCTTAGAGGAGCTTCTCTAAGAAAAGCGGTATAGCAATGAACAATTTTTGAATTATCCAAATTGTTCAAATCCAGACCAGAACTAGCCTTGACGCAGATTGACGAATTTGAAGCGAGAATGTTCCCAGACTTTGAAAACAATTTTGCTCTACGATTCTGATTTCAGTTAAGAGACGGCTAATCCGGAGGAAAAAACGAAATGATACAAACAGGAGGGAGGGCTGTGCGAGTTTTCCCTATGTCCCCAACTGTTTGCCGCTTTGTATCAGAGGTTACTCATTTGGAGGTAATTCCAGCGCGATCGTGCCTAAGTTTCCTTTGCGGAAATCAGTGAGAACTTGCCGTGCAGTGCGTTCTGCGTCACCCTTATAATTCAGGTCTGCCAAGGTTTTGATATAGCTTTCTCCGGTTAGGTCTGCGATCGCGAGTCCGTAGCGCGATTCCAATGCCGCAGAGGAGGACTGCAACAATTCCACCAAAGATGCTGCAACTCTTTGATTGTCGTAAGCTGCTTCGCCAATATCGTCACAGATGGCTAGTTTAATGGCGGCTTGCTGATCTGTAAGCTTGTTGGGCAAAACTCCGGGCGCGTCGAGTAATTCGATTTGGTCAGAAATTCTCACCCATCTCAGTTGCCGCGTTACGCCGGCACGACGGGCACTTTCGACTACTCGCCGTTTGAGGAGTCGATTGATCAGCGCCGATTTTCCGACATTGGGAAAGCCAATGACAACGGCTCGAACGGGACGAGCCAGCATCCCGCGATCGAGCCTGCGCTGATTCATTTTGACTCCTGCCGTTTGGGTAGCTTTGGCGATCGCTTCGATCCCCTTACCGTGTTGAGCATCGGTAAACAGCGGCTCCTCGCCCCGCTCTTGAAACCACTGTGTCCACTGCTCTCTTGCTTTTTGCGGGATCATATCCACTCGATTCATTACCAGAATTCGCCCTTTCTCCCCGATCCATTGATCGACCTGCGGATGATGCGTGGACAAAGGAATTCGCGCATCCCGAACTTCCAGCACGACATCGACGCGCTTGAGTTGCTCTAGAAGCGCTCTTTCAGCTTTGGCAATGTGACCGGGATACCACTGGATGGAAGGTGCAGACATCTTAAGTTAATTCTCGAAGAGTTGGGCGGGCGTGAGTTGGAGTTGGGGAAATCGGAGGGAGCGGATCGAGCGATCGTCCTGGAATGTTCCGATTTCAGCGTATTCCTCACCTTGAAGTGCCAGAACCGTGATGGATCGATTTTCGGGATCAATTAGCCAATACTCAGGAATGCCCCGCTTGGCGTATTGAGCGCGTTTGCGGATGAGATCACGATCGCGATTGGCTTTTCCAGGACTGAGTACCTCAACGACAAGCTGAGGAGGCGGTGCGTCAATTAGGATCGTAAGGCGTTTCTGAGTCAGAGCTAGGTGAACTTGATCTAGAATCACCAAGTCAGGATATCGGTTTGCTGCATCTTCTCTTTGCAGCACTGGAACTTGGATTTCGCAGGTATGAGGGCGAATTAACCGAGGTGGAACTCCTGCCTCTACAAGTTTAAGTAGAAGAAGGTTAGGAATAAAATCATTCGGCTCAGATTCTGGTGGCAAGGCGAATAATTCTCCATCGATCAGCTCATAGCGATTATCTGTCCCGTCATCGAATTCCAGGTACTCCTCAAACGTGGCAAATTTGGGTTTGGCTTGAGTCATCGGTTAAGGAACGACTAGGACAGGACAGGGAGAAAGGCTGATCACTCGATTGGTGACGCTATCGGATGCGCCTTCGGTCGTGAGTCCGAGACCCCGACATCCCATGATAATCAAATCGGCTTCCACCTCATCAGCGACATCACAAATGGTAAAGGCAGGCTTGCCCTCGCGCTCGATCGCATCGACTTCGATCCCCTGCTGCGAAAAGAGCGATCGGGCACTTTCCAGCAGTGTCGCAACGGCTGTCGGAGACGACATCGCATCGGGATGATCGCTCATCGTTTCCACTACCGAGAGCAGAATCAAGCGGCTTTGATGCACTTTGACGACATCCGCGACCGTTTCAACCGCTTGACGGGAATCGCGGCTTTCATCGATCGGAAACAATACAGTCTTAAACATAATTTCAAATCCAGACTCAACTTATTTCCAGCATTACAGAAACTTCGATCATAGGTGACGCGATTAATGGAAAAATAAGAAATAGGTAGAAAGACTCATTTAGGAGCCAAGATCGTGCCGAAAAAGACTGTCAATGATTTATCGTCCGCCGAATTACAAGGCAAGCGTGTTTTAGTTCGGGCAGATTTCAACGTGCCTGTGGATGATCAAGGGAACATTACCGATGACACGAGAATTCGCGCAGCATTGCCCACGATCAAAGCGCTCACCTCAAAAGGAGCAAAAGTAATTTTATCCAGTCACTTCGGTCGTCCGAAAAATGGCCCCGAAGATAAATATCGCTTAACCCCGGTTGGAAAAAGACTTTCAGAACTGCTCGGTAAGCCCGTGGTCAAGACCGATGACTGTATCGGGGATGAGGTCAAGTCGAAAGTCGATGCGATGCAGCCTGGAGACGTTCTGCTGTTGGAGAACGTGCGATTCTACAAGGAAGAAGAAAAGAACGATCCGGCATTTGCTGAGAAATTAGCCTCGGTTGCAGATTTATACGTCAACGATGCGTTTGGAACCGCTCACCGCGCCCACGCTTCGACCGAGGGTGTCACCAGATTCCTCAAGCCCTCAGTTGCGGGATTGCTGATCGAGAAAGAATTGCAATATCTGCAAAGCGCGATCGAAAATCCTCAGCGCCCCTTGGCAGCGATCGTCGGTGGCTCGAAAGTTTCCAGCAAAATCGGCGTAATCGAAACCCTGCTCGATAAGGTAGACAAATTGCTGATCGGCGGCGGTATGGTGTTCACGTTCTATAAAGCGCGTGGCTTGTCGGTTGGTAAATCGTTGGTAGAAGAAGACAAGCTGGAACTTGCGAAATCCTTGGAAGCGAAAGCGAAAGAGAAAGGCGTTGAACTGCTGCTGCCGACTGATGTTGTGGTTGCCGATAACTTTGCGCCCGATGCCAACACTCAAACCGTGAGCGTCGAAAATATCCCCGATGGCTGGATGGGCTTAGATATTGGCCCTGATTCTGTGAAAACCTTCCAAGCGGCTCTGGCTGACTGCAAGAGCGTGATCTGGAATGGGCCGATGGGCGTGTTTGAAATGGATAAATTCGCCAAAGGAACTGAGGCGATCGCGCACACTTTAGCTGAACTCACCCCGAAAGGTACAGCGACGATTATTGGCGGTGGCGATTCGGTTGCAGCCGTTGAGAAAGTCGGAGTGGCAAGTCAAATGAGCCACATTTCGACGGGCGGTGGCGCAAGTCTGGAACTGCTCGAAGGCAAAGAACTTCCGGGAATTGCAGCGCTCGATGAAGCATAGAGTTTTCTGAAATTAAGCAAGCCCGTCGATCGCAGTTATTTGCGATCGACGGGTTGTGTTTTATCTCGGATTGACTTTACCGATCGTCTTCAGCTTTCCATCCGGTTCAACTGTCCAGACATCGTAACTACCGACAACATCGCCTGCTGCGTCAATATCAACATCCCCACTCGCGCCTTGATAGTTGATGTCTTTTCCTTGACGCAGCAGCTCTAAGCCCTTACACACATTTGTTACCATTTCTCCGGGTGCATTCGTCACCTCGCGTAGCTTATCTTTCATCGCCTCGCCCGTATTTGACTTTGCAGCTTGCGCGGCTAATGCCAAAATCGCAGCGGCATCCCACGCATGAGGCGCATAAGCCACGAGCGGACGTTTTTGCTTTTCTTCCCACAGTTTGGTAAAGGCAGCTAACCCTGCACCACTCGCGCCCGGAACGGTTCCAAGCGCTCCGGCGACGATCGACCGGTTGTTCTGTCCTTTGCCAACTTTATCCACGAAATCCTGCGAGTACACGCCATCGGTGAATAAAAACTGCATATTCTGGCTTTTTCCTTGTTCGTAAGCAGATTTCGCAATCAAGCTGCCCGTGTCGGCATACATCACTGCCATGACCACTTGTGGATTTCCGGCAAAAGCTGCGGCGGCTTCGGCTTCAACGGTCGTCGCCTTCGGATCATACCGAGTCGGTCTATCTTTGTTCGTCACCTTGCCACCCAGCGCTTCAAACGATTTGACAAACTCGCGCTCAAAGCCAACCCCGTAATCGTTGTTGATCACGATCGTTCCAGCCGTTTTCAGATTGCGCTCACTGGCAAGTTTTGCCAACGCTTGCGCTTGATAGATGTCGGGCGGTGCAGTTCTTGCCCAATAGCCTTGATACTTGCCTTCTTTGGCTTGCTGAGTGAATACAGGACTGGTGCTTCCAGGAGAGATGAGGACAACTTTATTGCGAACGGCGATCGGGATCGCAGCCGTTGAAACGCTACTGGCGAACGAGCCGACAACGCCCGCGACTTTTTCCCGTTCTGCCAATCGCGTCATGCCTTCTGCACCTGCGGCGGGATCGGTTTGGTCGTCTACTCTAACAAGGGTAACAGGTTGACCGTTGACACCACCGCACTGATTCACGGCATCCACCAGCATCGGGACAGCGTTGACCATTTGCTGTCCAACTGAGGCGAGGTCTCCCGTTGAAGGCAGGAGCGAACCGATTTTTAAGCCCCCAGCAGGTGCGGCAGAGCCAGCAGGTGATGCCGTTCCGCCTTGTCCGGTAGGTGGGGCGGATTCTTGGCAAGCGGCAGCAAGTAACCCCACAGAGAGCGTGAGGGCAGCCAGCGACAGAGCGCGACCAAGTTTAGGGCGAGAAGCCAGGTTACTCATTGCAGGTTCAACTCCTTTGAACGATCGAGAAATCCGAGTGTAGATCTTAAGTGAAGCCGATCTTAAACCCAAGACTCCCGAAATTCAGCATTATTTACTGAAATTCGTCGATCGTTCGAGTAACCACCAGAGTTCACCTTGCGGTTTGATCAGTCTTGCAGGGTAAGTATTTTCATCTGCTTGGTCGGCAAAAATCTGAGTGAGGGCGTTGTATTTGCTTGCGCCCGCCACCATGAAGATGACGGTCCGTGCTGCATTGATTAGCGGTGCGGTGAAGGTGATGCGGGGATTGCCATCTTTGTCGCCCACAGTGATGAGACGATCGCGCACTTGTAAAGCAGGGGTATGAGGAAACAGGGATGCCGTGTGAGCATCATCGCCGATACCAAGCAAAATCACATCGAAAGCGGGAAATTCTCCTGGCTTGGCGTTGAAAAAGGTTTGCAGTTCAGCTTCGTGTTTTTGAGCGGCGATCGCCGGAGCAGCGTCATCGGTTGGCATCGGATGAATATTTGCAGGGGGAATCGGCACTTTATCCAGCCAAGCCAAACGCGCCATGCGTTGATTGCTGTCAGGATGATCTGCCGGAACATAGCGTTCGTCACCCCAAAAGATGTGGAGCTTATCCCAAGGAAGATTTTGCTGCGCTAGTTTTTCGTAGAGCGGTTTGGGCGTGCTACCGCCGGAAAGCGCGATCATGGCAGTGTTGCGAGTTGCGATCGCAGTGTGGAGGTTTTCGACCACGAGTTCGAGGGCGCGATCGACGAGCGCATTTAGATCAGCGAGGATTTCAATCTGTGGATTCATCGGAGCAATTTCACAATTCTTCTTCGTCAGGATAAAGGAAGAATTTTCAGATCTCTGCTGTCTTTAGATCGATGTAAAGATCGATGTAAGAAATTTGAGTTCAATCAGCCGATTTGACTTTTTGCCATTTCAAGAAACGCTTCTGCTTGCTGAAGTTGTCGAATCGCGTCTGCTTCACTGAATGCCTCGTCAATGTCGTAATCGCCTTGAATTCGAGCTTGTTCTGCCGTAATTAGGGCTTGATGAAACTCTTTTGGAACTTCACCGGATCGAACAAATTGCTTGCCAAAGGCAGATAGCACACCGGAATGGGTTGAGAAAGACAGTCCTCTCCCAATGAGCATTGCTTCAGCAGCATAGAACATCGTGTAGTAAGCTCGCGTGATCGCAAACTCAAACAATTCCTGCTGCTGAAGCAACCTAACAGCCTGAAGACCACGATCGGCTTTTTGCAGAAGTTTTTGCTGCTCAGGGGTCATACTAAAATCCCTTCACGACGTACATTCAGGAAAAATGGAGTTTTTTCCTGCTTAAAGCGATCGAGCGATGCGAATCCCAAAGAGACTAAGACTGTGTTTTCTAGACAAAGATCGCTCACAAACTCGCTGGTTCGCTGGATTTCTTGCACCACATTTAAGGGCGCTTTCAGTACAACGAGGATATCAATATCTGATTGCTCAGTTGCTTCTTTTCGGGCTTGTGAGCCATAGAGAACAATATGAGCTAATTGATCTCCATACTCCTGCTGCAAATAGTCCCGCAGTTTCGACAAAATTTCTGGCAAGTCGGGGTGAGTCATAGAGGACGCGATCGCGAACTGTATCCCAATTTTAGAAGAGCAATCAATCGAGAAGCAGCCAGTGACAATTTGAATTGCTCGATCGACAGTGAAACCAAAAAATCGTTTGATCTTTGATATCGGTGATATAAGAGATAAACAAGAAAATCTTGATCGAAATTTTATGGTTCAGCAAGTTTTCTCGCTTTGCGAACGCTACTCCCAATATCTTGAGCATCACGCGATTGTATTGCAGCCAAAGATTCGGCAGAGCATTCAGCAAGGATTAGAAGGGACAGAGGCGGAGCAGCCCCAATCAGCCTTAGAGCGCAATAATGTAGCGATTGCAGCTTTAATTGAGGCAGAGCAGTGCGACCCACCCTTTCGAGGAGTCTTGCTGGATACCGCGATCGAGCTATTGAGTCCAGTGATTCAGGAACATCCGCTCTGTGCAGCCCATTTTGCCTTGATTCAGTGTTTGGTTGGGAATACATCCGAAGCAATTAATCTTGCCTTTTCAACGTTTATTCAAACCCTTGAAGCGGATTCATTCGCAATGGGAGCGGTCTATCTGCCAGAGCGATCACTGCTAGAAACCGTTCTACGAGCTGATACCGGAAAAATGCAGGCACTGTGTCTATTGAGTGTAGTCTTGCAGCAATCGCAGCTTGTTTTTTATAACAGTCCTGGACTACGATTCCTCAATTTATCAACTCAGGTTTTGCCCCCAAACCGCTCGACGGCTCTGAAATTAGGAGTTGCCTCTTTTATCAATTTCCGATGGGAAGGTTTAGCTGCTTTATATCAAGCCAAGCAGCTTGATCCCACACATCCACAGGTTTTACAGGCGCTTTTCCTGGCTTACCGGGAGTTGAGACAGCCTAAAAGTGCAACGCGCTGGTTAGAAATCGCTCAAACTCTGCGATCGGACAAAATGAATGCTTGGCGATGGGTTGATACCTCGATCGACAATGACATTACCTATTTACCGTTTGAGAACAGTGTGCTTGCGGTTGAAGCCAGCTTTCGGAGCATTGTGACAAGCGTGTTAATTGCTGAGGGTGACTGGTTTGAGAAAGAAATGGAGTTTTGGCGATCGCAGATTCAGGCTGGAATGACGGTGATTGATGTGGGCGCAAATGTTGGAGTGTATACGTTTAGCGCGGCTGATCGAGTGGGAAAAACAGGGTGTGTGATTGCGGTTGAACCGTTTTCGGGCTGTGTTCGCTGCTTAGAAGAAACACGCCGAATTAATGATTTTTCTCAGGTACGAATCTGTGCTGGAGCGGCTAGCGATCGAGTAGGAACTGCAAAGCTTTCTCTGCAAAGTGCAAGCGAACTGAATGAAGTGATTGAAGCAGAAAGTGACACCGAGAACGCTGAAGTCATTAAATGCTTTACTTTGGATAGTTTGATTGAAACAGAACAAATCAATCGAGTTGATTTTCTCAAAATTGATGCTGAAGGTCATGAAATGCAAGTCCTCAAAGGAAGCGATCGCATTTTGTCCGAGTTTAGACCGACCATTCTTTATGAGAATATTGCAGGCAGTAAGACAACGAACTTACCCGTTGCAGAATATCTCATCGCGAAGAACTATCGACTGTTCTGGTATCAACCGTTTGTTCAAGAGTTAGTTGCCGTAGAGACACTCGATGATCTGCAAGGCAATCTGAATGTGATTGCACTACCTCATTAAGGAATTACACTATGCCGATTTTTCTCAATGCTCTTAAGCAGAACGGATTGCTTGATCGCATTCACCTCAGTATCTGTAATGTTGGATCGAGAAAAGTGAGCGCACAAGATGACTATGCAAGGCAAGCCTGGCGGGTCTTTGCCCCGAATCTGACCATCTATGGATTTGATGCTGATCCAGAGGCTTGTGAGGCTGCGAATTTAGAGTTTGAAGCACGAGAAGCAGATTGGAGTGAATTTCACATTCCGATCGCGCTTGCAAAAGAATCGGGAACTGCAACGCTGTATGTGACTAAAAATCCAATGTGCAGCTCTCTATATCGCCCGAACGAAGAACTACTTCAGCATTTTTCCGGTTTGCCTGCTCTGGTCAATTTAGACCACACTACAGAAGTCGAAACGACAACGCTGGATACTTTTTGCCAAGCAGAGTCGATCGACGAAATTGATTTTTTGCAGATTGATGTTCAGGGTGCAGAACTTCAGGTTTTGGAAGGTGCAGTTCAGATTCTGAATCAGAGTGTTCTAGTAGTTCAAGCAGAGGTTGAATTTTCGCCGCTCTACGAGAATCAGCCTTTATTTGCAGATGTGGATGCTTTTCTGAGACGGCAAGGGTTTACGTTGTTTGATGTATCGAAGGCGCAGATTGCAAGATCGCCCATCCGGTCAATTAATCGTCCTGGACAATTATTGTGGGGCGATGCAATTTATCTTCGTGATCCGTTTGCTGAGAACACGCCAGAGCAATTCAAAACACCCGACCAAATCTTCAAACTTGCCTGTATTGCAGATGCTTTGCAGTTCACGGATTTTGCCCTCGAACTTCTAAAGACACTCACTTTGAAGCATGGAAAAGATTCTAAGTTTGATTTTGAAAATACTATTCTTACAGTTTTGAACCAGATGCCAGAGTTAGGTCAGTCTCCAGGAGCAATGGCTTTGATTGCTGAACTGGAGACTTGGAGGGCTATCCAATCTTAGCCTTCTGTATAGGTTTGCCACATTTCCAAATAGGCAGCTTCCATTTGTCGAGTAAAGGCTTTCGCATTCCAAAGTGGCGCTGTTTGACGCGATCGCATTAAGTCCCAGTGAATTTTCTGGCGAAGGGCTGCATCGGTTCCCAGCTTCACGCCCCATTCGATGTATTCTTCATCTGTCCAAGCAATGCCTTCGGTGATACCCGCATTTTTTAGCATTGTGTAGCTGTTGCGGGCAGCGAATTGTTCGCCCACGCGGGTAACGATCGGAACTCCCAGCCAGAGTGTTTCGAGGGTGGTCGTTGCGCCGTTGTAGGGGAAAGTGTCGAGAACGACATCGGCAATTTGTAAGTTAGCGCGATGGGTTTCGCTCGAAGGATCGCCCTTGAGGAATCGCAGTTGATTAGCGGATACGCCTTCTGCTTCGGCAAGCTTGAAAAAGCATTCTTGCACTGAGTTCGCATCCGATAGCCCTTTGATTAACAAGTAGCTATTCGGAACTTGCTTGATGATTCTTAACTGAGATCTGACATGCTCCTCATGGCGTTTGTAGCCTCGCTGAGCACTGAGAAATACGATCGCATCTTGAGGAATGCCGAGGTCTTCGCGGCGTAGCGTTGGAGGATCGACTTCAAATCCGTCTACGGCAACGTAGGTTTGAGGCAATCGCCAAAATTTTTCGCTGTAGTAGCCCTGTGCATCGTCGGGAAGGACATAGGGATCAGCGATGAAGTAGTCGATCGTGGGTAAACCAGACGCATCCCAACCCAACCAAGTCACCTGAATCGGGGCAGGCTTGAGAGAGAGAACCTGACAGCTTATATCCAGCGTGATGCTATCTAGATCAATTAGAACATCAATCTCATCTTGATAGATTTGGTCTGCGATTTCTAGATAGGTTTCCTCTTTATACGCATGGTACTTGTGAGCATAGTCTACTGCATCAGCAAACCAAGCCTGTAACGGGTCGTACATCTCTCGGTATCCAAGAAAATATCCATGAACTTCGACTTGCTCAGGATCGTGATGCTGGAATAACCATCGCGCTAACCAACCGACAGAATGCGTTGCCATGCAGTGAGAGAGATAGCCCACTTTCAAGCGTTGACCTGTGCGATCGCGCTTTTGATGAATGTACTGTTTTCCAATCGATGCGGCATGACGCTGAATTTCAGATTGAGCGAACTTCAGAACCTGGTTCTCTAGGGTTCTCCATTGTTTGGGTTGGTCTTGTAGATAAACAAGATAAAAGGCTGAATTGAGCAGTCGGGTCAATTGAAAAGGTACTAGATTAGGGGGCTGCTGCTCTACCACTGCTTCTAACAAAGTGAAGTGATGCTGAGCAACTTGAACGGCTTCTTGCCAACGTCCACCCGCTCCAAGGAGTCCACGCAAGATTAAACTGTTGGAATAAACTTGCTCAATTAAGCTGTCTGAGGATTCATATCTTAATTTCGCAATTTCAACCCCTTGGTTGTGGTTTCCTGAGTTCTGATGAAGTGACGCAAGTAAGCCCAGAATTTCTGGCTGGGTCGGATCAATTCTGAGCGTAAATTCTGCAAGCTTGATAGCAAATGCGTAATTAAACGTCGTGAATCCGAAGCGAAGTAGTCCATCCACGATAGATCCGGCTAACCCAGGTGTGTCCTGCAACTTCATAATTGCAACTTCTGCAAACTCAAGCAGTGAGTTAGAGGCTGGAGCAATCTTCAGAAGTTTATCAAAGACGTGCAGGAGATGTTCAGGCGAAAATTCTGCTTCAGGCTCCGCAAGTTTCTGAATTAGCCCGATTTCTTCGAGAAATGAGTCTGTTAAAAGGTTGAGGTCGATCGAGAGCAAAACGAGCCACAGCAAGTTATCAATGTCGCCGGGACAGAGTTCTCGAAGGTGCTGTCGAATTGCCCAAGCAGTTGCTTGCTGTTGTTTTGTGCTGCGTTGTTCTGCTTCGGTCTGGAGAATTTGGCTCAGTTCAGCAACAGCAGCATCAATCTGATCCGAATCAATTTCTGATAGCGCAAACAACCAGGTCGTTTGTGCTTCTTCTTCTTGTCCTTGGAGCAAAAGAAGCAATCCCAAATACCAGTAGTGAGAGTACTCAGAAGGCTCTGCTTCGACGGCTTGTTCATATAGAGCCGTAGCTCGATCGAACTTGTCTTGGTTGATGTAGTGTGCTGCTTGTTGTTGCCAATCTGGTGACAAACTAGCGGGGGGCATGAAAGTTGTCATAGAAGATATCAACGGCTGGGTGCAGTTTGAAACATGGTATTGCAGAAAAAGAAAAGTGAGTAGAGAGAATCTACCCACTTTTAGCTTTAACAATTTGAGCTTTAAGTTAGACTACTTGACTAATGAAGAGCCATTAGCGCAGCTAGCAGCATTATTGCCATTAGGAGCGGTGCCAAGTCCAACTGCGGTCACTCCTGGGGCATTATTCTCACAAAGGATTCCGGTGGTGTTGGTTTCGCTCGTGGTTGCGTCTGTTGTCAAAAACACGCTTCCACCATAGGAACGAAGCGAAGTCGATTTAGATGTGCCAAGGCTCAAACTGGTAGTGACCGTCTTATCGCCACCACTGGTAGAGTAGCTGTAGTTTTCAGTCTCGGCAGCGACGGGCTTCGATAACGTAGTCAAGTCACTTGCAAAGTTACCCTTCTCCATGTAAAACGCTTGCTGAGTGCGGAGCAATGTACCAACATACTGCTTCGCTTCAGATTGCTTACCTTTGTTTGCTTGGTTCAAGAACGAAGGAAGTGCGATCGCGGACAGAATACCGATGATGATGATTACAACGAGCAATTCAATCAGGGTGAAACCACCTTCTCTTTTTTTCGAGACCAAGTGGCTGAGGAATTTTGCCTTCAATTCAGATTTCATGAGAGACGTTTCTCCTTTAAGGTGCGGTTTGTTTGAACTTCTAACGCCTGAATCTAATCTGCCCAGCGCGATCGCATTTCATATCACGCATCAAAAAAATTGGAGGTTAGTCCGACGACTCCAGTAGAAGATAGAGATAGGATTCAAGATCTTGCATCGCCAGGGTTAACTGTTCGATCGCGCTACTGACTGAAACAGGTTCTAGCGTCATCGAATCGACGGGTTTCAGCTTCAAATAGCGATCGGCTAATGCAGTAAACGGTTGTGGACTATCCCAGAGCGGCAATAGTGTGGCTGCGATCGTGCTATCCACAAAGAAGTTCACGCCTTCAGGAACCGAACTCGTCAGATAGCGCGTAATCAACATCGGGGCTTGTTGTTTGATCGATCGCTCTAAGCTCTCGCGCACTTCTGAAGTATTCAACTGGGGATGCAGATGCACCGTTGTTGCTTTCCAATCTGCAATCTCCCAATCATCGAGTGATAGTTTTGGCTTTGCTTGACCCGAATGACCACACCAAAAATCTAACAATCGATGTTCCGCATTGAATAGCTCATAGAGATGAAGCTGCTGCTCAATTGAACATCCAGGTAAGCTCATTGCCAAAAAAGACGGCAAATCATCGGGCTTCTCAAACAATGACATCAAATTCCACCGCTGCCAGTTCACCATGCTGATAAACTCCAGCCCAGCGCGTCGCAGCCCATCAAACAGATCTGGAATCGTATAGCCCTTATCTTCCTGAAAAAGCAGATTCATCAGAACCCACTCATTGCGGTTTTCATCTGGATTACTGCGGAGTGTTCGCTTCAATTGAACATTGGGCTTGAGCGCTTTGAGCGTATCGACTGCAAGCTCAATTTCTAAGTCTTCTGGATTATGATCCATCAATCCCATTAACTGAAACAGCTTCTGCGCTCGAAAATACAGATATCGCTGAAGCTCGCTGTGCAAATTGCTGCGAATAATGCCTTGAGGCTTTAGCACCGACCTCATTGCTCGGAGTCCATCGGCAATATCTGCAAACAGATACAGCACCTCATCACAATTGATATAGTCAAACTCAAGCCCAAGCTGCGGTAAATCTTCAATCCCTATTGCATAGAACTCTGCATTCTCGATGCCGTGATACTCCATGCGCTTTCTAGCAAACTCCACCGATCGTTCAGATAAATCAATTCCGACAATCTTTGCACCAGGATTCGCTTGAGCTAGCGCCAGACACTTACTCCCCGTTCCACAGCCTGCATCTAAGATGATGGCATTCTTCGGATCAATCACCATCCGATCGCGCAGATAGTAAGGTGTCACCAAATTGTGAATGAACATCAACTCAGCGTTGTCTTTCGGTGAGTAGTCGATCGACGTTTTCGGATAAGGCTCAAACTCAAACTGCTGCCGAATCTTCTCTAATTTTTCCGGAGATGCTTTGCTCATGGCTTGGGTCGGCTTTCTTGGATGGGCACTGAGAAAAAATTTCTTCCAATATGCCCGTGAAGTTGAGATTAACCTCCGTGAAGCTACGGCTTAATTCGGTCGACGAGAAAATTATTTAGGAGAATTTGCTGTTCCAGTGCAGACAAAGCGCAATTTCTCCGTCATTGTGAACGATCGTCATCGCCCCGTCGAATATAGACCCTGACTACAACGATCGCCGAGAGGACTAAATCCACAGCAATATTTTCCGGCTTTGCATCGGACAAATTCCACATCCAACAAAATCACATGGCATAATGATGTGTCTGACCTGATTAGGGGAACTGATAGCACTCCCAAAACCGACTTAATTTAAGGAGAAAAAATGGCACGAGTGATGGTCGTTGGAGCGGGTGGGGTGAGCCGCGTTGTTACTCACAAACTTGCTGCACTGGAAGAGTTTGATGAAATCCTACTCGCCAGCCGGACTCTAGAGCGATGTAATCAGATTGCTCAGAGTATTTCTACAAAGCCCATTCAGACCGCACAACTCGATGCGGATGACGTGCCCCAAACCTTAAAGCTGCTGGAGGCGTTTCGCCCCGATATTCTGATTAACGTGGCTTTGCCCTATCAAGATCTAGCGCTGATGGATGCGTGTCTGCAAGCAGGCGTACACTATCTCGATACGGCAAATTACGAGCCTCCCGACAATCCCAAATTTGAATATCGCTGGCAGTGGGCGTACCAAGAGCGCTTTTTTGAGGCTGGACTAACCGCCATTCTCGGCTGCGGTTTTGATCCCGGTGTGACGGGCATCTTTACCGCCCATGCGCTCAAACATCATTTTGATGAGATTCACGAACTCGATATCGTGGATTGCAATGCTGGGAGCCATGGTCGCGCCTTTGCAACGAACTTCAACCCAGAAATCAATATTCGCGAGATTACGCAACCCGGACGCTACTACGAAAAAGGCGAATGGGTCACGGTACCGCCGTTGTCGATGCACCAGTCAATCGAGTATCCGGAGATTGGCGATCGTGAGTCGTACTTGCTCTATCACGAAGAACTTGAATCGCTGGTCAAACATATTCCAACCTTGAAGCGAGCGCGGTTCTGGATGACCTTTTCCCAGACCTATCTCACTTATCTCGATGTGCTGCAAAACTTGGGTTTGACGCGGATTGATCCGATCGATTACGAAGGAACACCCGTGATTCCGTTAAAGCTGCTGAAAAAGCTTCTGCCTGATCCGTCTTCCCTAGCAGCAAACTACACGGGGCAAACTTCGATCGGCTGTCATCTGCGCGGCATCAAAAACGGCAAACCGCAGCAGTATTATATTTACAACAACTGCGATCACGCTAAGGCTTACCAAGAAGTCGGAGCGCAAGCCATTTCTTACACGACAGGAGTTCCGGCGGCGCTCGGAGCCTTGATGGTAGTAAACGGCGCTTGGCAAAAACCAGGAGTGTTTAATGTCGAGCAGCTTGATCCTGATCCCTTTATGCAACGAATCGGATCGCTCGGTTTGCCGTGGCATGAAGTGATTGGTCATCCTTCGCCATTTGCAGAGGTGTAGCAATGATTAACAATGCAACTTTGGCGACGATTCCGTCGCCTTGCTTTGTGCTGGATGAAGCGCGGCTTGAGCGCAATTTACAAGTGTTTGAGCGAGTCCAGCGATCGGCTCCCGTGAAAGTGCTACTGGCGCTGAAGGGGTATGCACTGTTTCATAGTTTTCCGATGATTCGGAAGTCTCTTTCGGGTGCTTCGGCAAGTTCGCTCTGGGAAGCTCGGTTAGCAGCAGAAGAGTTTGGCGGTGCCTTGCACGTTTACTCGCCTGCCTATCGCGATCAGGATTTGCCGGAATTGTTCGATCGTGCTTCTCATCTGACGTTTAATTCATTAAGCCAGTGGGAAAGATCGCGATCGTTGGCAGGGTCTACATCGATCGGGCTGCGGATTAATCCGTTGTATTCCCCGGTCAAAACTGCACTTTATAACCCCTGTCAGCCTGGATCACGTTTAGGAGTTTTGCCGGAGCAATTGGGCGATCGCTTACCCGATGGCATCAGTGGCTTTCTATCGCACAATCTCTGTGAAAGCGATTCTTTTGCGTTAGAAAAGACTCTGCATCAGATCGAGCAACACTATGGTCATTTGCTCCCTCAGATTCAATGGTTGAATCTGGGCGGCGGGCATTTGATGACGCATGAAACTTATGAGGTGGATCATGCGATCGCAGTGCTTTCTGCATTTCACGATCGCTATCCGCATTTGCAGTTGTACTTAGAGCCGGGCTCTGCGATCGTCTGGCAAACCGGATTCCTATTAAGTACGGTTCTAGATTTGATTCCGGTTCAGGATCTGACGCACGTCATGCTAGATGTGTCATTTAGCGCTCATATGCCTGACTGCTTAGAGATGCCGTATCAGCCTGCAATTGTCGGTGCTTCGGTGCTGGAAGCTGGAAAAGTCGGGTATCGCTTGGGTGGATCAAGCTGTTTAGCTGGGGATTTCCTCGGAGATTATCAGTTCGATCAACCCCTCTCCATCGACGATCGCATTGTGTTTGAAGACATGATGCACTACACGATGGTTAAAACCACGATGTTCAACGGAGTAGCTCACCCCGCGATCGGCTGCCTCAAGCGAGATGGATCGTTTGAACTGTGGCGGCAGTTTGGCTACGAAGATTACCGCTCCAGAGTTGGGTGAAGATTGCAGAAGATCAACCGCGATCGTGAAAATCATGTTTTACGATGTGATTTGGCACGATCGTGGTTTCTTTATGTCTAAACGCAAAAAAGGCAAGCCAGAGTGGATCAAAGAAACGCTGCAAATGAGCGACAATCACGGCTGGAACTCCAAACCTGGCTACAAAATTTTTGTGGCAGGGCGGGGTGCCGTACGATTTGATGTGCCGCAAGATTGGCATTTTGAACCCGATGAAAAATCTTTTTGCTTCCATGACGCGCCACCGCCAAACGATGACTGTCGGCTGGAAGTTTCTTACAACCATCTGCCCGAAAACGATTGGAGCTTGTTTCCACTCGCGCATACCGTAAAAAAGATTGCGATCGAAGACCGGCGCGATGTGATCGAGCAAAGCGAAGTTGCCACGCTAAAACGCCAAACTGCTCGAATTGCCTGGATACAAATTAAGTTCATCGATCCGAACGAAAATCGCGAAGCCTATTCCCGGATTTGTGTCGGTCTTGGCTCAAAGATTCAATGTCTGATCACGTTTGATTACTGGGCAGATCAAGCAGAAAAGCTCACGCCTGTTTGGGATGAAGTGATGAATTCGCTGGTGTTGGGCTTGTATATTCGCGACCCAAGAACAGGCTTTGCGATGCCAGATTAGCGCGATCGACTTGATACGATAATCAAGCGGTTTACAGTTTGATTCATGGTTCAGACGATTGTTGTGAAAATCGGGACTTCGAGCCTGACTCAGCCAGAGTCGGGACAGCTTGCATTGGCGACGATCGCGGCTTTGGTGGAAGTTTTAAGTCAGCTGCGCCGACAAGGACATCGCGTGGTGCTGGTGTCGTCCGGTGCGGTCGGGGTCGGATGCTCGCGATTAGGCTTGGTCGAACGTCCGCGATCTATGTCTCTTAAGCAAGCGGTTGCTGCAGTCGGTCAAGGGCGATTGATGCGGATTTATGATGACTTTTTCACAGCGCTGCAACAACCGATCGCGCAAGTGCTGCTAACTCGTGGAGATTTGATTCAACGTAGCCGATACGTGAATATCCTCCGCACGTTTCAAGAATTGCTCAATTTGGGGGTCATTCCGATCGTCAATGAAAACGATACGGTTGCTACCGATGAATTGAAGTTTGGCGATAACGATACACTCTCCGCACTGGTGGCAAGCGTGGTCGATGCGGATTGGTTGTTTTTGCTCACGGATGTCGATCGCTTATACTCTGCCGATCCCCGCAGCAATCCTGATGCTCAACCGATTACGATCGTCAAACATATCGATGAACTTGCACAGGTACAAACCGGAAGCTCCGGGACGCAATGGGGCACAGGGGGCATGGTCACGAAGATCGAAGCCGCTCGAATTGCCACGGGAGCAGGCGTGAGAACGGTGATTACCCAGGGTCGATCGCCGCAAAACCTACTGAAGATTCTTTCGGGTGAATTAATCGGCACTCAATTTGAACCGCAACCGCGTCCGTTTAATGCCCGTCAACGCTGGATCGCTCATGGTCTTGTTCCCGTTGGACAGTTGTATCTCGATGAAGGCGCAGTGAAAGCGATTCGGACATCCGGACGATCGCTCTTAGCTGCCGGAATTATTCAAGTCGAAGGCGAGTTCGATAGTCAGAACGCCGTCAAAATCTGCGATCGCTCCGGTGTCGAGATTGCGCGGGGCATCGTCAACTACAACAGTGACGAACTCGAAAAGATCCGGGGTCGTCAATCTGACGAAGTTGCAAAGATTCTCGGCTATGTGGGCGAAGAAACCGTTGTACATCGTGATAATCTTGTCCTTTCGTGATCGCCCCTGCTACAATTCAATCCCGAATAACCCCTCAATCCCGAATCACCCCTGCCGAGGAGACCTGTGACTCAAGTGACCTATTCTGAATCTGTGCAGTCCTTTCCAGTTCTAGGGCTACCGATGCACCTATTAAGCAGCTACGATCGCTGGCTGAGTGAGCGGATCGAGCAACGTTTGGGTTGTCATGTGATCACGCTAAACGCCGAGATGACGATGCAGGCAGAGCAAACTCCGGCACTGGCAAGGACAATTCATCAAGCTGAACTGGTGATTCCAGATGGATCAGGGATTGTGCTGTATGGACGGCTTCACGGCAAGCGCATCCAGCGAGTTCCGGGAATTGAACTGGCACAGACTTTACTGGAGCGATCGACCCAATTTAGAGAGCCTTGGTCAATTTTCTTCTTCGGCGGTGCGCCGGGTGTGGCTGAGACTGCGGCGCAAAATTGGCGACAAAAGATTCCAGGAATTTCGATCGTCGGAGTGCAAAACGGCTATCTCAAGTCCGAAGACGAAATGGAGTTTCTACACAGACTCAAAACGCTACAACCGCGTTTGATCTACGTGGGGTTGGGTGTGCCTCGCCAAGAGTTGTGGATCGCACAGCATCGTCATCTTTGCCCGAATTCCGTTTGGGTTGGAGTCGGCGGCAGTTTCGATGTTTGGGCAGGCACAAAAAATCGCGCTCCTCAATGGCTCTGCGACAATCATTTAGAGTGGTCGTATCGACTGTATCAGGAACCCTGGCGCTGGAAGCGAATGATGGCGCTTCCAAAGTTTGTTTTGCGATCGGTCATGTATCGCTTGACAAAGCGCAATCCCGTAAGCGGATAAATGCACCGAATCGAGGATGTGTAACGGCATAGAATGAAGGCTGAAGGGGGATATCCCTCCTTCTTTGTATCCTTCATAGTTTAGATTCATGCTCCATCCCGAATTCAAGCAGCGACGCGATCGCTTTATGTCCAAAATCGGTAACGGAACCGCAATTTTCCGCAGTGCGCCGCTGGCGGTGATGCACAATGATGTGGAATACAATTTTCGCCAGGACAGCGATTTTTTCTACCTCACCGGATTTAACGAAGCAGATGCGGTTGCGGTATTTGCACCTTGGCATGAAGAACATAAGTTTATTCTGTTTGTGCAACCCAAGGATCGCGATAAAGAAACTTGGACGGGCTATCGAGTTGGAGTAGATGCGGCAAAAGAAAAGTATGGAGCCGATGAAGCTTATCCGATCACAGAATTGGATGAGAAGGTGGCGCAGTATGTCACTAAAGCAGAGCGAATTTATTATCACTTTGGACGCGATCGCGCCTTTAACGATCGCATCATTCGTTTGTGGCAGCGCTGTATTGCTCTACATGAACGGAATGGATTTGGCCCGACTGCGATCGAAGATCCAAGCTTCACGCTGCATCCGATGCGGTTGGTCAAGAGCGAACATGAACTTTCAGAAATGCGACGGGCGGTAGAAATTGCAGCGGAAGCTCATAATTTGGCGCTAGAGCTTCGCAAGCCTGGACTGTATGAGTATGAAATTCAAGCGCAGATGGAGCATCTCTTCCGGCTTAGGGGAGGACAGGGAATTGCTTACCCGTCGATCGTCGCTTCAGGTCACAATTCCTGCATTCTGCACTACACCGAGAACGATCGCCAAATGCAACAGGGTGAATTGCTTCTAATTGATGCGGGATGTTCGTATAACTACTACAACTCAGATATCACTCGGACTTTCCCCGTGGGAGAGAAGTTCACCGAAGAACAGCGCATTTTGTATGAGTTGGTATTGAAAGCGCAACTGGCTGCGATCGAGCAAGTCAAACCCGGAAATCCTTGGAATCAATTTCATGATGCCGCCGTTCGAGTGATCACCGAAGGCTTATTAGAGCTGGGCTTGCTGCAAGGTGAGATCGAAGAAGTTATCAAAGAAGAGAAATACAAAGCCTTCTTCATGCACGGTACTGGGCATTGGTTGGGGTTAGATGTGCATGATGCCGGAGCGCGGAAGGTTGGCGAAAACTGGCTAAACTTCCAGTCAGGGCAAGTCGTGACCGTAGAACCCGGAATTTATATCAGATCGGACTTCCAACCCTTAGAAGGACAGCCCGAAGTCAGCGATCGCTGGCGCGGCATTGGCATTCGGATTGAGGATGATGTGTTGGTGACAGAAACCGGAAATGAAGTTCTCACGGCAGCCGTTCCGAAATCAATTGAAGCAATGGAGCGATAAGAGCGATGTTTGCACTCGTGTCTTGCGATCGCATCGAACTTCCACCCGGAGCCGTCCTGCGGCTTCCGGGAACTTGGCAGGACTACATCACTTTGAGCGAACAACGGGGAGATAAATCAATTCCTCGAATGAAGTATCGAGATGGAGAGATTCTATTGATGTCACCGCTCCCCATACATGGACTAGGCGCAAATTTATTAGGCAATATTGTAGAAACGATTCTGGATCACCTAGAGCAGGAATACGATGCTTACACCCCTGTCACGATGACCATACCAGAAGCGTCTGGAATTGAGCCAGACGTTTGCTTTTACATTGATAACTGGCAAGTTTCATCCGGCAAAGATCGGATTGACTGGCAAGTTGATCCGCCCTTTGATTTGGTGATTGAAATAGATGTCACCAGCTATAGCAATGTGGATGATTATCTCCCTTTCAAAGTACCGGAGGTGTGGATGTTCAAGAATAAACAGCTTTGGATTTATGGATTAGAGAACGACGCTTACGTACCACAAGAACGAAGTCGCTTTTCTCCAGAAATTCCTATCTTCGAGATTGTTGCTGAATGTGTTCAAATTGCCTCGGAGCGAACGACTAGCGCTGCAATTCGTAGTTTACGGCAACGGTTAAATTAGGAGTAATCGCCTTATGACAACCACCTTAGTTCCATCTCAGAAACAAACTCCACTTCTGTTTGAAGCGCTTACCTGGCGGGAATTCAAAGCCGTTGAGCAATTGCTCGATCGTCCTGGTTATCGGCTTTCTTTTTTAGAGGGAACGTTGGAGATTCGACAAATGCCTGGTGAACCACATGAAACGGTTAAAAAACGCATTGCTGCTCTATTGGAGCTTTACCTATTGTTGAGAGGATTCGACTTTACTCCTACAGGTTCGATGACCCTGGAGAGTGAATCTGGATTGGTCAAGCGAGAAGCTGATGAATCGTACAAACTTGCACCAGGAAGAGCGCACCCTGATTTAGCGATCGAGGTTGTTTTTACAAGCGGTGGCATCAATAAACTAGAAGCTTACAGACGCTTAAAGATTGCGGAAGTTTGGTTTTGGGAAGATGGTGTTTTAGAGATTTATCATCTACGGGGTGAAGGCGATCAGCGACGGTATGAAAAACTGACTAACAGCGAGGCAGTTCCCGGAATCGATCTTGAACTGCTTTTACGCTGTATCAATATAGTCAATCACGTTGAGGCAGTCAAAACGTTTCAACAAGCAATTCAGAAGTAAGGACAATGGAACTACCAGAATTAGATCGTGAGACGATCGATAGAATTCTCGAAATGGCATGGGAGGATCGCACTCCTTTTGAGGCGATCGAACTGCAATTCGGACTGAGCGAAAAACAAACGATCGCGCTGATGCGTCGGGAAATGCAGGAATCGAGCTTCAGAATGTGGCGTAAGCGAGTCAGTGGTCGTAAGACAAAACACTTAAAGCAGCGTGATTTTCTTGAAGGGCGGTTTCGCTCACAAAATCAAAAAGGCTCTTGAGCACAAATGCAGAGTTCTATTGAGAATTATTATTAATATCCTTGCTCTAAACTGCGAAATAATTGATAATTCTGGATCTCGGCTTATCGCAGTCACTAGAGCGCCTCATGTCAACCCC
This sequence comes from Leptolyngbya sp. AS-A5, assembly GCF_039962495.1. NCBI lineage: Bacteria > Bacillati > Cyanobacteriota > Cyanophyceae > Leptolyngbyales > Leptolyngbyaceae > Leptolyngbya > Leptolyngbya sp. AS-A5. The sequence continues at coordinate 150,569 of NZ_JAMPLL010000006.1, read as the reverse complement.
AAATTTTCTTAATGCCCTTAGCCGTCGGCAATTGATTCAGTTAGGACTGATTTCAGGGACAGGAGAGGAAATCTATGCCGATGTTGAAGATCAACTGAATGAGCGTAAAGTACCTGAATTCAAGAGTTCATTGATTGCGCTGCAAGATGAAGTCAAAGCTGGAGCTAAAAATGCAGAGAAAATCAGCACCGGATATCAATCTTCACTAAAGTCGATCGATGCTGCAATCAACGCTTTACCGGAATCTGAACGTCAATCTCCGAGATTTGTGCTGCAAGTGATCAATGGATTGTTAGATACGGCAAACTCGGAATATGGAGCGGCGATCGCAAACAATAAGATTTCTCATACCAGATTGATTTGTGGATGCGACAGATTCTCGCCCCCTAAATCCCCCAGAATGGGGGACTTTGAGTATGATCTGTCGCATTCTATGTTTAATTCGGTATCAGCACTTTGTTTGGATACACCGATCGCTTGTATCTGGTTCAAGCCGTTGCTTACGTGGCCTTTCTGTTCACCGTGGGAAGCCTGTACTTTCAATCGCTGCTGGGTCGATCATGGTTTTCACGGCGGCAAACTCCAAAGCAAAATTAATCCCATTCTGCCGCTTCTTCTGCTTCTGCTTGAGCGATCTCCCTTCTAACCGCTTGCCAATCAACACGCTTCTGATCTCGAATTAATTGTCCCTGCTGCAACTGTAGAACTCGATCGCTAAACTGTTCCGCCCATTCCAACTGATGCGTTACGACTAAAACTGTAGATTCTATTTGAGTCAGAATTCTTAGCAGTGTTTCATTCCGATTCGCATCTAGATTTGCGATCGGTTCATCGAGCAACAATACTTTGGGCTGACAAATGAGAGCGCGAGCGATCGCAATCCACTGCCGCTCTCCGGTTGAAAGCTCTAACTCAGATCGATCGAGCCATTCACGCGGAATACTCATGCGGTCGATCGCGTGATTAATTCGCTGATCAATCTCTCTAACATTTCTCAGTTTTAGCGGATAGCTCAATGCTTCTCTCACTGTCATTCCGAGTAGCTTCGGTTCTTGTGCAACAAACAGGATCTGCTGCCGTAACTGTAATACCGGAATGTCCTGATAACGGTTGCCTTCAAACTGAATCAATCCTGCACTTGGTTCTGCTAATCGATTGATCAATCTCAGCAATGTGGTTTTACCAGAACCCGAAGCCCCGACGATCGCAATCCGATCGCTTTTGTTCACCGTAAACGAAACATTTCGCAGAATCTCACTTCCTGCAATTGGAGTTCCTTTCTGCGTGATTCTGCTTGGAGCGAAGCTGACTTGATCTAACCATATCAACATCAGATTTTTCCTAGCGAGATTGCTGTCGAAACTGTCCAAGCATCAATCAGCAGCAACAAGAACGTGAATCCTAACAGAATCAAATACATCCACGGTTGCGACAACGGTTTCACATCAGTAGTATCAATGCCTGTTTCCGCTTGGACGCGATTCACTAATCGCGTAAATCCAGCCACGCGCATTGGCAATAGATATCCTTCACCGGATTTACTTAGAAAGTAATAAACCAATCCGCCTTGTCCAGTCGATCGTGGCTTCAGCGCTTTGACTTCTGACCAAGGCAACTGCCACCCTTTGCGAAAGACCTTCGGAACCCAAGCAGGATAAGTCACTTGAATTCCGTCTGCATCCAAGATCACGCGCTCACTCAATGCACCAAATAATGCAATAAAGCCGATCGCAATTCCCGCCCATAGCCATCCACTTGGAACCGGAGCATCGGTGGTTTCAGCCAGTACAGGAAGCGGAGTTGTTAATGCAATATACAAACTGAGCAACGTCAATCGAATCAACGGCGAAATCCGAAAAACATCAGTTGAGGGCGTTTCAGTTGTGGACGTTTCAGAAGTCATGCAATTTCACCAATCCAACTCAGAATCTTACGATTTACGATTTCCGGTTGTTCATCGTGCGGACAATGACCCGCATTTTCAATCTCAACCAGTTCCAGCTTTTGATTGAGTTTGACACAAAATGCAGCCAGACTCGGCGGCACAAACTTATCCTGCTTGCCCCAAAACAACAGCATTGGAATCGTCATCGTCGGCAAAATCGATCGCGCCCGATAGTCCGTAATCTTTGGGGTTGTCACCATCGATCGCAACGCCTTGACCGCACGGGGATCACGCGCCGGAATTGATAAAATTTCCACCAGTTCATCGGTAATTCCGTCGGAACTCGCATACGCCTGCCGCGCCCACAGCCGAATCAAGCGCGAACTCCGCAACACGCGAAAGAACGGATTAAAAATCAGTGGAAACGTGAAAATACTCTTACCCACGGCTGCGATCGGACGAAACACTTTCACCAGCGCTCCCGCCCATTCCGGCGAATCCAGCACCGAAGAATCCGGCAGATTCAGCATCACAACCCCTCTCACCATTTCGGGATACGCCTTCGCCACCGCCAAACACACCGAAGACCCGATCGAATTCCCAATTAACACCACAGGCTCCCCCACAAAGGTTAGCCAAAAATCATGCACTTGTTCGATCCACAGCGCCACATTGTAAGGCGCGATCGCTTTCTCCGAAGCCCCAAATCCCAACAAATCCAAGGCATACACCGTATGATGCTGGCTTAACACCGAGACATTATGCCGCCAATGCCCGATCGAAGCCCCGAATCCATGAATCAGCAGCAACGGCGGCGAACTTTCTGATTTTTGCGATCGCTGATAAGTATATCGGGTTTGCCATCCACGCCAGATCCAATCGCGCTGACTCCCAATTCGCTGCCGCCAAGGTAAAGCATCTACCACAATTTCACCGATATCACTCTGTTAATCTATTTTAATCGGATGCCCGAACCCCGGATTTTTGATTCCTGCTTTAGAATTTACGTAACAAACTAGAGAGAAATTTCCCCAGACTGAGTAGAATGGCGAATACAAACTCTCAGTTCGACCCCTCGATCGAGCTAATTTTATCGATCGAATTGTGTCGCCCTTATCCACATTATTCAACAGGTGCTTGTGATAGAAAAAAGACCCAATCGAGATATGCCCGTAATCAACGAGCGAATTCGATTTCCCAAAGTTCGTGTGATCGATGCAGATGGCTCTCAGCTAGGGATTATGACCTCGCGTGAAGCACAAACGATGGCAGACGAAAAGGAACTCGACCTCGTACTTGTGAGCGACAAGGCTGATCCCCCTGTCGTCAAAATTATCGACTACGGTAAGCACAAATTCGAGCAGGAAAAGAAAGCCAAAGAAGCGAAGAAAAAGCAGCATACCGTAGACGTGAAGGAAGTCAAAATGCGGTACAAGATTGAGGAACACGATTACAACGTGCGAATCACCCAAGCCGAACGCTTCCTCAAAGCTGGCGATAAAGTCAAAGCGACGATCATGTTCCGAGGGCGAGAAATTCAGCACAGTGATCTTGCGGAGACTCTGCTAAAACGAATGGCGACCGACCTCCAGGAAATTGCTGAAGTGCAACAAGCGCCGAAGAAAGAAGGGCGGAATATGATGATGCTGCTGGCACCGAAGAAGTAGGAAGTAGGGAGTAGAGAAATCCTCCCCACTCCCCATCTTTTAAGCCAAATGACTGGGACAACGGGATGATCTCTCGCTGTCCCTTTTGCGTGTTTTGGGGGTTGCACACAATATCTTCGATCGCATCTTGGGCATCTTAGAAAGGATTCCGAGATCAGAGGAATCCTGTGCATGACTTAACCGGACACCCCATATGGCTTCGACAAATCAAGCTTCCAAGAGAGTCGGAGAACATCCCTTTCTCCGCTGGATTAATCTTCGCTCTGGTGAAGGCAATCGAACGTTTTGGATGTTCGCCTTCTATACCTTCACGTCAACGGGGTTGATGTGGCTCGAAGCCTGTTCGGTTGAGATGTTTCTCGCACAGTTCGGAGCCGCGAACTTACCCTTAATCTATATCGTGAGTGCGGTGATTAAGATTGGCTTGGGATGGCTGTATTCTGAGCTTCAGCGCTACTTACCCTTGAGAATGGTGATTGTGGCGATCGCCCTGCTGCTCGCGTCTCCATTGCCGATCTTTTCACTCGGTTTAAGCGGTGCGTTTGGAAACACGGTCGGACAGTTCTACGCGCTGCAAGTAACCGTCTTTGCCATGCAGCTTTGGCTTGAAGCCAGCCATGTTCTCAATGATCTCAATGCCTCGATTACCGCAAATCAGCTCTTCAACATTCGGGAAATTAAGCGCACCTATCCGCTGATTAGCAGCGGAATTTTGGTCGCAGATGTTGTGGGCGGATTCTCGCTGCCGTTTGTGTTGGGATTGTTTGCACGAGACACAGCGGTTTCACAAGTGTTGCTGATTGCTTTCGCATTTATGGTCGTTGGCGTAATCATTCTCTGCAGTCTGAGCCACACTTATCAACAGTCGTTTCCAGAAGGGCGACGCAAACGGGAAGAGCCGATCGCGGAGCATTCTACAACGCGACTGCGAGGACAGACGCGGCGATATATGCGGCTGTTGCAGATTTTCTTTGCGCTGGCTCAAGTCTTCTTGCTGCTGGTTGAATTTCAGTTTCTGACTCAACTAGGTCGCCATTCTGGAGCTTCGGTGCAGCTCGGCGGTGGCGAGGTTGCCGGATTTTTGGGAATCTTTAATGGCTCATTGGGAATTTGTGAGTTGGCGATGCAGTGGTTATTTTCGAGCCGCATTCTCGATCGCATGGGAGTATTCCGATCGCTGATGTTGCTGCCGATGATCGTAATTGCATTTACCGGAGTGTCGATCGCGGGAATGTCTTCAGTATTTCTGAGCGTTCTAGCAATGCGGTTTTTCTATGAGTTGCTGCACTACACTTTGTTGAGCGGCAGTGTGCCGTTTTTGTTTTACTCAGTGCCGGATCACCTGAGAAACCGAGAACAGGCAAAAGTGCGCGGCATTGCTGAACCCATTTCAACCGCGATCACCGGGCTGGTTCTGTTGGGACTGGGGAGAGTGGGGGCAAATGGAATCGGAGTTGCAGAGCAGAACTTGAATTTGGGGTTGATGATTCTGTTTGCACTCGGCTGGCTTGCGACGATCGTTTTACTCAAAAAAGAGTATCTCAATCTCTTAGTGCTGAATGCGGGACGGGGGCAACTGAGTACCTCAGACGTAGATATGAAAGCGCTGCGGCAAAAGACGATCGAAACCCTGGAAAACCCCGGAGCCGATGAAGATAAACGCGCCTGTATTGAATTCTTGAGCCAAATCGACGGTAAGAATGCGGCGGAAGTGCTTGCGCCATTGCTGTTAAAGCTCACTCCCGAATTGCAGCACAGAAGCATCGAAGTCATGCTGAATCATCCCAATCCAGCCTTCTTAAATCCAGTCAAGTCGCTCTGCTCTCAACGTCCTGAACCAGAAGTCATGGCAGTCGCCCTAGAATATATCTGGACGACCGGAGAGACGACTGCTTTTAGTGAACTGCGGCATTATCTCAAGCCAAATCAGCCCTCGATCGTTCGCGCTACGGCTGCATCGTTGATTCTACGTCAGGGTACGATGTCGGAAAAAGCAGAGGCAACCTATGTGTTACAGGCGCTGTTAACACACAAACAGATGCAAGAACGGGTAATCGGTTGTCGAGCATTAGGCGGCGTAGTGCATTTGCAAGGATTGCGGCTCTGGCTCAAACCTTATATTCCAAGACTGTTAAAAGATCCCTCGATCGAAGTGAAATCTGCCACGCTCGAAGCGATCGCAGCGACTCGATCCGAGGAGTTTTACCGCTATTTGCTCAGCGGGTTGTATTGTCGTCCGACGCGCCCAGCCGCAAAATCAGCGCTGGTTCGTCTCGGTGATGAGGCATTACCCAGGCTGATTCGACTTGCCGATGATGTAGAACGTCCGCCGCTCGTTCGGAGTGAAGCTTTTAGCGCGATCGGTCAAATTGGCACACCCGAAGCGATCGATCTTCTAATTTCCCGCTTGGTGACTTCTTGGGGAACCACACGACGCTTACTGCTGCGGATTCTCCTAAAAGTACCAAACGAACGCGGCATCGAAGCGGTGGCGGAGCGTTTAGGCAGAGCGGGAATCGAGGAACTGATCGAACAAGAGCTAATGTTTATGGGGCAAATCTATGCGGCATTAATGGATTTGATTGAAGACCGAGTGCGCTGCGAAGAGACGAAACTGCTCAGAGCCGCCCTGGAAATTTTGCCGAAAGACAGCATTGAGCGACTGTTTCTGCTGATGAAGTTTCTTTATCCGATCGGCTCGATTCGAGTGGCAGAATTCAACTTCCAGTCTGATTCTCGTGCAGCGATCGCTCAAGGCTTAGAAATTCTCGATAGTACGCTCGACATTGCCAGTAAGAGAGCACTACTGGGGGTACTTGATCGAGAATTACCGATGGATAAGCTGCAAAGTTTATCGAGCCTTGTACCCTACACTCCGATGCAACCGGATGCACGGCTGAATCATTTGCTCGAACTGCGGCATTTTATCTCAGATTGGGCACTCGCCTGCTGCTTTCATTTATCTAGGCGGGCACGCTGGAAGAATCTTAATCCAGATGCGATTCGATCCGGTTTGCGGCATCCCAGAGGATATGTGCGAGAAGCGGTATTGAGCTATGTTGCAGAGCAATATCCGCAACAGTTAGGGCGAGTTTTACAAGGATTCCAAAATGAGCGCGATCCGATCGTGGCAAAGCAGGTAAAACAGATGATGCAGGAGTCGGAGATTATCCTACCCGAAGAAATTTCGCGGGTGGTTCCCCGACATCCGAATCTCAGGGTGATCTAGTTGTTGTGTGAGAAAACGTGAGCGATGCTGAACAGTTTTGAGCGATTGCTGCTAGTACGAGGCGTTCCCATCTTTAAGGAACTGCGGGACGATTTTCTGGTGCGGTTGGCATCGATTATGGAAGAACGATCGTATGCGGTGCGGGAAACTATTCTGATCGAAGGTCAAGAAGGTCGATCGATGTATGTGATTTCCAAAGGAGTTGTCCGGGTGCATAACGGTAGCCGGGATTTGACATTTTGCAAGCGCGGCGATTTTTTTGGGGAGATGTCGCTGTTTGATTCTGCTCCCCGATCGGCTTCAGTGACCGCGATCGAGCCGTGTGAATGTTTGGTGCTCACTCAGCAGCAGCTTTATGAAGCAGTGGATGAAACGCCCGGAATTGCCCTGAATCTGATCAAAATTCTCTCGAATCGGGTGCGAGACATGAACAAAGAAATCGAAGTGCGAGATCAAGAAATCCGGACGCTCAAAGGCGAGCCGACTACGAAGATTCAGTGAAGATTCAGTAGAGTGAAGATTCAGTAGAGTCGAGTGCTTCTTTTGCAAGCTGCAAAATTTCCGACTTCACTTGTTCATGATGATTAGCTGCACACCAGGGACGCAGATACAGAATCGTGCTTTCTGATGTAATCGATTCTACATGGCAAGTGGGTCTTGGTTCTCGCAAAACGAGCGGATGCGGTTGCACCAAAGACAATAAGTGCGTAATGGTGGATTCGATGTCGCGTTTGCCAATATCAATGTGCAAATCGACTCGTCGAGTGCCCATGATGGTATTGTTTTTCAGCGTTCCGCTAAATAAATTACTGTTGGGAACGGTGATGCGAACATTGTCCGCAGCCACGATCGTGGTCGAAAACAGCCCAATATTATCCACAGTTCCAGAGACTCCTGCGCCTTCGATCGCATCTCCGACTTCAAACGGTCGGAAACTCACCAGCATCACGCCTGCGGCAAAGTGAGACAGGCTATTTTGCAGCGCTAGACCGATCGCTAGACCTGCCGCACCAATTACAGCAACGATCGTGGTCGTTTGCAGTCCGACTGCGTTGAGTGCCGCGACACCGCCTGCCATCCACACTAAAATTCCTGCCACCTGAATCAAGAATTTTTGCAGCGTCGGTTCTGCATACTTCAGCAAGCGAAATCCGATCGGTCTAATTAGATTCACTGTCCAGCGCGTGAATAGGAGAATCACGATCGCCCAAGCCAGCTTCGGGAGAACCTGAAGCGCTAAATTGATTAGATTGCGTTGCAGGAATAACTGATTAATGTTTTCGTTAATTGCAGTTGCTGCCTGAGCGCTGACGAATAGCATAGAAACTCCTTCTTTGTTGTCCTCGCTAGATTAATACATGAGAAATGGGAGCAGTCCTGAAGGGGATCAGTGTACCGCGATCGCAGCGACGCGACTAATCACGCCACGACCAGAAATTTCGCAACGCTCAATTCAGGTACACCGTTCACCCATCAAATTGGTATCAGATTGAACCTTTACGATCGCCCTTCAGTCTAAGGAGTGAAGCTGATTCGTTGGCTTTCAACTGTTCACTTTTCTACAGAAATGATGAAAAAATTCTCACTGATCCTCCCCGGTGCGATCGTGCTTTTGATGGCTGCAACTCCCTTTGCGGTTCAGGCTCGTCCTTCTGGCTTGTTATCACAGCAAACCCAGCAACAACCCAAACGCGATCGAGCGAACAAACTCAATCTCACGGATGCTCAGAAGCAGCAAGCAAAAGCGATTCGAGATCAAGTCCGCGATGGCATCGTTCGGGAAGTGCTGACGCAAGCCCAGCGCGATCAGTACAATGCGGCAAAGCAGCGCAACGAAAGAGTATCCTGGCGATCGCTGAATCTTTCTGACCAGCAAAAAACCGAAATTCGGAGCCGGATGCGGGCAGCTAAGGAGCGTATGGAGCGCGAAGTGTTGACGCAAGAGCAGCGCGACTTGATGCAACAGAGACGTAGCCAGCGCCAACAGCGCGGAGTTCGTCCGGGCGCATAGTCCAGGTTCATCATCTTAAGAGTTCATCGAGGGCATCTGAATTAGATGCCTTTTCTTTTTGTAATTGGCAAAGTTCTCCTGAAACGATCGATTGACACAAGTACCCCCAAGTGATGATAATGGGAGTTTGTTGAAAACTTTAGACTCCTGAAATCCCTTGGCTAACGTAGTTGTAATAGGTGCCCAGTGGGGCGATGAAGGTAAAGGCAAAATTACCGATCTGTTGAGCAAATCGGCGGATGTCGTTGTACGCTATCAAGGCGGTGTTAATGCTGGGCATACGGTCGTTGTCAAGGATCAGACCTTCAAGCTTCACCTCATTCCGTCTGGAATTCTGTACCCGGATACCGAGTGTATTATCGGTTGTGGAACCGTCATTGATCCGAAGGTTTTGATCGAAGAACTCGATCAAATCGAAGCGCTCGGCATTACGACGAAGAATTTGCTGATTTCTGAAACGGCGCATGTGACGATGCCGTATCACCGTTTAATCGATAAAGCTGCAGAAGAGCAGCGCGGCAATCACAAAATTGGTACGACTGGGCGCGGAATTGGTCCAACCTACGCCGATAAGTCGGAGCGGGTAGGCGTTCGAGTGATTGACTTGATGAATCCGGAAGGGTTCCGTGAGCAACTGGAATGGACGATCGCACAAAAGAACCTCATTCTCGAAAAGCTCTACAATCTGCCCCCGTTGAATGCCGAAGAGGTTTTCACCGAGTACATGGGCTATGCAGAACGGTTGCGCCCTCATGTCGTCGATAGTTCTCTGAAGATCTACGATGCGATTCGCCGCAAGCGCAATGTGCTATTTGAAGGCGCTCAAGGAACGTTACTGGATCTCGATCATGGCACTTACCCGTATGTGACCTCCTCGAATCCGGTATCGGGCGGTGCGTGTGTTGGAACGGGGATTGGCCCAACTGTGATCGATCGCGTCATCGGAGTGGCGAAAGCGTATACGACTCGCGTGGGTGAAGGCCCATTCCCCACCGAACTGCACGAAGAAATGGGCGCTTTGTTGTGTGATCGCGGTGCTGAATTCGGCACGACGACTGGACGACAACGGCGCTGTGGCTGGTTTGATGCAGTGATTGGACGGTACGCCGTTCGCATCAATGGTCTAGATTGTCTAGCGATTACGAAGCTGGATGTCTTAGACGCAATGGACGAAATCAAAGTATGTGTTGCCTACGAAATCGATGGGCAGCGCTGCGAAGATTTTCCCAGTAATTCGCGCTTGTTTGCTCAATGCAAGCCGATTTACGAAACCCTTCCCGGATGGAAGCGATCGACCGAAGACTGTCGATCGCTCGACGACTTGCCAAAAGAAGCGCTTGATTATCTCAAGTTTTTGGCAGAATTAATGGATGTACCGATCGCGATCGTTTCTCTGGGAGCCAAACGCGATCAAACCATTATTGTTGAAGATCCCATCCACGGACCCAAACGGGCGCTTTTGTACACCAACGAAACGCCTCAGCCTGCTAACGTTTAGTTACTTTTAGGTTAAATTATGCCGTTCTCGATCGAAGCTCAAAAACGTCCCGAAGGAAGCAAGCCGAATGCGCTGCGTCGCGATGGCAGAATTCCTGCAACTTTGTACGGTCACAATGGAGTCGAGTCCATTCAGCTCGTCGTCGATGCGAAAGCTGCGGGCTTCTTAGTCCGGGATGCTGCACCGAATAAGTCGGTTGTAGAAGTGAGCATTCCAGAATTGTCCTGGAATGGTAAGACTGTGATGCGCGAAGTACAAACCCATCCGTGGAAAGGTTCGCTCTATCACATCAGCTTCTTTGCTCAAAAAGATTAGTCAAAGATTTGTCGTTGCGGCTTGCCGACGAATCTAAGGTATATAAAGCTAGGGAGAGATCCCTGGCTTTTTTAGTGAATGGAATTATGACGACTACGACTCTTCCGCCGATCGTTGAAGCACTGCTTGATCCGGCAATCTATGGCCATCCGGTGAAAGATACGATCGAGCTTGTACAGACCCACGTTTCTTATGTCTTTCTCACCGGGGACTATGTTTATAAGCTGAAAAAGCCTGTGAATTTTGGCTTCTTGGACTATTCCACGCTGGAGAAACGCAAACATTTCTGTGATGAAGAGTTGCGGTTAAATCAGCGCGGCGCGGCGGAATTATATCTGGGTGTGTTGCCTGTGACACAAGCGGGTGAGAAGTTCATTCTGGGCGGAGATGGTGAGGCTGTTGATTATGTGGTGAAGATGCAGCAGTTTCCGCAGGAGGCTTTGCTCAGCGAGATGTACGATCGCGGCGAACTCACCGAACAGCATTTGATTGATTTGGCAAAAGTTCTAGCAGCATTCCACAAGTCCGCACCAACGAACGACTACATCCTGAGCTTTGGGGAAGTATCGCAGATTCGACAAGCGATCGACGAGAACTATGAACAAACCGTTGGATACATTGGTGTTGCTCAAACTCAAGAACAATTCGATCAAACAAAAGCTTACACCGATAAGCTATTTGCTGAGAATGAAGCTTTGTTTAAGAGTCGAGTTGAACATCGATTCATTCGTGAATGTCACGGTGATGTTCACTTGAGAAATATTTGCTTCTGGAACAACAAGATTTTACTGTTCGATTGCATTGAGTTTAATGAGCCGTTCCGCTTTGTCGATACGATGTTCGACATTGCTTACATCATCATGGATTTTGATGCTCGAAATCGCTCTGATCTGAGCAATCTATTTTTGAATGCGTATCTTGAGCAATCGGGCGACTGGGAAGGCTTACAAGTTCTGCCGCTTTACAATAGCCGTCAGTCTTATGTGCGGGCAAAGGTGACATCGTTTTTGCTGAGCGATCCGAGTGTTCTGGAGTCTGTTAAGGCAGAGTCGAAAGAGACTGCAAGCCGCTACTATCGCTTGTCTTGGGAATATACCAAACCCAAACAAGGCAGGCTCATTTTGATGTCGGGACTATCGGGATCAGGCAAAAGCACGATCGCATCAAAGCTTGCGCGAGAATCAGGAGCCATTCAAATTCGCTCTGATGCGGTGCGTAAACATTTAGGTGGCATTGGGTTAGACGAAAAAGGCGGTGATTCGCTTTACAGTGCCGAAATGACACAAAAGACTTACGATCGTCTCCTCAATTTGGGCATCACTTTGGCATCTCAAGGGTACACCGTGATTCTGGATGCGAAATACGATCGTCAAGCATTACGCGCTCCGGTAATCGAGCAAGCACAAGCAAAGGGAATTGCGATCGAGATTCTTTACTGTGAAGCTCCGGAAGAGGTGTTGCGCGATCGGATTGCGCAGCGTCAAGGAGATATTTCTGATGCGAATCTCGGTGTCTTGGCTCAACAATCCTTTGAAGCATTTACTGAGACTGAGATGCCCTTGGTCAAAACAGTGAGCTAAGTTAACTGTTATGGAGGCAGAACTGGTTTTGCCTCTATACTTGAAACTACTCCAAGGCTTTCTTCTAGTTCAGATAGCGTTCTTTGGTCTGTTTAAGAAGCTAAACTCGGAAGAGCCAAAGGTTTAACTGTATCCGGTTGCGGCTTCTGCCATTGCAGCGAAGTCAGCCGCATACACCATCAATTTTTTGGGAATACAGCCGAGATTGACGCAGGTTCCGCCCAGGTTAGCAGATTCTGCGATCGCGACTTTTGCACCATAAGTTGCGGCTTTTTTAGCAGCAGCGAGTCCACCGGGATCTGCTCCAATTACAACAAGTCGTAAGTCATGATCACAGCTTTAATTTTGATCAAAGCGTAAATTGAGCGATCGCCGGTTTTCGGCTACCCAAAGAAAGGTTTAAGCAGAGTGAAGGGGAACCGCAGATAGAGGTGACAAAACGTTAAGCTGCTTAGAGTTTAAATGCAATCCATTGAAGCGAAAATCATGACCGAGAAATTAAAAAAGGGCGACCATGTAGAGTGGAATACTTCTGGCAAAAAAACTGAAGGTGAAATCAAAGAAATTATCACCGAACCGACCGATTTTAAGAATCATCATTTTGAAGCATCAAAAGAAAATCCTGAGTATCGTGTGGAAAGTTCAAAGAGTGGAAAAGATGCCATTCATAAAGGTGAACAACTGAAGAAAACCAAGGAGAAAAAATAATGGCGCAACATACTGCCACGCAAAATCAAGAGACTCTCAAAGAGTTTCAAGAAGCGGTCAATATGTCGGCTAAAGAATTAGAAGCTTGGTTAAAAACAGAAGAATCTCTTTCGGTTGGAATGAAAAGCAGCGAAGATGCCGAATCCACTGGGCATCAATCGGGCAGACATACAATCGAGCTTTTACATAAAAAAAAATCGGATTACGATGAGGCTGACTTTAACCATATGCGGCGGGTGGTTAGCTATGTTCATCGACATTTAGCAGAAAAACCAAAAGGCGATATTGAACATACGCGCTGGCGCTATTCGTTAAAGAACTGGGGACATGAGCCGCTAAAAGATTAATCATTCGAGCGATCGCACATACGATCGCTCACTTAAAAATCTAGGTATACGATTATGATTCCTGAATTGGGTTTAGTCTGTATTTCTGCATCAAAAACGGTGCGATTTAAGACGATTACAAGAAAGCGATTATTGCAATTTGATCTAGTCGAACAAGAGCGATTATTGCGCGAATTATATGCTGAGAATTTGCGGCGATTAGGGATTGCGATCGAGTTTTGTGCAGACAATAAAATTGGGCTTTATCGACTCGGTTCAGGAATGTTTCCGTTTGCCGATGAGCCGTTAGGATCTGCAATTCTAGAAGAGTTTGCAGAAGCAATGGGGCTAGTTGGAGAGCAAGCAAATCAGCTTCGAGTGCGGCTAGTTTTGCATCCAGATCAGTTTGTCGTGTTGAGTTCCGATCGTCCAGAAGTGATCGAAAATAGCACCAAAATTCTCGCGATGCACGCCCGGATTTTTGACTTATTAGGATTACCTCAATCTCCGTGGGCATTGATGAACATTCACGGTGGAAAGGGCGATCGGGCTGAACGATTAGTTGAAACCATTCGTAGTTTGCCGGATAACATTCGTCTACGGCTCACACTCGAAAACGACGAATACACTTACGGGTCAGAGCAAATTTTAGCGGTTTGCCAAGCGGCAGAAGTTCCGCAATTGTTTGATGCTCATCATCATGTGATTCATGAAAAAGTGGAGAGCTACGAAGACGAAAGCGTGATTCGGGCATTTGAAGCGGCGCGATCGACCTGGGAGAATCCAGATTGGCAGGTCGTTCACATTTCTAATGGGGCGGAAAGTTTCTTAGATCAAAAGCACAATGATTACATTACGGTGATGCCAAGCTGTTATCGTCAAGCCCCTTGGATTGAGATTGAGGCAAAGCAAAAAGAATTTGCGATTAAAAAGCTTCAGGATGAATGGTTGTATTCGGATTTGAATGTGCTGCCACCTGTGATCACTGAGACAGAGAAGCCGAAAGCGGAGGAAATTCAAATTGAAGCGGTCACACCCTCGACACAGGATGAAGAACCTTCTGATCTAATGGAGCAACCTGTTTCGGTGTAGTTAAAAGCTGAGTTTTTGAGGTTAATTATGACTTTTACACTCGATCCTGCCGTTGGTACTCCGAATCAAGAAGCTGCGCTCCAAGCCTTCGATCGGTTTGTTTCACAAATATCTCACTCCTCTAGAATGGTTGCCATTCATGATTCAGATGCCGATGGAGTGACAGCGGGAGTCGTGTGGCAACGAGCATTCGAGCGAGCCGGATTCGCCTCAGTGCATCGAGTCATTCCCGATCGAGAGCGCAATGCTTGGACACCCAACAATCGCGCGATCATTCAATCCGCAAATCCGGCTTATCTATTTGTGATGGATTTGGGCAGCCGGTCTGAGCCTGTGATTGCTGGAATTCCGACTTGTTTTATTGATCATCACCACCCCGAAGGTGTTCCTGACGGAGATACATTAATTACCGCATACACTTGGGAACCGATTCCGAATACTTCCCTGATCATTTGGCAACTGTGTCAAATGATCGCAGATATCTCTGATCTCGATTGGATTGCAGCGATTGGAACACTGAGCGACTTAGGCGATCGCGCTCCATTTGAACTGTTAACGACAGCAAAACGAAAGTACACCGCAAAGTACCTCAAAGAAGCAACAGCGCTAATCAATGCGTCTCGACGAGCTTCTCACTATGATCCGGAAGTTGCAGCACGAGCATTATTAAATCATTCCAGTCCGAAAGCATTAGTCAATTCAGAAAGTGCAGATGTACAACACCTGCGATCGGCGCGGGAAGAAGTCAAATTAGCACTCGATGAAGCTCGAAAAACGGCTCCAATATTCTCTGGAAATGTGGCCCTAATTCGGATGAATTCGCCGTGTCAGATTCATCCGTTGATTGCTCAGAGTTGGCGTGGTCGTTTATCGCAAATGATTGTGATTGCGGCAAACGAAGGCTATATGCCAGGACGAGTGAACTTTGCAGCACGATCGAACAGTGCTAATGTCCTCGAATTTCTGCGGAGTCAAAACCTTTCAGTCGGCGAAGGCAGTTATGGGCATGGACATGATCAGGCATCGGGAGGTAGCTTAAGCATCGAGCTTTGGAATGAACTGTTAGAGAAGCTAGGCTTTCCCAGGACAGCGTTTGCAAAAGTATAAAACTATCCCTTAAGACTGAGCGATTTATCTCTGAGGTAGATGCAACTTTAGGTTTCGATAAACGAGCATAGAAATGAAAATCGCGTCCTCACTAAAGATAAATGCACGGTAGTTTAGTTGCGCCCCTGCCCACCCGATTGATGCCAGAGGCGATAGAATCCATTGTTACAAATAATCCCTACTACAAGGCTGAACAAACGTTCAGTGAGCTAATCGAAGCTGAGAACTTAGATCAGCGCCTGAGTGAACTTGCCGATCAGATTCGTTACTTTGAAACCGCGCTAACGTTTGCACTCAAGGAAGCTTACGATCAAGCGCAGGGTTCTGATGCAGCACATCTTTTCCTGCAGCGTGTTCTCTATCGAATCAATCGTTTGAACCTATTTTGGTATGACGATCTGACTCATTACACGAATGAGCGATCGCACTATCTGCAAAAGATTCGCAACGAAATCGAAGCAGCTTGGCAAGCTTGGGAACTGAAGCAAATTGATACTGAAGGGTATCAATCGATTGATCTCAAACAGGCATTGCTCGATCGTTATCAAGCCGATCTCGATCCGGAGCTATCCGCCGATGCGATTTACCTGCGTAAAGAAATGCCGTTTGAAGGCTATCGGTATCTTTTAGCCATTACCTCGTTTGATGGATTGGTGGAAGCAAGCCGTTTATCGCGGATTCTTGGTGGTGCTGCAAACGAAGTACAAGCCACTTTAACAAAAGTGCTGCTCGAAGAATACGGCAATGGTCGCCTATCGCGGAAGCATTCGACCTTCTTTGCCAAGATGATGACCGAATTAAGTCTCAGCACTCAGCCAGAAGCATACTTTGATCTGGTGCCCTGGGAAGCTTTGGCAACGACAAATCACAACTTCCTGCTAACTGAATGTAAGCGTCATTTTCTGCGCTATAACGGCGGACTCGCTTACTTTGAGGTCGCAGGTCCTTCGGCATACCGCAACTATCTTGCAGCGGCACAGAGACTAGAGCTGTCTGAGGGCGCAATGGGGTATTGGGACTTGCACATCAAAGAAGACGAGCGGCACGGACGCTGGATGATCGAAAACGTGACGTTGCCTTTGGTTGATATGTATCCGCAGCAAGCTTGGCAGCTTCTGTTGGGATATGACCAAGAGAAACTCATGGGCGATCGTGCAGGTGCGGCCATTGCTGCCATGATTCGACGTGGAGTAGAAACGGAATCATTGCCTGCGATCGTGCCTCAGTAAGCGACTAAAGGTGTGAGGGGGCGGGTTGTCCGCCCTTATTTGTTTGTTGTGATTTGTGTTGTGATTTGTATTGATGAGGGTATTACCTTGACTGGGACATTATTAAAACCGATTTCGCAGACTACTGAAACCGAAGTATTTTTCTGCCCTGAAGAATCACATTTCTATTCGCATTGTTTAGAACGGTTAGTTTTTTCGCAGTGCGATGATTCACGGTTGATTGTTGAATTTGGTTCTGGGGATGGTAGCCCGGTAATCAATTCTTTGGTGCGATCGCGCTGTAATGATGTGATTCATGGGTTTGAACTGAATCCATCTGCTTATGGTGTGGCAAAATCGAGAATCAATCAGTGTAATTTGCACGATCGATATGTCTTGCACAATAAGTCATTCTTTGATGCTGCACCAACTGATGCAGATTGTTTGATCGCGAATCCGCCTTACATTCCCGCGCCGGACAATCAGATTCGGATGCCGCTCCTGCATGGCGGCGTAGATGGAGCCACGTTAACGAATCGATTGCTGACTCTGGACTATGCGAACGTGATGGTCTTGATCTCAAGCTACTCGAACCCATTAGGAACTTTCAAATGTGCTGCCGAGCAAGGATACACGGTTGCAGATTTTATGGTGACACCGTTGCAGTTTGGTTGCTATAGCTCTGAACCGAAGGTGAGAAATTGGATTGAAAAGCTCCGGGAAAACGGGCAAGCATTCTATTCGGACAACATCTATTTTCTTGCAGGTGTTCTGTTCCAGCATTCTAGTATTGCATCTGTCGATATGTCAGATGAGCTAGTTCGCGTCATGACTGCTTTGTAAAACCCAATTCTGTAAAACCCAATGTTGAGGGTGTGACTGATTTACACCCTTTTCCAATCGATATGTCTAAAGTTGATATCTTAATCCCAACCTACAATCGCGCTTCAGCATTAGCTGTTACATTAACCAGCCTGATTGCTCAGACCTTTCAAGATTTTAATGTGATCATTTCAGATCAAACTGAAGATCCAAACGAAATTGCTTCCAACATAGTCCAAACGCCAGTTCGAGCTCTACGATCGCACAATCACAAAGTTCAAATCCACCATCACTTACCCCGTCGCGGCATGGCAGAACAAAGACAGTTCTTGCTGGATCAAGCAACTGCTCCTTATGTTCTGTTCATTGATGATGACATCATCCTAGAATCATTTGTCCTGGAACAATTCGTTACTGCGATCGAAGAGGAGAACTGTGGTTTTGTCGGCAGCGGATTGATCGGACTCAGCTTTATTCAAGATGTTCGACCGCACCAACAAGCGATCGAATTTTGGGATAGTCCAGTGCAGCCCGAAAAGCTCCAACCGGGAATGCCAGAATGGGAACGTTGGAAGTTACACAATGCAGCAAACCTGTATCATATTCAGCGATCGCACAACATTACTCCAGACCAACCTCGAAAATACAAGGTTGCTTGGATTGGAGGCTGCGTGATGTATAACACCCAAAAGCTTCGAGAGGTCGGCGGTTTCAACTTCTGGACAAAGCTTCCTGAGAATCACTGCGGCGAGGATGTTTTTACTCAACAGCGAGTAATGGCAAAGTATGGCGGCTGTGGTGTGCTGCCATCTGGCGCATATCATCAAGAATTGCCAACAACGGTGGTCGATCGTAGCTTCAATGCTCCAGTTGTACTGTCGATCGATGAACCATTTGATACGATCGAGGGCAACGAGTTGAGCTTATCGTATGATTCCTGAGTTTTTCGATCGTGCTTCAGTCGGATCTGTTTGGCGTGTTCCGTATCAGCAACGAGCAATTGAAGCGGAACAATGGGCGAAAGAACACAACATTCCGCCTGCAAGTGACGATCGAATTCGGGTTTGTTTGCTAGCAATCGATGTGCAAAATACGTTTTGTATTCCCGATTTTGAACTGTTTGTTGGGGGTCGATCGGGCACTGGAGCCGTTGAAGATAATGTGCGACTGTGTGAGTTCGTTTACCGCAATTTAGGTAGCATTACCGAAATTGCTCCAACAATGGACACGCATACAGCAATGCAAATCTTTCATCCGATTTTCTGGATCAACGAAGCCAGAGAGCATCCCACTCCCGCAGCAACCCTAATTTCATATGAAGATGTGCAGAAAGGCGTGTGGAGAGTCAATCCAGCGATCGCGCCCAGTTTGAAAACCGATTACAATACCCTCAACAGTCACGCGCTCCACTACACGAAACAGCTAACCGACGAAGGCAAGTATCCATTAACGGTGTGGCCTTATCACTCAATGTTGGGTGGAATCGGCCATGCGTTAGTGTCAGCAGTTGAGGAAGCTTTCTTCTTTCATTGCATTGCCCGTAGAAGTCAGACCAGCTTTGAAATCAAAGGCAGTCACCCGCTTACAGAAAACTATTCGGTGCTGAGTCCGGAGGTTCTAACGACAGTTGGTGGTGAACTATTGGCACAGAAAAATAGTCAGTTGATTGAGAAATTACTCAAGTTTGATGCGGTGATCATTGCAGGCCAAGCCAAGAGTCATTGTGTGGCTTGGACGATCGACGACTTACTCACCGAAATCCAAGCCTATGACCCTAGCCTAACCAAGAAGGTCTACCTGCTCGAAGATTGCACTTCTGCGGTTGTGGTTCCGGGCGTGGTCGATTATACCGAGCAAGCCGATCGCGCTTATGATCGCTTTGCTGCTGCTGGAATGCACTTGGTAAAATCGACCGATGCAATCTCCGATTGGTTCTAGCGTGAGGAACGGCGGCGGAGTCGGTCAATCGTGACTGCCACGATGATCACTAAACCTTTAACGACTAACTGCCAGAAGTAAGACATATTCAGCAGCGTCAAACCGTTGTTCAGTACCGCAATGATCAACGCACCCAGCAAGGTTCCGGGCATGGTTCCAATCCCACCCGTGAAGCTTGTGCCGCCGAGAATCACAGCCGCGATCGCATCCAATTCATACCCATTCCCCAACAGTCCAGTCGCACTATACAGGCGGCTGGAACTCATGATACCTGCCAACCCTGCTAACAATCCACTCACACCATACACAAACAAGAGAATCCGACTGACTTTGATTCCGGTAAGTCGCGCTGCACGTTGGTTTCCTCCCACTGCATAAATCTGCACGCCTAGAACCGTCCGACGCAGCACAAACCAGCTTGCTAAAACAGTCAACAGCGCAATCACAACTAACCAGGGAAAGGGGCCGAGATAGTTATTGCCAACCCAAGCAAAGTTTAGATTACGGTTCAAGACAGTCGTACCGTTTGCTACGAGGTAAGCAGCTCCTCGTAGCGCAGTTAAGCCGCCCAAAGTCACAATGAACGGAGGTAAGTCGAGAAAAGCAATCAGCGCACCATTGATCAACCCGATCGCTAAGCCAGTTAACAATGCGGCTGGAATCGCAAACCAACCCAATGCGCTTGAAAGCGAAACCAGCACTCCAACAACCGCAGACACCCCCAAAATTGATCCCACCGAAAGGTCAATCCCTCCAGTCAGAATCACAAAGGTCATTCCCGTTGCTAGCACAATGTTGATTGATGCTTGCCGGAGAATGTTCACAGCGTTTCCCGCCGTGGGAAAGTTGGGAGTCAGCACCGAAAACAGAATGCAAATTAGAATTAGAATCGGCAGAATCCCAGCCACCTGAAGCCAGTTGTTTGCAGGTTTGCGCTGAACAGGGGGGCGATTGCTCGGTTCTCTTAACGGACGTAGTTCTGTTTGACTCATAGTGCGGCGACCTCCGATGCGCCAGTAGCATAAGCCATAATGTTTTCTTGGGTAATCTGCTGTCGCGAACCGTCAATCTCACCGACGATTCTTCCTTGACGCATCACTAACACTCGATCGCTGAGTCCGATCACCTCCGGCAGTTCGCTCGATACCATCAGCACCGCAACGCCTGTTTCCGCCAAGTCACTAATGATGCGGTAAATCTCGCTTTTTGCGCCGATGTCTACGCCGCGTGTGGGTTCATCGAGCAGAAGCACTCGTGGTTTAATCGCGAGCCAGCGAGCCAGGAGTAGTTTTTGCTGATTCCCTCCAGACAGATCCATTGCGCGAATTTCCAGGTTTGCCAGTCGAATGTTGAAGTTTTCGACCGCATCGTTAGCAATCTTGCCGAGCGTTCCCCAGTTAATCACTCCTGCTTTGGCATCCTTTCTCAGCATATTGAGGATGATGTTTTTGCCAGAACTCATTTCGAGAAATAAGCCCTGATCTTTGCGGTCTTCGGGGACATACCCAATTCCAGCGGCGATCGCATCTTTGGGCGATCGAATATCGAGCTTCTGACCATTTAGAAAAATCTCACCGCTCGTTTTTGGATCAGCTCCAAAAATCAGCCGCGATAGCTCCGTTCGTCCGGCTCCGACCAGTCCCGCTAAACCCACAATTTCACCCGCCCTCAAAACTAAATCAGTGGGTTGCACCTTGCGCCCATCGCTGATGTGCCGGGCTTCCAAAACAACATTGCCGCGATTTGAGCGGCGTTCATGTTGATAAAAGCCCTGCATTGATCGACCCACCATCATTTGCACCAATCGTTCCGGAGAGATCTCAGCGCGATCGAGCGTTCCAATATACTGACCATCGCGTAATACACTGACCCGATCCGCCAGCGCATATACTTCCTCCATGCGGTGACTGATATAGACGATCGCAATGCCATCGCGCCGCAATCGGTGAATCACTTCAAACAGACGTTCTGTTTCTCGATCGGACAGTGCCGCAGTCGGTTCATCCATGACCAAAATGCGGCTATTGTCCTTGAGGGCGCGGGCGATTTCGACTTGTTGCTGCTCTGCGATCGACAAGTTTGAAACCACATCATCGGGTGAAAAACTTGCGCCCAATGCTTGCAGCACTTTGACCGCTTCCCGATGCATGGCTTCGCGATCCAACAGTTGCCCGCGATTGATCTCGCTGCCCATAAAGATATTTTCAACCACCGTCAGATTCGGAGCGACATTCAATTCTTGATAAATCAAATTAATGCCTGCTCGTCTGGCGATACCTGGATCAGTGATGTTGAGCCGCTGACCATTCACCCAAATCTCACCCTCATCGGCAATGTAAGCGCCCGCCAAAATTTTCATCAGCGTGCTTTTTCCGGCACCGTTTTCACCCATCAGGGCATGAACTTCACCCGGATAAAGCGTGAGATTGACGTTTTGCAGTGCCGGAACGCCGCTAAACCGTTTCGTAATCCCCTTCATTTCGAGGACTGGAGCCGCGATCGACGGATTATGCGGCACGGATTGTTGATTCATTATCATTACTGCCACCCTTTGTATTGGCTCACGTTGTCTCGCGTAATCAACTGCACAGGGATTTGAATATTAGGATCGGCGGGTCTTTGACCGTTTAAGATGTCATTGCCGACTTGCACCGCTTTCTGAGTCATGCCCAATGGATTTTGGGCAGCGGTCGCGACAAACAAGCTGCTGTTGTCTTCGATCGCCGCTTTCGCTTCCGGTGCGCCATCTACTCCGACAATAAAGAACTCGCTGCGTTTTGCTTGTCGGGCTGCGAGTTCTGCACCCACCCCACACGGATCATTGATGGCAAAGACCGCATCGATTTTAGGAAACGAGACCAGCAAATCACTCATCACCCGTAATCCACCGTCCCGGCTCCCTTCGGCGTTTTGATCTTTAGAAAGAACTTTAATTCCAGGATATTTTGCAAAGATCTTTTCACAGCCTTCAACGCGATCGAACACCGATTGCACCGGCGGACCGTTCACAATCACCACATTCCCTTTGCCTTTTAAGCGATCGGCAATGTATTGGCAGCTTAGTTCTCCCGCTTGCAGATTGTTCGAGGTAATGGTTGCATCGACTCCACCGCCAGCCCCCGTATCTACGGCAATTACCACCGTTCCAGCTTGTTTTGCTTTTTCAACCGCAGGCGCAATTCCTTGACTATCTGCAGCATTAAGAATGATCAAACTGGTGTTGGCTGCAATAAAGTTTTCAATCTGGTTGAATTGTTGGTTTAAGTCATATCCCGTCGAAACCACGGTTGTCCGAACTCCATCTCCGCCGATCTTTTGCGCTTCGGATTGTGCACCTCTGCCCATCAATACAAAGAAAGGATTACTCAGATCACCAACGGTTACAGCAACCGATCGCAGCTTTGAGTTTGCGTTGTTCTGGTTGGTTTGCTGAGTCGATGAACACCCAACTAAAACACCGCTGATCAGCCCCAAAGCGCCTACCGCACCCAAACCACGGCATAACGCTCTGTGAAATCTATCCACGTTCTTTTCTCTCCCATAAGCAACTGAATGAGAGTCAACTGAATCTAAACCTGCATACCATCGCGCAAATTTGGCACGATCGAACCTGTCTCAGTCTTTCAGAACTTCATGCCTGAATGATGCGAGGGATTGAAGCGGACGACATAAAAATCGCGCTGCTACAAAGAATCATGATTAAATCAGTCTTGAAGTGAAGTCGTCTTGAGAACAGCGTTTCAATAAAGCGAAGAATTGCAATGGTTTTTGCAGAGATGTATTCAAATTGAATTCCTAACTTTTATCGTGCGCTGAACTAGAAATTCGACACATCCATCTAACTGTGTACGGCTAAGGATAGATTAAAAGAATGAGTCAGCAAAAGTAGCCCTGGCTGCGAATTTGCAGCTTTATTGCGTTTGATTGCAGCCAGAGGGGTTCGTAAAATGTAACCTAAAACACTAAGCTTTCTTTACCCAAAGCGATCGTGGCATCAGACAATGAATCGTCTTCGCTCCCGGTTCAATTCGTCCGATTCGCGCATCCATCGCTAAACTTGCCAGCGCATAACTATCCAACATCGATAGCTTCCTCAATTGCGCAATCTGCTCGATCATTTGCATCGAAGCAAGGTTCATCGCAGTCTGCACATCGGCATTTGTCGCCGTTGTGACATAACTATCGCGGGTGTCTTGCGTTGGGTTAGGAGCGCGTTTCGGGCCGGCTTTCTTTGGCAACATACAGTAAGTGCCCTTCACCTGATTAACGATCTCAGCAACCTGGCAATCGCCGTAATTGTTCATGAACTGCTGTGCTTCTTTGCTCGATATGCGTTTCCAGTCTGAGACAAATTTCACCGTTTGTTCGTTCAGCATATCAACGGCTTTGTTGAGATCGCGATCGTATCCCAAAGTAATCCAGTGAGTTGGTGTTTCAATCCGAGGAAATGAGAGCGGCGTTTTTTTGATCACTTCGATCGTCATATTCAATTCACTAAACGCACTCTCGATCGCGGTTAAATTCACTTCTCCATTTCCTTGTGCCGCATGAGAATCGCCCGACCACAACAATGCGCCCTCGACAAACACAGGCAGATAGATTGTTGTTCCCTGCACCAATTCGCGACAGTCCAAATTTCCCCCATGCGCCCCTGGTGGAACCGTACTATATTGACCGCTTTCTGCTCTTGCAACCCCAAGAATTCCGGGGAACGGACGCACGGGAATCTCAATTCCCGGTAAAAATTCCGTCACACCCCGACCCAGATCGAGATAGAAATGCTTGACTTGCGCTTCAGTGAATTTGTCCGGGAACTGTCCTAATTTCAGATTGCCAGGAAGGTTCCAGTTCGCGCCATAGCTGCGGGGAACAATCCGATTGATCCGCACCTTCAGCACATCACCGGGCATCGCTCCTTCCACGAAAATTGGGCCTGTGACGGAGTGAGGGCCACGACCCGGATAATCGACACGGAGTTTAGTAATTTGTTCGATCGACGATCCTGGCAAAATCTGGTTCAGCGATGCCATCATCGTTTCCATCACGACGGTATCACCGGATTTGATGCGAGCGCGAGGCGGTTCTGCATTGTTAAACCAACCCCACTGCGCCGTTTCATCGTTCGCGGGTAAAAGATACACGCCGCCCTGATATTGACCGACATAACCTTGTCTCAGCGCATTGATTTCAGGACGCTTAGAAGGTTGATTATCTTGAGCGTTTGCTTTAGAGAGCATGGATACGGCGGCAGCACTTGCAGCACTACCGATTAGAAAATCTCGACGCTTGGGCATATAGAAATAATGGGTCAGGTCGGAATTCATTATTTCCTACGGGTTCGCTATAAAATGTGACATAAGCTACTGTTTACACGGTTGGCAGGTTGGGCAGAAATGCGCCGATCGTCCCGCCAACTTTACCCGCTCGATCGTCGCTTCACAGTTGCGGCAGCGATCGCCATCCCGCCCATATACCCAAGCAATCCCGCCATAGTTGCCATTCACCCCCGACACATCGCGAAAATCGCTAAAACTCGTTCCTCGCGCTGCAATGCTATCTTTTAGCACTCGAATGACATTCGCTCGGAGTTTGGAGGCTTGTTCGATCGATAACTCACTGCACAAAGTTGCCGGATGAATGCCACTGAGAAATAAAGCTTCATCCGCATAGATATTGCCAATTCCCGCAACTAAGGCTTGATCAAGCAGTGCATTTTTAATCGGACGCTTCCGGTTTTTTAGCTGCTCGTAGAAGTAGAGATCTGAAAAGTTATCAGAAAATGGCTCATGTCCTAATCGCTGAAGTCCCGTAATAATCGTTTTTGGGTCGCGATCGTCCTCGACGTGCCACATCTGCCCGAACGTGCGCTGATCCACAAACCGAAGCTCTCGATCGTGATCAAAAAACAGTCTTACTCTCGTATGTTTCTGCAATGGGTCTGATTGTTTCACCCACAAAAGCTGTCCAGTCATTCGCAAATGCACACCGAGCCAGCCCACCGGAGCTAATTTCGCCAAAAGGTACTTTCCGTAGCGCTGCCATTCTGCGATCGATAAGCCTTGCAATCCAGCGATAAACTGATCAGCGATCGGGTAAGCGATCGTGCGATCAAGTAACACGTCTCCCCCAACGATCGGCTGATTTAGCGTCACTTGGTTTAAACCCAATCGAACCGTTTCAACTTCAGGCAGTTCAGGCACAGCGAATACACTCGTAAAAGTCCATTCTAAAAAACTGAGCCAGCACCAACAGAAGAAAGGTACTGGCTCAAACTTAATTATCGCAGAGAAATTACTCTGCTTTCTTGGCTGCGGGTTTTGCCGCTGCCGCCGCTTTCTTTGCGGGCGGCTCAACTTCTTCGAGTTCGCTCAGTGCAAAGTTATTGGTGTTGACACCGCCAGCTTGACCACTGTAGCCCGTGTAATTGACCTTATCAAAGCGCACAATCACCGGATATTTGATGCCGCTTTGGTCGATCGAGGCAACGGTGCCGACATCGCGATACCAGTAGGACTCTTTACGCAGAATGCGGACTTTTGAACCACGTTGAACCATGACTGTTCTCTTCCTTTTGTTTTGAAAATTAACGAACTCAATCTATGCAAAAACACATGATGCCGCGTCAATTTTCCTCAATTTACTACGGGAGTTGAACCGAAGCGCGATCGCCGTTACGAGTTGAAACATTCTGATACAAATTCAGCCCAAAGCCACGTCCAGAAACATCATCAGCACAAATCCAATCATTACGCCTAGCGTCGCTTGCTTCTCGATTCCTAAGCTGTGCGACTCCGGAATAATCTCATCGCTGATTACAAATAACATCGCTCCGGCTGCAAAGGCCATTCCCCACGGCAGCACGATCGCGGCGATCGAAACGACCCCCGCCCCGATTAAACCTCCGATCGGCTCGGCAAGTCCTGTTAACAGCGCCACACCAAATACCTTTCGTCTGCGGTAGCCCTGAGCCAGAAGCGCGATCGCTACGACCAATCCTTCGGGAAAATTCTGCAAGCCAATTCCCAAGGTGAGCGCAATTCCATTCGCCACATCGCCCCCACCAAATCCAACTCCGACCGCTAATCCTTCGGGAAAATTGTGCAGCGTAATCGCAATCACAAACAGCCACACTTGACGTAATCGGCTTGCAGTCGCTCCTTCTGCCCCTTTAATGAAGTGTTCGTGCGGAAAGTAGCGATTTGCTAACCAGAGGAACGCACCCCCAAGCAGAATGCCACAAACAACGATCGCGGCTGCGGTTAGTTTGTTCTGCGTCAACTTCTCCGCCGCTTCAATGCCCGGAATCACCAGAGAAAAAGAAGTTGCAGCTAACATCACGCCCGCCCCAAACCCCAAGAGTGCACCCTGAGTTTGCGGAGTAATTTCCTTGATGAAAAAGATTGGGAGCGCGCCTACTCCGGTGCCCAATCCCGCGACTAAACTCCCCGCTAACCCCAAAAGTGTGACGTTATCCGCCATAAGTGCGACCCCGCCAGCTTTTCGGCTTTCGAGTAGAAGACAGGAAGATTCGGAAGACTGCGGCTGGATCAGCTAAAGGAGAGAGCCAGAATAACCAAGCACCTTTGGCAGAAGAACGATCGTAGGACTGCAAGACTGCCGCATTTAATCCAATTCGCATCGCGACCAATGCTCCATTCAATCCAAGGGCAATCAATGCAGGTAATGTTGTATGTCCAGAAGAGACAATCCAAGCGCTTACAATCAACAACGGAATCGGCAATGCTTGAACCAAGATCAAAAATGCTAAATCTCCCCAAACTTGCGCGGGTGTTGCAGCATCTTTGAGATCGAGCGATCGACCCCATTCATCCCAGGTTTCCGCCATGCCTTCGTACATTCGGACTTTCAGCACGTTTGCACCATCGAGAAAGCCCACTTTTGCACCCGTTGCCGCAATGTTACGAACGAGCGTGACATCATCGCAAAAGGAACCTTTGGCGCTAGTGTAGCCGCCCACTGTTTGAAGGAGCGATCGACGACAAAAGAAACACTGCCCGTTTGCCATCACCCGCTCTGGAGAGCTACCAATTTCACCCGCTGCCCCGAATCGATACACCAGCGTCATCAATAACGCAGGCTGAAGCCAAAACTCACCCGGATATTTGAGAATAAATCTCGGTGACAACGTGATCAGATCGTAGCCCTCAGTTGTCGCCGTTTCGAGCAAGCTACACACCAAACTTGGATGCGGAATCGTATCGGCATCAATTCCCAAAATCCACTCGCTGTCCGGCGAACTCGCCAAAAATCCGTTATGCAGCGCCCACGGACGACCGACCCAATCCGAAGGAAGCGGATCATCATTCATTAATCGAAATCGCGGATCAGTTTCTTGAGCAGCTTTAACCAAATCCGGCGTTTTATCGATCGATCGACTATCGACGATCGTAATCTCTCGCACTTCATACGTTTGGCGCGTCAACCCTTCGAGACAGGGTGCAATGCGCTCGGCTTCATTCAACGTCGGCACAACGACGCTCACCGCACCCAAAAAAGACGGATTCGGTAACTGAGGCTGAAGGGGGGAACGACGCACCGCACCTTTAAGCAACCGTGATAGCAAAATCGCCGCCGCCGGGATTTGAACCAGCAACAACCCAAAGAAAAATCCATCTTGAAACGCAAAAGCCTGGGAATCGACTAATCCCAGGCAAATCATTCCGGTGTGCAGCATAAAATTCGTCAACCCTTTAACCCCTTATCGCCTTGAATGATTACAAAAAAGAGATGCTCGATCGAGCATCTCTTCTCAATCTCTATTTTTGAGAAAGTCCGACCGAAACGGTGGGCACATCTCGCGAGACCGTCCCAGAAAGCGAAGCTTCGAGTCCTTGAGTGGGTCTACTCATCCACCAAAGACCGATCGCCGGAACAACTCCCAGCACAATGCTCATGCAGGTTGGAATCAAATAGCGCGAATCCAATTCTGCCACCGTAATGATCGCCCCAAATGCAAAGTTAATCAGGTAAACCACCAGCGGCACTGTCAATTGAGCGCGAGTTAAGTTTAGCGGCTTTGCTCTCCAGAACAAGGAAGCCACAAACATAAATAGCGCACCAGTTCCGAGCCAGCCCGTGACATTGCGATAAGGCATTCCAAAGAATTCGCCGACTTCGCCAAATTCCCAGAACGGATAAGGTGCCTGGCTCATTGCCGGATCAAGCACGAAATCCCATGCCGTTAACAGAACTGAACCCAGTGCGATCGCTCCAGTTAATTGCGCCCACATCGGTAACTTCAAGCTTTCTAAGCCTGCTCTTGCCAGTACAAAGCAGCACAAGCCGACATAGAACCACGAGAGCGGAATTGTGAATGGCACAAGTCCAGCAATCTTATAGCCCAACCCGCTC
Organism: Leptolyngbya sp. AS-A5; assembly: GCF_039962495.1. NCBI lineage: Bacteria > Bacillati > Cyanobacteriota > Cyanophyceae > Leptolyngbyales > Leptolyngbyaceae > Leptolyngbya > Leptolyngbya sp. AS-A5. The sequence goes on along the minus strand of NZ_JAMPLL010000006.1, from coordinate 121,811 downwards.
AAATAGCCGTATGCCCCAAAGGGAAACCCTGTACTTGTACCGAGTAATTCGCTTCCCAAAGATAGAAACACCGCAGGCAACATAAAGGTGAGCCAGTGCCGCATTCCGAGCGTTCGGTAAGCATAAAGAGCTACCGTAATCGCGCCGAGCAGAATATACCCCACACCGCCATTTGCCATGCTCCAACCGAAAGCAGATTGCCCGATCTCCGGGAGGGAAGCGATAAATTCTGGATTGGGCAGCACCAGTAATAATCCTGCTAATCCAAAAGCCAGCGCCAACGTATGTCCCACCAAACACAGGCGCTCCACAGTAACCAGTTGCTTCATACCGTTTCCTCAGAAAATATGGCACTTATTTTGCCTGATCATACAGTTTACAAATCTTCAGGCTCATTCTTGCGTTTCCGATGATGCTTTTTTAAGATTTCCGTAAAAAAGATCGCTGCATTCGGTTGAGGCACGATCGCGCCAAAACTTCAGAATCATCCGAAACGTCCTTCTGATTAGTGATAGATGATCTGTTGCTAATTTTCTTCCTTTACAATCTCTTCAGGATCTCCAGTTCCTTGCTATGATCCCCTCAATCTCTTCACATTCGGATTGAATGGCTCAGATTAATAGTGCGTTCACCCTCTTTTTGAGTTTGATGGTTGAGGCAATGCCCTTTTTGCTGCTGGGGGTATTGTTCTCTGGATTGCTTCAGTTTTTTGTGGATGAAAAGAAGCTTGTCGCAATTCTGCCAAAAAATCCGTTTCTAGGCGCGTTTGCAGGCAGTTGTATTGGATTTCTGTTTCCGGTGTGCGAATGCGGCAATGTGCCCGTGGCGCGGCGGTTAATGCTACAGGGTGCGCCGATATCGGTGGCGATCGGTTTTCTGCTGGCGGCTCCGACGATTAACCCGATCGTCTTTTGGGCAACTTGGACAGCATTTCGCGATCAGCCGGAAATTGTGTTCTATCGCATCGGGTTTTCGCTGGTGATTGCCACGATGATTGGCTGGGTGTTTAGCGCTCAGAAAGATGTGCGCCCCCTGCTGCAATCGAGCGTTGCATCCTATCTTTCTCGCAAACTAGATCCGCCTAAATCCTCGGCTTCACCGTTGTTGCAGTCGGGGACTTATTTTCTGGGACAGTCGAGCAAGCCGCTGATTACTGACCCGATCGAGCTGCAAACCGCCATGGAAAGCACCATTTCAAAACCCACTAGCTATCGCCTGAGATTGCTGCTCGACAACACGCTTCAAGAGATGCGCGAGTTGGGCGGCGTTTTGGTTTTAGGAAGCGCGATCGCGGCGATTTCGCAGGTGTTTGTGCCGCGTGAAATTATTCTCGGCTTGGGTCAGGATAATGTCACCTCGATTCTGGCAATGCTGATTTTGGCGGCGGTGGTTTCGATCTGCTCAACGGTTGACTCATTTTTCGCGCTGTCGTTTGCATCGACGTTTACGAGCGGATCGCTGGTTGCATTTCTCGTCTTTGGCCCCATGATCGATCTCAAAGGTGTGGGATTGATGCTGTCGGTGTTTAAGGCGCGAGCAATTCTCTATATTTTCGGATTGGCGGGATTGTTGACGTTTCTATTTTGCTTGTTTGTGAACTTGTATATCAGTTAATGATGTCTAGAATTCCTTGGCATATTTTGATCCCGTGGCTGGATCTGTTAGCGCTGATGGCTTGGGGTTTGGCAATTCTCAAGTTCTGGTTAACGAATGAATTATTTCTGCTGATCCATCCAAATTACAAGATTTTGACGATCGCAGCCGGATTCTCGCTGCTGGTGATTAGCGGTATCAAAGGCTTTTTTGTCTGGAAAGCCAGTCGAAATGCGCGACCGATTCCGAGCGATTTGCCGCATATCACGCTGTTTCCGCCAGGGCTTAGTAGTGCATTGTTGTTGGGGGTCGCGATCGCCGGATTGATCATCACGCCGCGCCCGTTTACGAGTCAGACGGCAATCGATCGCGGCGTGAATGATTCGATTACGCTGACGCGAGTTCGACCGCAAACGTTTCGCGCTTCGGCTCGGACTGAGGATAAAAGCTTGATTGACTGGATTCGGACGCTTCAGGTGTACCCAGAGCCCGATGCTTACGCGGGGCAAAAGGCGAAATTGCAGGGATTTGTGGTCGTCACACCGGAATTGTCCGATCAGTATTTCTTGCTGACCCGATTTGTGATTACGTGCTGCGCGGCGGATGTTTATCCGGTGAGATTACCGGTGAAGTTGACCACGGGGTCGCGATCGGACTACAAAGTTGATTCTTGGCTCGAAGTCGAGGGTCAAATGACTACAGAAACTTTGGCTGGCAAGCGCCAATTAGTCGTTCAAGCAAGTTCAATTAAGCCAATTCCAGAGCCGAAGAATCCTTACGATTATTAGCAAACGGGCGGGGAGATGGTAGTTTCCTCGCCGATGCTCGATTATTCCACTTCGCCGGGTTCTAGAATGCGCTGGAACAGGTAGCCCGTTCCGCGTGCCGTCAGAATCAGTTCGGGGTTACTGGGGTCGTCTTCTAGCTTGGCGCGGAGGCGAGAAATGTGGACATCCACGACGCGGGTATCGACGTGGCGCTCAGGTGTGTAGCCCCAAACTTCCTGAAGAATTTCTGATCGCGAGAACGGTTCCCCAGAGCGACTCACCAAGAGTTCGAGCAAACTAAACTCCATTCCGGTTAGCCGGATGCGTTCGTCGCCTTTATACACTTGGCGCTTGTTTGTATCGATGCGGATGCTGTTGATGTGAATCACACCAGAACTGGGAATTCCGGTGACACCTGTTTTATCCACGCGACGCAGAACCGATCGAATGCGGGCTTCGAGTTCCTTGGGAGAGAACGGTTTCACCACATAATCATCGGCACCGAGTTCGAGTCCGGTAATGCGATCGGCGACATCCCCAAGCGCGGTCAGCATGATAATCGGCACATCAGACTCTTTGCGGAGTTCCTGGCAAACCCCGTAGCCGTCGAGCTTCGGCATCATCACATCGAGAACCACTAGATCTGGATCGGCATTGCGGAAAGTGTCGAGGGCTTCTTCACCGTCTGCTGCTGTCACCACATCGTATCCAATCATCGACAAGCGAGTTTCTAGAATGCGACGGATGCTGGCTTCATCGTCTACAACCAGAATCTTTTCTTTATGACTTTCCACAGTTTGTAATGCTCCTTGAAGTCAAATCTGTAGTCGTTAATTTTTTCAACTTTTATTATGGAGATAGTAGCTCACTTTTTAATTCTCAGGCTATCAAATCCTGATTATGGCTGAGCTTCAGGCTTTCTTAAGCTTTACGAAAGTTCACAAGTAATCTATTCTTTTAAGTTTTGCAAATGCCTAAAGTACGATCGACGTTTGTTTGCAACGATTGTGGAGCGGAATTTTCTCAACATTTCGGTCGCTGTCCGTCTTGCTCGACCTGGAACTCCCTCGAAGAACAGGTCGCTCGTCCGGCAACTCCGCCCGCAGCGATGGCTCAGATTACACGGATACGCGGCACGAATGGCAAGAGTCGATCGAATACTCCTGCCCAAGCGATCGCGTCGCTAAAGCTAAACGAGATTTCTGATCAGGCTCAAGATCGCCTTGCATCGGGATATGTGGAACTCGATCGCGTGTTGGGCGGTGGGATTGTGCCCGGATCGCTGGTGCTGATTGGCGGCGATCCGGGAATTGGGAAATCGACGCTGCTGCTTCAGACGGCAAATCGATTGGCGACGCGCTATCGAACGCTGTATGTCTGTGCGGAAGAATCGGGACGACAGGTGAAATTGCGGGCGCAGCGATTGGGCGTGGGGAAAAAGGCGACTCCTGAAGAAGCGGAATTGATTGAGCCATCTGAGGAGGGCAGTCTTCATCTGTTGCCAGAGATTGATTTGGATACGATTTTGACCGAGTTGGAATCACTGAAGCCGAGAGTGGCGATTATCGATAGTATTCAGGCGCTGTACTACAGTGCGCTGACTTCGGCTCCCGGATCGGTATCGCAGGTGCGAGAGTGTACTTCGGTTCTGATGCAGGTAGCGAAACGGCAGAATATTACCCTCTTCATCGTTGGTCACGTCACCAAAGAAGGCGCGATCGCAGGCCCGAAAGTGCTAGAACACCTGGTCGATACGGTGCTGTACTTTGAGGGCGATCGCTTTGCAAGCCATCGATTGCTGCGATCAGTGAAAAATCGCTTCGGGGCGACACATGAAATCGGCGTGTTCGAGATGGTCGATCAAGGGCTACAAGAGGTGCTCAACCCGTCGGAGTTGTTCTTGGGCAGCCGAGAAGATGCCGCATCGGGGACGGCGACGATTGTCGCTTGTGAGGGTACTCGTCCGATCGTCGTGGAGTTGCAGGCGTTGGTGAGCGCGACGAGTTACAGTTCGCCGCGTCGATCGACCACGGGAATCGAGTACAACCGATTGCTGCAAATTCTGGCAGTGCTGGAAAAGCGAGTCGGTATTCCCTTATCGAAACTGGATGCTTATGTTGCCTCGTCGGGCGGTTTGAATGTAGCTGAGCCTGCAGCAGATTTGGGTGTAGCGGTGGCAGTGGCGGCAAGTTTTCGCGATCGTATCGTTGATCCGTACACGGTGTTGATCGGGGAAGTTGGGCTCGGCGGACAGGTGCGCCCGGTTTCTCAGACCGAATTGCGATTGAAAGAAGCCGCGAAACTGGGATTCAAAAAAGCGATCGTGCCTAAAGGTGCAAATTACGGGGATGTAGGGATGGAAGTAATTCCGGTGGCGCGGGTGCTAGATGCGATTAGTGTGGCGCTGGCAGGAAGTCGGACACGACAGGCAGAGGAGCATGAAACAGAGGAATAAAGAAAGCTCTGCCTCAATGAGGCAGAGCTGATTCTCTAAAGGAATAAAAGCGGCATCGACAAGCTAGGGTGATGCAAACCCATGGCTTTTGTCAACGATCGATACCCGGACTTGCGAAAGCTTGCCCTTTTGAGCGATTTCTAGCTTTCGCAAGTCCGGGTTCACCGTGACTGATTACTCAAAGCAAAGCTTGAGGTTATTTGCCGATGACCGCTTTCGCACGCGCCACAACGTTCTCCACGGTGTAGCCGAATTTCTTCATCGCTTCACCGCCCGGAGCCGAAATTCCGAAGCGCTCAATGCTGATCATGTCGCCTTCTGATCCCATGTACTTCTGCCAGCCAAAGCTCGAAGCTGCTTCTACAACTAAGCGCTTTTGATCCGCTTTCGGGAAAATCGTGTTTTTGTAAGCTTCATCCTGCTCCTCAAACAGTTCCCAACAAGGCATTGATACCACGCGAACTTTGTAGCCTTCAGTCCGTAGCTTCTCAGCCGCTGTAACACACAAGCTGACTTCGCTTCCGGTTCCAACCAAGATGATGTCCGGCAGGTCGTCGCTACCCGAGAGAATGTAAGCGCCACGGGATACAGCATCGATCGAGCTGCCATCCAGGTTCGGCAAGGCTTGACGAGTCATTGCCAGCAGCGAAGGCTGATCGCGGCGCTCCATTGCGATTTTGTACGCGCCAGAGGTTTCGTTACCATCAGCAGGACGGAAGACCAGCAGGTTCGGGATGGCGCGTAACGATGCGATCGTTTCGATCGGTTGGTGCGTTGGGCCATCTTCACCCAAAGCCACTGAGTCATGCGTCATGACATAAATGACTTGAGCTTGCGACAGTGCCGACAGACGAATGGCTGCTCTCATGTAGTCTGCAAACACCAGGAAGGTTGCACAGTAGGGAATCAGCCCTGAACCGTGTAGCGCAATGCCGTTACAGATTGCGCCCATTCCATGCTCACGGACTCCAAAGCGGAGGTTGCGGTTTTGATAAGAGCCTTTCTGGAAGTCGCCGAAGCCTTTGAGTAGAGTCAAGTTCGAGTGGGTTAAGTCGGCAGAACCGCCGATTAATTCAGGAACGACAGGCGCGATCGCGTTTAGAGTTTTCTCAGAGGTTTGACGAGTAGCTAAGCCTTTGTCTTCGGGATTGTAGGTCGGTAGGCACTTTTCCCAACTGTCCGGAAGTTTGCCGCTCAGCATCCGCTCAAATTCTGCGGCTTCTTCGGCATACTTCGATTTGTAGTTTGCAAACGTCGCATTCCATTCGTCTTCGAGTTTTGCGCCGCGATCGATCGCTTTGCGCCAGTGGTTCAACGCATCTTCAGGCACAACAAACGGTTCGTGATCCCAACCGAGATTGTTCCGCGTTGCCGCAACTTCATCGCCACCCAGTGCCGCACCGTGAACGCCTGCGGTGTTGGCTTTGTTCGGAGAACCATAGCCGATCGTCGTGCGAACTTTGATCAAAGTCGGTCTACCGGTTTCCTGCTTCGCCGTTTCGATCGCTTCTTGGATCGCTTGCAGATTGGTGTCACCGTCGGGAACGACTAAGACTTGCCAGCCGTAAGCTTCAAAGCGCTTGCCCACATCTTCCGTAAAGGAAACGGAGGTATCACCGTCGATCGAAATGTGGTTGTCATCGTAGAGTGCGATCAGTTTACCGAGTCCTAAGTGTCCAGCGAGTGAACAAGCTTCACCGGAAACACCTTCCATGTTGCAGCCATCACCCAAAATCACGTAGGTGTAGTGGTCTACGATCGTCGCCTCTGGCTTGTTGAACTTCGCTGCCAAGTGCGCTTCCGCCATTGCCAATCCAACCCCGTTGCAAATCCCTTGACCGAGCGGACCTGTCGTGACTTCTACACCCAGGGTTTCAAAGTTTTCCGGATGTCCGGGAGTGCGCGATCCGAGCTGACGGAACTGCTTGATGTCTTCGATCGTCACGCTGTCGTAACCTGTCAGGTACAAGAGCGCGTATTGCAGCATCGAACCGTGACCCGCCGACAAAACGAAGCGATCGCGATTAAACCATTTGGGATTTTTCGGGTTAAACCGCATGAACTTATCCCACAGCACAAAAGACATCGGAGCTGCACCCATCGGCAAGCCTGGGTGTCCGGATTTTGCCTTTTCAACTGCGTCGATCGCTAAGAAGCGAATCGAATTAATGCAAAGTTCTTCGAGTGACTGGGCTGCAACGACCATGATTTCTGTTAAGAATGAACGACGATTGGGCAATAACGGAAGAATTCGGACAGAACGCGAATACCTGTTTCCATTATGAAGAATGGTAGGCAAAACTACCTAATCAGAAAAAGCTATCGGAACCTGCTATTCGATAACAGCCTCCTAATAATCCTCGATAACGGTAGACACTTCAAGCTCAGGGCACAAACTTTTTGAATGCCAGTGTGACGTTGTGTCCACCAAAACCGAAGGAGTTTGAAAGCGCCACGTTGACAATATGATCACGGCTTTGATTCGCCACGTAATCTAAATCACACTCTGGATCAGGCTCAACTAAGTTAATCGTGGGAGGAACGCGATCGTGCTTGATTGCCATTACGGTTGCGACCGCTTCGATTCCCCCAGATCCGCCGAGTAAGTGTCCGGTCATCGATTTGGTTGAGCTGACGAGAATTTGATGAGCGCGATCGCCAAGGGCAGTTTTGATCGCCATGGTCTCGTTTGGATCATTCACGGGTGTACTTGTGCCGTGAGCGTTGACGTAATCAACTTGATCCGGGGTTAATCCGCCATCTTTGAGGCAGAGCTGCATTGCTCTGGCGGCATCTTTTCCGCCGGGAGTTTGGCTGGTGATATGGTAAGCATCGCAAGTCACGCCGTAGCCGACGATTTCCGCGTAGATTTTGGCTCCACGGGCTAGAGCGTGTTCCATTTCTTCGAGCAGAAGAATGCCTGCCCCTTCACCGAGTACGAAGCCATCGCGGTCTTTGTCAAACGGACGGCTAGCGTGAGCCGGATCGTCGTTGCGGAGGGAGAGCGCTTTACAAGCGGCAAAGCCAGCAACCGCAAGCGAGGTCACGGCAGCCTCGGTTCCGCCGCAGATCATCGCCTGAGCATAGCCGCGTCGAACCCATTGAAAGGCATCACCGATCGCGTTTGATCCGGCAGCGCAGGCTGTCACTGAACAAGAGTTCGGGCCTTTCGCACCGATTTGAATCGCGGTTAAGCCGGCAGCCATGTTCGCGATCATCATCGGAATCATGAACGGGCTACAGCGATCGGGGCCTTTGGTTAGATTAACTTCTTGCTGATCTTCCAGCACTTTCAAACCACCAATGCCCGTTCCGATCAACACGCCGACCTGCTCGGCGTTGAGGTCGTTGATCGTGAACTCGGCATCTGCCAAAGCTTGCTTACTGGCTGCGATCGCGAGTTGACAGAAGCGATCCATCCGCTTGGCTTCTTTGCGATCCATATATTGATGCGGGTCAAATCCCTTCACCTCAGCCGCAAAACGGCAATCGTGCCGGGACGCATCAAACAGGGTAATCGGGGCAACGCCATTGCGCCCGCTCATCAAACCGTCCCAGAACTCAGAAAGCGTATTGCCGATCGGCGTAACTGCACCAAGCCCTGTGACCACAACGCGCTTATTTACCGAATTTGTCATGATGTCCAATAAAGAAAGGGAGTAGGGAGTTGGGAATAGGGAGCGGGGGGTGGCACATTGCGTCTCCCGACTCCCGACTCCCGCTCATTATGCGGTTTCTGCAACTCTGCTGCTGATGTAATCGACTGCCTCTTGGACAGTGGTCATCTTTTCTGCCGCTTCGTCGGGGATTTCGATTTCAAATTCTTCTTCGATCGCCATTACAAGCTCAACGACATCGAGCGAATCGGCACCGAGATCGTTCTGGAAGTTTGATTCCGGACGGATGGTGCTGGGATCGTCGATGCTCAACTGTTCTGCGACGATCGCTTTGAGCTTATCAAACAATTCTTGACTCATGATTCCTCTTGGGTTGCAGCAGCAACAAATCTGACTAAACGAAAAATCCACTCCTCCGTTGTTCTGTCATGGCAAAGATTGCTGGCTGCTGTGCACCCAACAATTTGAGCTTGACAATACGGTTTTGAGCATTTTTTCATCTTACCCCGTAAGAATCTCGTTTCAGCTTTAAAAGAGAGACACAAGAGCGATCTTATTTCAGTCCTTGATGAGCAACGTTGTACGCGATCGAGAGTGAGATTTAGAGCGATCAGTTAGGCGTCGATTGCTTTTCCTCAGATGCTGAAAATTGACGCGCTAATTTCTGATGCTGGTGGAATTGGTTCGCATCACTTAGAAGGTTAAGAGAAATTTAGAAGGTTAAGAGAAATTTTTAGAATGCAAAGCTGTGCATCAAACGGCAATAAAACAATACAGATTTCTGGGACAAAATCTATCCTAAAGCGTAATTTTTGAACCACGGCTTCCCTTACAACTGTTGAAGTTGACCAGATGCAGGTGGGAATGATTTCAGATCAGCCGATCCAAAAAGATGTTGAAGAGAGTTTTATTTTTCCAGCCTCATTTGCTCAACAGCGCTTATGGTTTATTGAACAACTTTTGCCGGGAGCCTCTCTCTATAGTATCCCCCTGGTCTTTCGGTTGACGGGTGATTTAAGGCGATCACAGCTTCAGCAAAGCATCGATGCGATCGTTCGGCGGCATGAAATTCTCAGAACAACATTCGAGCAGGTTGATGGGCAGTTGCTTCAGGTCGTAGCTCAAGCCGCGCAAATCCCACTGAAATCTACTGATTTACGAACAATGCCTGCGAGTGTTCGCGAGAACATTGCAGTAGAGGAGATTTGGCAGGAGATTGAGCGACCGTTTGATTTGAATGCTGGGTCACTATTGAGATCGCGTCTTTGGCAGTTACACGATCAAGAGCATTTGTTTCTAATTTTGCTGCATCACATTATTTTCGATGAATGGTCGAGCGGCGTTTTAATTCGAGAGTTGGGGGAGTTTTATGCGGCGATCGTTCACGGTAAGCCTGCGGTCCTGCCAGAACTGCCTGTGCAATATGCAGATTTTGCTCACTGGCAACGACAGTATTTGCAAGGCGAGGTACTGACAACCCAGTTGCACTATTGGAAGCAGCAGCTAAAGGATTTACCTGCACTCAATTTGCCAAGTTCTATTTCTCGCGAGGATGAGCCACGTTACCGGGGGGCGAGTCAATTAATCGAGTTACCACAGCAACTATTAGACGCGCTGGAGGAATTAAGTCAGGAAGCGGGTGTCACGCTATTTATGACCTTATTGGCAGCGTTCCAAACTTTGATTTATCACTACACGGGACAGACAGATCTTGCGATCGGTTCTCCGGTTGCGAATCGCCATCAAAGCGAATTAGAGGGATTGATTGGCTTTTTTGTGAATAGCTTGGTGCTAAGAGCGGATTTAACGGGTGATCCAACGTTTCGAGAACTCTTAGATCGGGTGCGGAAGGTGACATTAGCTGCATATGCTCATCAAGATTTGCCGTTTGAAAAGCTAGTTGAAGAACTCCAGCCAATTCGGAACTTGGGGCAGAATCCACTGTTTCAGGTTGTATTTGCGCTACAAAATACGCCGATGGAACAATTAGTGTTACCCGGTTTAGTGTTAAGTCCAGTGGATTTAGAAACAAAGACTTCGCGCTTTAATCTGGAAATTTATCTTTGGAAGTGCGGTGATAACTTTCGGAATCTATGGGGTAAAGACTGGCAACAGACAGACGGATTACGCGGCATCCTTGTTTACAACACTGATTTATTTGATGGCAGCACGATCGCAGCTCTGCGCCAGCATTTTCAAACGCTATTAGAAAGCATTGTTGCAAACCCAGAAACTTGTTTGTCTGAACTATCCTTGTTAAGTGTTCAAGAGCAAGACGCATTACTCAAGCATTGGAGCAGTCATCGCTCTCATTATCCTGCAAGTGTCGGAATCCATCAATTGTTTGAAGCACAGGTTAAACAAAGACCAACTGCGATCGCGGTTCAATTTGGTGATCAATCATTCACCTATTCAGCTTTAAATCAAGGAAGTAACCAGCTAGCGCGGTACTTGCAGCGCTACGGTGTGCGGGCGGGAATGCCTGTTGGAATCTGTTTAGAGCGGGGAATTGAAGCGATCGCAGCAATGTTAGCTGTGCTAAAAGCGGGGGGTGCTTATGTGCCGCTTGATCCAAGCTATCCATCAGAGCGATTGCAGTTCATGGTCGAAGATGCGGGAATTGCAATCATTTTAACCCAAGCAAGTTGGGCAGAGCGATTTGATCGAACTAGAGTGATGTGTTTAGAGCAGGAGTGGAGCGCGATCGCTGAAGAATCGGATGAAAATTTATCCAATGCTTGCACAGGAAATGAGCTTGCTTATGTGATTTATACTTCTGGTTCAACTGGAACACCCAAGGGAGTAATGGTGTCCCATCGCAGCGTTAATCGATTGGTGTGTGATACGAATTACATTGAGATAGAACCGAACGATCGAATTGCACAGGTAGCAAGTTTGTCCTTTGATGCAGCAACCTTCGAGGTTTGGGGAGCATTACTGAATGGAGCGCGATTAGTTGGGCTAGAGCGAGAGAGTACCCTTTTGCCGACTGATTTTGCGGCTCAATTGCAGCAGCATCAAATTAGCATTCTGTTTCTGACAACGGCATTGTTCAATCAAACGATTCGTCAGATTCCCGATGCTTTCCGTTCGCTCAAATTCCTATTATTTGGGGGCGAGATGGCGAATGTGGAGTGCGTACGATCGCTGCTGCATCAAGGAAAACCTCAACATCTCATGCATGTTTACGGCCCGACAGAAAACACCACGTTTTCAACCTGGTATGAAGTGCAAAGCGTGTCAGAGAATGCAACTACCATTCCAATCGGTCAAGCGATCGCCAATACTCAGGTCTATCTATTAGATGCAAGGCTAAATCCAGTTCCCGTAGGGGTGAGCGGTGAGATTTACTTAGGGGGTGATGGTTTAGCGCAGGGATATCTCAACCGCCAGGAATTGACCGCAGAAAGATTTGTTCAGGTTGGAGACTTGAGGCTTTATCGGACGGGCGATCGAGCGCTATATCGTCCTGATGGCAATCTTGAGTTTTTGGGGCGAATGGATGACCAAGTTAAAATCCGAGGATTTCGAGTTGAGTTAGGTGAGATCGAGGCAATTCTCATACAGCATCCGAAGGTACAGACCAGCATAGTCACGGTGCGGGAAATAGACCACGATCGCCAGTTAATTGCTTACATTGCTTCTCAAAGCTCTGAAGAGGTAACGGAGAAAGAGCTAAGAGCATTTCTCAAAGCTAAAGTACCTGCTTATATGTTGCCTGCTGGGTTTGTAATGTTAGATGCGCTGCCTTTGACTGTGAATGGCAAAGTTGACCCCAAATCATTACCTCTTCCGAACTTCAGCAGCATAAAAGAAAATAGTCTGGTGCTTCCCGCAAACTCATTAGAAGCATCACTGATTGAAATCTGGATTCAACTGCTTGGGCGCGAACAGATCGGAACTCAAGACAGTTTTTTTGAGCTAGGGGGGCACTCATTGTTAGCGACTCAGCTTGTTTCACGCATCCGCGATCGATTTCAGGTTGAACTCCCCTTGCGATCGGTATTTGAAGCGCCAACGATCGCGCAATTAGCCCAAAGAATCGAAGCTTTAGGACAAACCAATTCGTGCCATCGTGAGGAAATTGAACTATGACGAACCGAACGATCGCTGAATTGGTGTCTTATCTTCAGAGTTTAGATGTTCAACTATCGATTAGGCATGATCATGCTGAAGTTCGATTGCGCTGTAATGGTCCAGAAGGAACTTTAACAAAAGAGTTACGCCAGGAATTAGCTGGGCGTAAAGCTGAAATCATTTCGTACTTGCAATCTACTCAATCCGCTCAACTCAAAACTCAAGTATCTCCTTTATCGTTTGCTCAGGAACGATTGTGGTTTTTGTACCAACTTGCGCCTAATAATCCGTTCTACAATGTGCCTGCTGCCATTCGCCTGAAAGGAACTGTGAATCGAGCGGCTTTGGAGCGATCGTTTAATGAGATTGTGCGCCGCCATGCTGCCCTTCGTACTCGATTTGCTGTGGTTGACGGTCAACCCGTTCAAGTCATCGAACCGGATATCAAAGTTGATTTATCAGTGGTGCAGCTATCCAACGTCACAGCGCGTGAACAGATGAGCCACCAATTAGCGACGACTGAGGCACAGCGATCGTTTAATCTCGCAACGGATTCACTTTTACGAATCACACTGCTGGAGTTTAGCTCAACAGAAGCAATGCTGTTGCTCACCCTGCATCATATTGTTGCAGATGGCTGGTCGCTGGGTGTGCTGGTTCAAGAATTAGCGCACTGTTACACCGCGTTTGTTGAGGAACGATCGCCAGGGTTACCACCCCTACCGATGCAGTACGCCGATTTTGCTTGCTGGCAGCGCAACTGGTTGCAGGGAGAAATTTTAGAAAAACAACGATCATACTGGCTGAAGCAGCTACAAGATTTACCCGTACTGAATTTACCGAGCGATCGCCCTCGTCCTACAGTTCAAACCTATCGTGGCGCAACTTATCCTCTGCAATTTTCTCTAGAGCTGACTGAGCAATTAGAAGCTCTGAGTCAGCAAACTGGAACTACTGTGTTTATGATTCTGCTTGCAGCATTCCAGACATTGCTACATCGATATACAGCGCAAGAGGACATTGCGATCGGTGTTCCAATTGCAAATCGTCATCGCAGCGAAGTAGAAGGATTAATTGGCTTTTTTGTGAATAGTTTAGTGATGCGATCGGATCTGTCTGGCAATCCAACATTTCGTGAACTATTGGAGCAGGTTCGCAAGGTCGCATTAGAAGCTTATGAACATCAGGACTTACCGTTTGAGAAGTTAGTCGAGGAGTTAGATCCAGAGCGGGATCTGAGCCGTAATCCTTTGTTTCAGGTTGCTTTTGCACTCCAGAATGCTCCGATGCAATCTTTAGAATTACCTGGATTGACCTTAGAACCTGTACCCTTAGAGTCAGCTAGTACGCGATTTGATTTAGAGGTTCACTTGTGGGAACCTGCACACGGATTACGCAGCTTATGGCGATCGCAAGCAGGCTTAAGCGGATTTATTTCCTACAGCACAGATTTGTTTGATCGCGATCGCATCAGTCGTTTAGTTGGTCATTTTCGAACCTTGCTTGAAAGGGTTGTGGCGAATCCTGACGATCGCCTATCTGATCTCCCTTTACTCACTCCTGTAGAACACCAGCTTCTAGCTCAGTGGAACCAGACTGAGAGCCAACTTCAGAACGATCAATGTTTTCATCAAATCTTTGAAGCACAAGTACAGCGCGAACCCAACGCAATCGCACTTGTTTCAGAGCAAGAAACGCTCACTTATCAACAGCTCAATCAGCGAGCCGATCGCCTCGCACAAACTCTCAGACACCTGGGAGTGCAAGCCGATTGTTTAGTGGGATTGTGTGTCGATCGTTCTGCCAATCTGCTGATTGGGATTCTCGGAATTCTCAAAGCGGGAGGAGCCTATGTGCCGCTCGATCCAAACTATCCCCACGATCGACTCCGCTTCATGCTGATGGATACTCAGGTTTCAGTTTTGCTTACACAGTCTTGGCTGATTGATGTTCTCCCTGAATCATCCGCAAAGATTGTGTGTTTAGATCAACCGCTTCCACTTGATGAAGAGTGCGCGATCGCTTCTCCCCCAACGCCCGATCAGCTTGCTTATGTGATTTATACCTCTGGCTCTACAGGCACACCTAAGGGAGTGCTTTTATCGCATCGAGGATTGTGCAATGTGGTTGAAGCACAGCAACGAGTGTTTCATCTATCTCGCAACAGTCGAGTTTTGCAATTTAGTTCCTTGAGCTTTGATGCCTCCATTTTTGAGATTGCTTTAGCACTGGGTTCTGGCAGCACACTCTACCTCCCGTCTAAGTCTGCTCAGCTACCGGGAATCGCTTTGATACGCTATCTACAAGACAATGCGATTACTCATGCTTTATTAACGCCAGCCGTCTTAGCTGTGTTGCCGTCGGCGGATTTGCCTGCGCTTCGGGTGCTGATTACAGGGGGAGAAGCTTGCTCTCAGCAGGTTATCGATCGCTGGGCAGTCGATCGCTTGTTCTTTAATGCGTATGGCCCCACCGAAACCACAATCTGGTCAACTGTTGCCGAACTTCACCCCGGCGATCCTCCCCTGTCGATCGGTCGTCCGATTGTTAACACGCAAGTTTATCTCTTAGATACCCACCTCAATCCGGTTCCTGTTGGCATTCCAGGCGAATTGTATATCGGCGGTGTAGGGCTTTCTTGGGGTTATCTCAATCGCTCGGAATTAACCACAGATCGATTCATACACAAAAAAGACTTGAGACTCTATAAGACAGGCGATCGTGCTTGTTATCGCGCGGATGGTTCGATTGAGTTTCTTGGTCGAGTCGATGATCAAATCAAAATTCGAGGATTCCGGGTTGAACTCGGTGAAATTGAAGCCACTCTACAGCGTCATCCTGCTATCCAAGATGCAGCCGTTCTCGCCTCTGGAGCAACGTCGAATGAGATGCGGTTAGTTGCTTATTTTAGTTTAGATCTTCAACAGTTACAGCAAACATCGCTTCAAACTCAACAAGTCGAGCAACAGGTCGAACAATGGCAAACGCTCTACAACCAAACCTATCAATCTCCAGCCT
Organism: Leptolyngbya sp. AS-A5; assembly: GCF_039962495.1. Classification (NCBI taxonomy): domain Bacteria; kingdom Bacillati; phylum Cyanobacteriota; class Cyanophyceae; order Leptolyngbyales; family Leptolyngbyaceae; genus Leptolyngbya; species Leptolyngbya sp. AS-A5. Next base: position 106,284 of record NZ_JAMPLL010000006.1, on the reverse strand, counting down.
CTCGTTTTAACATCACAGGCTGGAACAGCAGCTACACCGGAGAGCCAATTCCTCCAGAGCAGATGCAAGAGTGGATCAGCGATCGAGTCCAGCAAATTCTCGTGCTTAAACCAAAACGAGTGCTAGAAATCGGCTGTGGTACTGGATTGTTACTGTTTCAGCTTGCGCCACATTGTCAGAAATATGTAGGCACAGATTTTTCAAAAATTGCTTTAGAAGGAGTTCAGAACCAACTAGCAACACTTCCTCAAGTGGAGCTATTGCATCGAATTGCGACTGATTTTACAGGGATTGAGTCTGAATCATTTGATGTGGTGATTTTGAATTCGATCGTGCAATATTTCCCCAGTGTCGATTACTTAATGCAGGTGCTAGAAGGAGCGATTCAAGCTGTAGCACCAGGAGGAACTTTATGGATTGGTGATGTGCGAAATCTATCATTGCTCACTGCTTTTCATGCTTGGATGCAATTTTGTAAAGCAGACGCAGGAATGGAGCGATCGACCCTGCAAAAGTTGATGAATCGATCGCGCTTTGAAGAACCAGAACTTGCGATCGATCCAACGTTCTTTTACGCATTACAAGATAGGTTTCCTCAGATTCGCTCTGTGCAGATTCGATTATCACGCGGGCAGCACCACAATGAAATGACTCAGTTTCGCTATAACGTTTTACTGCACATTAAAGCCAGCTTGATAGATGAGGCTCAACTGAAATCTCCTGCAATTCAATCCCTAAACTGGAAAATAAACTCAGTGAATGTCGAGAAGATTCAGGAAGTTTTAATTCAGACGCAGCCAGAAATCCTCATCATCCAGAATGTTAAAAACAGTCGAGTGAATGCTGCTGTTAGAACTGCAACTTGGTTAAGTCGTGGAAAAACACCAAAAACAGTCGGGCAAATGCGAGAACAGTTACAGGAATCGCCCGAATTTGCGATCGATCCTCAGGATTGGTACAGCTTAGAAGCATTACTGCCCTACACTGTCGAGCTTACCTGGACAACTGAAACAGAGACAGGTGATTATGATGTATCTCTGATCCGACAAGATATTGATGCTAAAACTAGCTCTCGTTCGGAAAGAATCAACTCATGGCAACAATACACAAATAATCCGCTTCAAGCTGAATTTGCGCGGCAATTGGTTCCTCAATTGCGCCAATTTCTCAAAGAAACCCTGCCGGAATATATGATTCCGTCTATCTTTTTACCGCTAGAAGCACTTCCAATCACAGTAAATGGTAAAGTCGATCGTCAAGCTCTACCCGCCTTCAGCGAAGAGATCACCCACAGCGCGATCGCTAAAAGTTCAACTCATCCTACAACTGCCACAGAAACAACCCTATTAGAGATTTGGCAAAATCTTCTAAGACTAAAGCAGATCACAATTCACGATAACTTCTTTGAGTTGGGCGGACATTCCCTGCTCGCAACCCAAATGACTTCTCGTGTTCGCGATGCGTTTGGGCTAGAGCTACCCTTAAAGAGCGTGTTTGAAGCACCCACGATCGCTCAACTCGCTCCCATTCTCGATACTTTACAGCAGCCCGCCTCAAAGATTCCGCCCTTAGTTCGACTCGATCGAACAGCTTTCCGCCGTCAACGATCGACTCCAGCCTCGAACATTCCCGACAAACCCTCTGTATCTTGGTCGCCCTTAGTCCCGCTCACACTCGGAACCAGCAAACAACCTTTCTTTTGCATTCATCCGATGTTTGGCGTTGTGCTGCCCTATCTAGAACTTGCAAATGCTCTAGATTGCGATCGCAGCTTTTATGGACTACAACCGTTGGGGCTGGATGGAAAAACACCACCGCTTAATCGAATTGAAGCGATCGCAGCTTACTACATCAAAGCAATCCAAACGGTTCAACCTGATGGAGCTTATCTTCTAGGAGGCTGGTCTTTTGGTGGCATTGTCGCCTTTGAAATGGCGCAACAACTCACCCGTGCAGGATATGAAGTGAAACTCTTAGCAATGCTAGACACCCCCGCTCCTTGCTATAAACCTTCCTTCTATCAAAGCCTGAAGTTTCTTTTAGGCACTGCACTTTGGTCAACCCTGCCATTTTTACTCGACTATAGTACCCTTGCGCTCGATCGACTACAAGCTCGAAATTCTTGGTTTTCGCGCTGGCAATGGTCTACGATTTTGCGCTTAATTCCCGAAGAAACTCGGCTCCGATTCCTAGAAGAATCTGCCATTCCCTCACTGCTGCGGATTGTTTATGCCAATGCTCAAGCGACCTATCAATATGCGCCTCAAGCTTATCCACATCGTATGGTTCTGTTTAAAGCGGCTGAACAGTCCGATCGCAATTCAATCGATCGCAATCTAACTGTAGGCTGGGATGCTCTAGTCAATGATCTTCAAGTGCATCAAGTCCCAGGTAATCACCTCTCTTTACTCAAACAGCCCCATGTGCGAACCTTAGCGCAACAGTTAAATCAATATCTTGTAGATTAAAGCCGTCGTGCAGCGCAATATTTACGGTCTTGATCCGATTGCGGCTCCTGCCAAGAATAAGCAAAATGACTAATCGCCGAAATACGCGGCGATAGCGATCGCAATGCCTCCATTTGCACCTCTAACGGCGGACGATTGCTAATCGATTCCTGCCAAACTCCAGCTAAAACAGGTTTTACCTCGGTTCCCGGTGCTGCCTGCGCTAACACGCGCTGAACCTGCTGCACAACGCACTTTGCATTCCCACAAGTTGCATAAGACATCGGATGCCATGCGATATTACGCGGAAAACGATCCCACGGCTGCAAGCGAGAATCATACCCCTGCCCGATCGTCTGATTGCCCTCTGGAAAAAACACCGCTCCTGCTGGCAGTCCTGCTTGTCGCACCGGATAGACCGCCAGATTGAGAAAATCAACCACGCCCTGCATGGCATGAGCCACACTCAACCGCCACAACTCTGCTTGCAAAACTCCGGCTCGCTGAGCCAAAGAGCCACGGGTTTCGATCGCGCCGGGAATGCGTCCCTGCCACATCGGACTTTTCTCACGCGGAAACAGCTTATCGACTGTCGCAACATCGCTGGCACTGATAAAGCCACGATTGATATAGCGTTTGATCAATTCCCGCCCTTTGTTATTCAAACCCCGATCGATTAGCGCTTGCCTCGATGCCTCTCCAAAAATCCACAAATCCTGCACGCTGGTTGTAATTGATTGTTTACCTCGACTGCGCGGATAGCGAATGTAATCAAACAGCACACCATCAGGCTTACGCTTGAGGACTTCTTGCATCATGCGGTAATAATCCTGTTTTGCTAGCAGGCTGTACGGGTCAATAAAGGCTTCATCCGGGTTCAATGTGCCTAAATCGGTACTCAGCCCCGCAACCGTATTGGCACGAAAGCTAGTCTGCCCACGACCATTACGTAACAAGGTCACTTGCTTTTCAGGCTTGATCGCATAGGTGTAGCCAAAGTTCATGCTAAACATCCAGGCATACACTTTTAAGCCACGATCGCGCCCTTTCTGAATCACCTGAGCTAACAAGTCAGCATTATTCGGAGATTGCACCATCGATTGCCATGCGGTTGGATTGTTCGCAGCAGGCAGCAACACTTGTCCGTTGAAGAATGTTTCAACATAAATCTCGTTGTAGCCGCGATCGATAATCCGATCTAATACCTCGTCGATCGCACCCGGTCGGGTATCACAGGCATACAGTCGCAACCAAATCCCCTGAGTTTTCAGCCAGTTCTGATTGCGACACTGCCGCAGTTGCTCCGCCTGTTGCCGAATTAAAGTTTGATAAGATTGCTGGGCTTCAGGGGTGCCATTCAGCGCTGCCCGGCGAGCCCCATCTTTCTGCCGGATTGCGTCTGTAGTTTGCTGGCAATAAGGTAGAAATTCCGCCTTAGCAACGCTCTGACATAGACCTTGGGCAACTAAACTGGTTGTAACGATCGCAAAAGCGATTCGGCTCCGAAGCCGACGAACGGAAACGAACATAAAGTCAGATTAATTCAACAGGTTCACAGTCATTCCAGAGTTTAGCGTTGAATTCAAAACTCTGAAGTAGGAGAATGGTCTCTTTATTTAGATGAAAGCCGCATGAGTTGCGATCGTTGAAAAATTTTCCCTGCATTAGCTCCGCGCCCAGCGAAACTTCCGGTCTGATTCCTGAATCGGCAAATCGTTGATGCTGGCTTCACGTCGTCGCATCAAACCATTCTCGGCAAACTCCCACTGTTCATTGCCATAGGAACGGTACCAGTAGCCAGAATCGTCGTGCCATTCATACTCAAACTTAACCGAAATCCGATTGTCGGTAAAGCTCCAGAGTTCTTTTCTCAGCCGATAATCTAGCTCTTTATTCCATTTGCGCCTGAGAAATGCCCGAATCTCCTCGCGCCCGTTGAGGAACTCCGATCGATTGCGCCATTGCGAGTCCTCAGTGTATGCCAACGCTACGCGATCTGGATCGCGAGTATTCCACGCATCTTCAGCCGCTTGAACCTTAGCTTTTGCCGTTTCAAGCGTAAACGGCGGTACAGGAGGTCTCATTTCCATCAGTTAGCCCGAAAATGTCGGTGTCCATTCTACGCGCTAGATTCAACCCGACAATGGACGAAATGCTTAAGCTTTTTCACAACAAAACGCACCAGCCTGCTTGAACTGATGCGTCTTCAATCTCGTTAGAGATCAGAGTTAAACCGCCATATCGCCTGGATCGGAGTTGTTTCCAGGGGCAATTCCTAGCTGTTTGCGGCTTTTTTTGAGTTGTTTCCACAACGATCGAATTTCTTGAAACGATTCTTCAGGTGTCATCTTACCGCCTGTCTCCAGACAGCAAATATACGACACTCGCTGAGAAAACTCCTGCAAATTCGCATTAAACACCAAATTCTCTGGTTTGACTTGCCCCCGATAGCGGCTGCGCGGGTATAAGAAATTGTGTTGATCTGCCATCTCTTAATCTCCTGATAAAAAGGGTTTTGGTGTTTGCGCTTCAGCGACATTATTCGCTGGGTTGCACGATCGCGGGTTGCTCCTGTATGAGAGGAAATCTGACCAATATTCTAATTTACCTTGTCTTAACCAAAGGTTAACCCAGTCTTCCGGAGGATGTTGTATCTAAAAACACGATTTTGCCGAAATTGATTCATATATCGAACTACAACCGTAATCTCAGTTTTCACCGATTTTGGCGCAAGCTTTCACAACGCAATAGTTTGTTGTTGGATAAGTTGCTCACTAGGTTTAGAGACGATTAGTAAACCGTAGTTTGACAGTGGCGTTCGAGCACTGAATAAAAGATCGAGAATGCAGCACATTGAATGCAGTAAATTGTCTGTCTTTGTAATAAACCGTAAGAAATCTGTACGATAGGAAGGATTTTCGGTCACATTCGCGTGTGCTATAGGCATCGCCCACTCCAATATGATCAACTCCCTGTCCTGGTTCAACTCGTTTGTGTTTTCACCCCCACTGCTCGCTGCTGCCGAAGCAGAAAGCAGTTCTCTCGTATTGGCAGGCGTTCTGCTCAGTTTAGTCGTCGTGTATTTTGCCAGCAAAATTGGCGGTGAGATTTGCGCTCGACTCGACTTGCCCTCGGTTCTTGGTGAGCTTGTTGCGGGTGTGATTGTCGGTGTGTCCGCGCTGCATTTGCTGATGTTTCCAAGTGCGGAGTTCGATGCAAGCCGATCGCTGGTGATGCAAGCGCTCCAAATGACTGCACATCTTAGCCCCGAATCGCTCAATCTCGTATTTGAAACGCAGAGCGAAGTGATTTCAGTGCTTGCAGAGATCGGAGTCGTGATTCTGCTGTTTGAGATTGGGTTAGAATCCGATCTCAAAGAACTGATTCGGGTCGGTTGGCAAGCCGCGATCGTCGCTTGTGTCGGGGTCGCCGTTCCCTTCGCGCTTGGCACAGCCGGACTGATGACCCTTTTTAATGTCCCTGCAATTCCGGCAATTTTTGCGGGAGCCGCCCTGACTGCAACCAGTATCGGCATCACCGCACGGGTACTGTCGGAACTGCAACAGCTTAGCTCTAAAGAAGGACAAATCATCATCGGAGCGGCAGTTCTAGATGATGTGCTTGGAATTATCGTGCTGGCAGTGGTTGCAGGACTGGCAAAAACTGGAGAAGTACAAGTCACCAGCGTTATTTATCTGATTATCAGTGCTGCTGTCTTTTTAATCGGTAGCCTCTGGCTCGGACGATTGCTCAGTCCCTTGTTTGTCACCCTGGTGAATGAGCTGAAAACTCGCGGACAGCTACTGGTAAGCGCTTTGATCGTGGCGTTTGTGCTAGCAGATATCGCCGCCGTCATTCAGCTAGAGGCAATTTTAGGCGCGTTTGCTGCGGGATTAATCCTGGCTGAAACCGAGAAGCGGGCGGAGCTTGAGGAGCAAATCAAGCCGATCGCAGATATGCTTGTGCCTGTCTTTTTCGTCGTCGTCGGCGCGAGAACCGATGTCAGTGTGTTGAATCCGTTTGATCCAGCGAATCGCGAGGGCTTGATTATGTCTGCCTTCTTGATCGTGGTCGCGATCATGGGGAAAGTGGTCACGGGCTTTACGCTTTTTGGGCAACCCGAATTAAATCGACTGGCGATCGGAGTCGGAATGATTCCACGAGGCGAAGTGGGGCTAGTGTTTGCGTCGTTCGGTGCCAGCACAGGTATCCTTTCAGATGCATTGCAGGCAGCGATTATTGTCATGGTGATTTTAACCACCTTTCTTGCACCGCCGATGTTACGCGTCGTCTTTCCTCAAACTAACTCTGTAGCTGTTCCAAATCTCAGTAGCGTCGATGACCTCTGAGCAAAAAAATTAGGCTGAACTTGAGGCATCCATACTAAAATGCTCTAGCCCAAACCTGAGAAATGAAATTTTTTAGGTTTGGGATGTCCTTGTGTCACGCTTTGGGGTGTATGCAGCCGCTATTTCTGAAAAATTTGATCTCGCCTTTAAGAAACTCGATCGTGGTTCTTTGCGTCGCCAACATCGAGTCTAGACAACTCTATTTTCCAAACAAAACGAAGCGCAAATTTCCAGATCTCAGGAACGAGCTTGGGAATATTAAGTCAGTCGATCCAGTGATTTGATTTTGCTCTGAATTTTTTGAGTAATAATCGTTGAATTTCTGCGGTGAATATCAGCTTCAATCTTGATGTTTAGCTGAGCAAATATTCATCGATCGTGGGTGAGAGAGGATGCAAATTCAATTTTGGAGATCGAAGCTGTCAGCGAAAAGTCTTAATTTCGTTGCTCAATTTTGATTATCAAAGCATAGAAATGATTGCCGAAAAATAGCGGCGCAACGCACAAAAGGAGAGAAAAGTTGGAACGCGATCTTCAGTCTACCAGTGCAAAAAAGTCTCAAAGAAGATTTCATTTCCGGACTTACTTTTTGCTCTGCTCATTCTATTTTTTGCTATTCACCTTTCCGGCTCAAGCAGCAAGATTACAGTCCTGGCGCTTGAGTCCAGCCCAGAATCAATTGGAATTTTCGACCGATGATGGCGTTCAGCCCAAGGCACAACTGCTGAACGATCCAACTCGATTGGTAATCGATCTGCCAGGTGTCACATTCGGGCGACCACAGGTCACAGAATCTTATAACGGTGGCGTGCGATCGATTCGGGTGGGACAGTTCGATCGCCAAACCACTCGAATTGTCGTTGAATATGCACCCGGATACACTGTTGATCCGAGCCGCATTCAATTTCAAGGCAGAACCGCAAATCAATGGTCGGTACAGCTTCCTACGCCAACCTTTTCAGGCGTTGCAACTCCTCCTGTAACCCAACCTCCCATTACCCAGCCCCCCACTGCTCAACCCCCCATTAGCCAACTGCCGCCAACTTCGACAGGTCGCACCTTTGTTCAGAGCCTTCAAGCAACCGGAGATGGCTTATTTCTAAGAACAACGGGCGCTACTCCACAAGTTCGATCGCTGAGATCGAACGATCGTCGCCAGATGATCATCGACATCTTTGGCGCAACCCTTTCTCCGAATCTGTTTCCGCGTGACCTTCCAGTGAATGTGAGCGGTGTCTCTCGCGCTCAAATCTCACAATTCACGCCAGATAGCGTTCGCTTGACCTTAACGCTGTCCCCCCAGAGTGCCGATTGGCGAGCTAGCGCGAGTCCTTCTGGCGGGTTAATTGTCTTACCTCAAGCTGTAGGTTCAACTCCGATCACATCATCTCCGGTCACACAGCCTCCAGTCACGCAACCTCCTGCCAGTCAAACCGCGATCGTTCAATCTGTCGAGCTTGATGCGAATCGCCAACTGATTATCCGTGGCAATCAGCCACTCAGTTACACCACAGGCTGGGATCGGGCGACTGGATCATATCGAGTGTTGATTCGATCGGCACGTACCGACCAGAGCTTTAGAGGGCCTCAACTGCCTGCAGGTAGCTCAATTCTGCAAGCGCGAGTCCGGCAAGACGGCAACGATCTCGCACTCTTGTTCCTGCCTGCTGCAAATGTGCAGTTTGGCGACATTGTGCAGACATCTCCGCAGCAGTTGATCTTACCTGTGCGTCGCGGATTGTTCCCGATTACACCGCCGACGACAAATCCGCCGACGACACCCCCAATCACGCCTTCTCCGATCCCAGTCCCGCCTACGACTAATCCGCGTCCCGTTCCGCCGCGTGTTCCCAATGGTCGCCTAGTCGTGGTAATCGATCCGGGACATGGCGGGCCTGACCCCGGAGCCGTTGGCATCAGAGGAATTCAAGAAAAAGAAATCGTGCTCGATATCAGCCGCCGTGTCCAGGCAAATCTAGAGCGAGGAGGGGTTCAGGTCGTGATGACCCGCAACGCTGATACTGACTTGGATCTCCAGCCCCGCGTCGATATTGCACAGCGAGCAAATGCAACCGCATTTGTCAGCATCCATGCCAACGCCATTAGTATGAGTCGTCCCGATGTGAATGGGCTAGAAACATACTATTTCCAAAGTGGCTTGGAACTGGCCCGCACAATTCATCGCAATGTCCTGCAAGGAACCGGAGTTCAAGATCGAGGAGTTCGCAGTGCTCGCTTCTTTGTTTTGCGTCGCACCTCGATGCCTTCTGTTCTAGTGGAAGTTGGGTTTGTCACAGGTCGGACTGATGCGACTCGCTTGGCGGAGTCATCCTATCGTCAGCGCATGGCAGATTCGATCGCTCGCGGCGTTCTCGAATATCTAGGGAACCGCGGTTCGCGTTAAATCCTACCCCTATGGTGTTGAGCCACTTGGCAAGAGCGCTTAGACTGAGATGAAAGTAAGAAGCCTGAAGCAAAAAATCAGAGTACGATTGCTTCAGCCTTCTGGCTTTTGATGTTCTGATCTGAATGTTCTGAGTGGTGTGAGGAAGTAAGACATGATCAACCTGGGAGAAGAGTTCGGTTGCTTAGCTGAGTCACCGAATGGCTCAAATCCGATCGGGCTATTTGATAGCGGGGTCGGTGGCTTAACGGTGCTGCGCGAGATGTATCGCCAGCTGCCGAACGAATCGCTGTTGTATTTTGGTGATACTGCTCGTGTTCCGTATGGCACTCGATCGCAGGCCGAAATTATTCAGTTTGTGCGCGAAATTTTGAATTGGATGGTAGAACGTCGCGCCAAAATGGTGATTATGGCGTGTAATACCAGTTCGGCATTGGCGATCGAAACCATCCGCCAAGAGTTTCCAAGTCTACCGATTCTGGGTGTGATTCTGCCAGGTGCAAGGGCAGCCGTCAAACAAGGACGACGCATTGGAGTAATTTCGACTCCTGCCACTGCTGCCAGTGATGCCTATCGCCAAGCCATTCTTGAAGTTGAGCCGACCGCTGAAGTTTGGCAAATTGGCTGTCCTGAGTTTGTGCCATTGATTGAGCAAGGGCGAATTGAGGATTCTTATACTTATAAAGTCGCTCAACGTTATCTCAAGCCGCTATTAGATCAAAGCATTGACACGCTAATTTATGGCTGTACGCACTATCCGCACCTCGCTCCGGTTGTGAGATCTATCGTCCCCAGTTCGGTACAGCTGATTGATCCGGCCGTCTCCGTTGCGAAAGCAGCCGCGCAGGAGTTGGAATTGCTGGGCTTGCGATCTGCACAGCCTCCTTTACCGACGCAGTTTTATGTCAGCGGCACTCCAGAGCCATTTGTGGAAGTGGCGCAACGCTGGCTCGGTTACACTCCGACAGTACAGCAAGTGACACTCTCGGAATCGGTCGCCGTGGGTTAAGACCGTTGGTTAAAACTATTTGGAGCCTGGCGAAGGGGCTGAGTTTGCGCTTGTCACCACTGCTCCAATTCCTCAAGCGTGTTGAAGTTAAGCGGCGCGATCGTGCCGCTTGAAACCGGCTAAACTGAGAACCGCAAATTTTTAATCCCCTAGATTTGCGGATTTATGAGTAAAATAAGGTCACAAGCCGTAAAAAAACTTAACCTATAGCTTCTGAGTCGGCAACTACATGACCTCAGCCACATCCCTCTTTTCTCCGGTAGAAGCGGATTTACGTTTACTTGCCGAGAACCTTAAAAATCTGATCGGTGCGCGTCATCCTATTCTTTACGCTGCCGCAGAACACCTGTTTAGCGCCGGAGGAAAACGTATTCGTCCTGCGATCGTCCTGCTCGTTGCTCGTGCTACGATGCGCGGACAGGAGATTACTCAGCGTCATCGCCGTCTTGCGGAAATCACTGAGATGATTCATACCGCTAGCTTGGTGCATGATGATGTGATCGACGAGTCGGAGATGCGGCGAGGACTTCCCGCAGTTCATAGCCGATTTAGTACACAGGTTGCTGTATTAGCCGGGGATTTTCTGTTTGCTCAGTCGTCGTGGTACTTGGCAAATCTAGAAAATATCGAAGTGATTAAGCTATTGTCTGAGGTGATCAAAGACTTTGCCGAAGGTGAAATTCAGCAAGGATTGCTTCGTTTTGATACAGGTTTAACGATCGACTCTTATCTAGAAAAAAGCTATTACAAGACGGCATCTTTGATCGCAAATAGCTCGAAAGCGGCAGCACTATTGAGTGATGCTTCCGATGCAGAGGCACACAAGCTGTATCAGTACGGACGGCACTTAGGCTTAGCGTTTCAGATTGTTGATGATATTTTCGACTTTACCAGTTCAGCCGAGGGGCTTGGAAAACCTTCGGGATCGGATTTAAAGAGTGGAAATTTGACGGCTCCGGTGCTGTATGCCTTAGAAGAAAAGCCTTATTTAGAAGAGTTAATCGATCGAGAATTTGTTCAGGAAGATGATCTAGAACAAGCCTTAGCGCTGGTAAGAGATAGTCAAGGCATTCAAAGAGCGAAGGAATTAGCAACCTATCATGCCAAAGCTGCGATTGAACATCTATCAGATTTGCCGCCTTCTGACTCGCGCCAAGCTTTGATTAAGCTGACAGACTATGTATTGAACCGATCGTATTAAAGCTTAAAGTTTGACTTCACTGAATCTAGGCAGGTAACACTGCCTTTTTTTATTGCAAAATCTAACTGGCGATAGAAGAAACTTGCTTCTATCGCTATCTAGCTATATAAAACCATCCTACGATTTCTGACTCCTGAAGGATGGGGATTGCGCCATTTGTTACTACGCTTAAACGCAATGGTTATGAAATTTCACATTTGTTTTCATTCATCGTGTTTTGGTAATAGAAATATGGCTATCTCAGGTGAGCGTCCCCGGATCGCATTGATTTCCGTACATGGCGATCCCGCGATCGAAATTGGCAAAGAAGAAGCGGGCGGGCAGAATGTCTACGTGCGGCAAGTGGGCGAAGCGCTCTCGCGGCAGGGGTGGCAGGTCGATATGTTTACTCGTCGATCGATTGCTGATCAACCTGAGATTGTGCAGCATAATCCACATTGCCGCACGATTCGGCTCACCGCAGGCCCGAAAGAATTTATTCCGCGTGATGATCTGTTTGGTTATTTGCCCGAATTTGTGCAGAATTTTCAGCAGTTCCAAACTGATTCGGGCGTTGAATACCCGTTAGTGCACACCAATTATTGGCTATCGTCTTGGGTCGGCATGACGCTGAAAAAGCTCCAAGGCTCGAAGCAAATTCACACTTATCATTCATTGGGAGCCATTAAGTATCAATCGGTTTCAGCGATTCCGATGATTGCAAAGACGCGGCTTGCAACGGAAAAACAATGCCTCGAAACCGCAGAGCAGATTGTTGCCACCAGTCCTCAAGAGCAGGAACATATGAGATCGCTCGTTTCGCAGCATGGCAACATTGATATCATTCCTTGTGGAACCGATATCGAGCGGTTTGGTCAGATTTCTCGCGCTGAAGCTCGCGAGGTTCTGGGATTGAATCAAGATGACAAGATTGTGCTGTACGTGGGACGGTTCGATCGACGTAAAGGCATTGAAACTGCAGTCCGCGCTGTCGGGCGATTACAGCACGAGAATCTGAAATTGATTATCGGAGGCGGTAGTCGTCCGGGACAAAGCGATGGGATGGAGCGCGATCGCATTGAAGGGATTGTAAATGAATTAGGCTTACAAGATATCACGCTGTTCCCCGGTCGTTTGGGGCTTGAGAATTTGCACTTGTACTACGCTGCGGCAGATGTTTCGGTGGTGCCGAGTCATTATGAGCCATTTGGATTGGTGGCGATCGAAGCAATGGCAAGCGGTACTCCGGTGGTGGCTTCAGATGTGGGTGGATTGCAGTTTACAGTGATTCCTGAAGAGACTGGACTGTTAGCGCCCCCGAAAGATGATGCGGCATTTGCACAAGCGATCGATCGAATCTTATCTGATTCAGCTTACCGCTATCAGTTGGGACGGGCGGGACGCGATCGGGTAGAAGCAATGTTTAGCTGGGATGGCGTGGCTTCTCAGTTGAGCAAGCTGTATCAGCAAGTGTTGAGTGTGCCTGCTGTGGAGCGATCGGCGGTGAGTGCATAGCTGCTAAAAGTTAGACACACAGAGCTTCAACGGTTTGAAGTTCTGTGTGTTTATGGTTCTTCGGGGATTGGAGGGGCAATATCATGATTTCTCGATGCTAAAAAGATAAATCCATAAGTTTGTATCTAGAAAAACGTTATCGCTCATAAAGTTCTGCTCGATCGAACTCGTAATCCTCAGGCAATTTGAAAGAGTATTGCTGAAGTTGCTCTAAAAAACGTTGTTTTCTGGGTTCTAGATTTTGTGTATCGTTGCTCTGCAACTGGGGTGATTCTTCAATCAGAACGAGAAATAGCTTCTTTCCTTCTAATGCCGCATCTAGCTTTTCATCCAGCACCAAGTTACCATCGCGGTAAGTTGCTTGAAGACCTTGTTCATTGCTGATTGCCCCAAGTCAGGAATGCGCTGATCATGGCATAAGTGAAACGTGCGCGGCAACGACTTTCCAACCGTCAGCCGTTCGCATCCAGGTTTGGCTTTGTCGTCCAGTTTTACCAGAGCGGACAAACTCCGTATTTGCTGTAGCAAAATCCTGCCCGTAAGTGGTGATCACTGTATTTTGTAGGGTTCGATCGAGTCCCACCGCCGATCGCCCTGCCCGAAATTGCGCGATCGTCTCATACCCATATAGATTCTCAGTTGCACCATAGCGAATCGTATGCGGACTTTGCCAAAAAAGCTGATCTAACACCGCAACATCATTACTAATTAAAGCCTTTTCATATTGTTCAAAAACGGCAGTCACTTCCGCCAACACATCAGGAAGGTTAATTTCCATCGCAATTTGCTCCTCAACCTTTAAGACTATACTTCCTTGCAGATTTCAAACATCGTTCAGTTTGATACGGTCAAACTATCCCGAAATGATGTTTGAAATCATGAATTTAGCCGTCGCCGAGCTTCCTACCGAAATTCCCACTGATCCGATCGAGTCTGCCGAAGCGGTTGGATTACACTACGTCAGCAACGAGATGCCAGGAATTCGACGCAAGAGATCGGGAAAAAGCTTCATTTATTTTGATCCGAATGGCGCTCGTATCAAAGACGAGAAAACGATTCAACGCATTAATTCTCTTGCAATTCCGCCTGCTTATCGGGATGTGTGGATTTGTCCGCTTGAAAATGGGCATTTGCAGGCAACTGGACGCGACGCAAAAGGACGAAAGCAGTATCGGTATCATCCACTGTGGCGATCGATTCGCGACCAGACAAAATTCTCCCGCATGATTGCTTTTAGCCAAGCCTTACCAGAGATTCGGCGGCGATTAGAGCAGGATTTAGCGCTTTCCGGATTGCCGAAACAAAAAGTATTAGCGACTGTTCTCAAGCTCATGGAACTAACGCGAATTCGAGTCGGCAATGAAGAATACGCGAAAACAAATGAGTCTTACGGTTTAACAACATTGCACGATGACCATGTGAATGTGATTGGCTCAAAAGTTCGCTTTGAATTCCGGGGAAAAAGCGGAGTTGATCATGCGATCGATATCAACGACAAACAACTTGCAAAGATTGTCAAACGTTGTCAAGATCTCCCCGGTCAAGAGCTTTTTCAATATTTAGATGAGAATAAACGACCGCAAGATATTAAATCGAGTGATGTGAATGATTATCTAAGAGAAATCACAGGTCAAGATTTTACAGCAAAAGATTTTCGCACTTGGGCAGGAACAGTTTTAGCCGCTACTCATTTAGCTGAAATTGGCAAATTTACCTCACAAACAGCCGCAAAAAAGAATATTACGCAAGCGGTTAAATCTGTGTCTTCTTATTTGGGAAATCGTCCTGCAACTTGTCGGAAATATTATATTCATCCGGGTGTGTTAGAAGCGTATTTAGATGAATCGCTGCATGATTTAGTTGAAAAACACAGCACGATCGTCATCGAAGACTGCCACGCGCTCCAGGCTGAAGAATTAGTCGTGGTGGCGCTGTTAACAGGAGAAGTAAAGGATTAATTGCATCCTTGAGCAAACTGCTTACTATGGATTAGAGCGCACGATCGCAAATCTGACTGGACTCAAATTCGGTCAGTTGAAATGCCGCGCTCAAGGTAAAGTAGGGAAAGTTTTATTAAGAAGCATTACATCGGGTTCATGGATCTGCGATTTCTGTACAGTCAGCTACTCGTTCAATGCCTCCTTGGAGTTTCTGCAATTGTTCTTGCAGAACTGATACGGGACGCTTATCACCTTGCCGGACACTACTGGCAACCCCTAAAACGTTTTCATAATCTACACCACAAAGCTTATCGTCCGGATTTGACGATCGCCAGTTTAGAACTTTACCAACGGGCGCAACTCTACAATGATGTGCCAGAATCACTGGCAATGTTCAGCGCCACAACCCTACTGGCAGGTTTGACCCAAATGCCGGGATTCTGGTTAGGATCACTCTACTCGCTGGTATTTCTAATTCCAGCTTTGGCACGATCGCAAGGGTTACTTTTACAAACCGATGTCACCCACAAGCCTGGGGATTTAATTGATTTACCAAAGCCTTGGATTGTGAATCGCACTTATCACTGGCGACACCATTTTGATCAGCCAAATGCTTATTTCTGTGGTCACTTTACGATCGTAGACAAAATGCTGGGAACAAGCTTGTCGCTCAAAGATAAAGTCGTGGCGGTTACAGGAGCGTCTGGCACGCTGGGACAGGCGTTAGTTGAAGAATTAACTCGGCAAGGTGCAAGAGTGATCGCACTAACAACCCGTGAAAATGCAAGCTTTGATCCCAAAGTTGAGGTACTGCAATGGCAGATCGGAGCGGAAGAAGACCTTCGATCGCGCCTGCAAAAAGTGGATATCTTCATTCTCAATCATGGGGTGAATGTGTATGGCGATCGTTCTCCTGAAGCAATTCAGACTTCATACGAGGTCAATACTTTTTCAACTTGGAAGCTCGCAGAATTATTCTTAGAAACTGTTACTGTGTCCTCGCATAAAGCACTCAAAGAGCTTTGGATCAACACTTCAGAAGCAGAAGTAAACCCTGCTTTTAGTCCGCTTTATGAACTATCGAAGCGAACATTAGGTGATTTGATTACTTTGCGGCGATTAGATGCACCTTGTATTATTCGGAAGCTGATTTTAGGCCCGTTTAAGAGTCAACTCAATCCTTATGGAGTGATGTCAGCATCGAGTGTCGCTTGGGCGATCGTTGCTTTAGCAAAACGAGATTTTCGGGACATTATTGTGACGATCAACCCGCTTACTTATGCGCTGTTCCCGGTAAAAGAAGCGTTACAGTCGCTTTACTTCCGATTGTTTACAAAACCCTAACTTTTAGATTTCGAGTAGTGTGAGAACTCCGGTTGCGCTAGACGATCGGAGTTCTGTCGCTTTCATAGAATAGAGAAAGCACGAGGAAAGCTTATGTCATTCAGCCCGTTCAAAACGCTCGGTGAAGTCGTCAAAGAATTTCAGGTGCGATATACCGAAGCAGAATTTATTCAGCAACTCGCATTTCAGATTTCTGAGTATTTTCGAGAAGATTTGCAGCTAATGATGCGCGAGGCAGTGGTTGATAATTCTGAGTTTGCGATTTGTGAGAATTTAATCTATCCCGTTCTCAAGGAAGTTTGGAAACACTACCGCGATCGCTTCATCATCTGGAGCCATCAATCCCTGAACTACGATGAAAGGCTGGGTGGCTTTCCAGAGTACATTCTGGCACGTCGCTCTCCACTCGGTAAAGTCGTGTTTGACAAGCCCTATTTGCTTCTAGTCGAAGCGAAACAAGACAACTTTGAAACAGGTTGGGCGCAATGCCTTGCAGAAATGATTGCGGCTCAGAAACTCAATGGAGAACCGGAAATTATCATTTACGGAATTGTGTCGAATGGCGATCGCTGGCAGTTTGGCAAGCTCGAAGCCGAGGTCTTTACCCGTAACACAACCTTCTTCACGATTCAGGAACTCGATGTTCTGTTTGGCGCATTGAACTACGGGTTTCAACAGTGTGAAGTGCAACTGAGAAGTTATGTTGCGATTTAGTTTTTTACAGTTTGTTACCTTGTCTGGTTCCTCACCATCAACGTTTTAGACTTGTAAAGCATCCTCGATCGAACCCCGTATTTAACGCTATGTTTCCAACCCATCGCCCTCGTCGGCTCCGCACCCATCCCCAACTGCGCCGCATGGTGCGGGAAAACGTTTTAACCACCAGCGATTTAATTTACCCGTTGTTTGCTGTGCCCGGACAAGGAATTGCCAATGAAGTGAGATCGATGCCGGGAGTGTATCAGTTGTCGATCGATAAAATTGTCGAAGAAGCAAAGCAAGTTTACGATCTTGGCATTCCTTCGATCATTTTGTTTGGCATTCCTGACGATAAAGATACCGATGCAACCGGAGCCTGGCACGATTGCGGTATTGTCCAAAAAGCAGCAACAGCCGTCAAAGAAGCCGTTCCAGAGTTAATCGTGATTGCGGATACGTGCTTGTGTGAATACACCTCGCATGGGCATTGTGGCTATCTCGAAGTGGGCGATTTGACTGGGCGCGTTCTCAACGATCCAACCCTAGAACTGCTGAAGAAAACCGCAGTTTCGCAAGCAAAAGCTGGAGCCGATATTATTGCGCCCTCTGGCATGATGGATGGCTTTGTCGCTGCAATTCGAGCAGGATTGGATGAGGCTGGATTTCAAGACATTCCGATTCTGTCTTATGCAGCGAAGTATGCGTCTGCTTATTACGGGCCATTCCGGGATGCTGCGGAATCGACTCCGCAATTTGGTGATCGTCGCACTTATCAAATGGATCCTGGCAATTCGCGAGAAGCGATCAAAGAAATTCAACTCGACATTGCAGAAGGCGCAGATATGCTGATGGTGAAGCCTGCTTTGGCTTACATGGACATCATTCACCAGGTCAAGCAAGCGTCTAACCTTCCCGTCGCGGCTTACAATGTGTCGGGTGAGTATGCGATGGTGAAAGCCGCAGCCCTGAACGGCTGGATCGATGAAGAACGAGTCGTCATGGAGACCTTGCTCAGCTTTAAGCGGGCGGGAGCAGATTTGATTCTGACTTATCACGCGAAAGATGCAGCCCGTTGGCTAGGTGCATGATTGTTGAATAGAACTGTTGCGGGGATGCTTTGCCGAATCAAATCTGCGGCTATCCAAACGAAGTCCGTCTACCTTTGATTCGGCAAAGCATTCACGCTTCATGCAAAGATTTAATATCAGTGTCAAGCGCGATCGTGCTTCTCGTGTTCTAAGCAACCTGTAGTTTCAGGAAAAGTTGTAGGAGAAAAACTGCGTTAGAATTCCCCTGCACTGGATAGAAGGAAGTGTTGTGAACTGGAAGCGAATTCTGCCTTATCTCACTCTGTTACTTTGGGTTTTGCCGATCGTTCTAATTCGCAGTTCTCAGCAAAGCCTGATGGCACACGATGAAGGGATTTATGCAACGCAGGCACGAACCATTCTGAGAACCGGAGACTGGATCACGCCACAGTGGGGCGGGGGATATAGCTTCGATCGCACGATCGGAATTCAATGGCTGATTGCCGGATCGTATTTGTTATTTGGAACGAATGAGGGAGTCGCACGACTCCCAAGCGCGATCGCGTTTGTGCTGAGTGTGTTGCTGACGTACGCGATCGGGGTACGGTTGACTACGCCTCGAATTGCTTGGCTTGGGGCGGCGATTTTTAGTGTGATTCCGTTAGTAGTGCAATACGGACGATTAGCTACGCAAGATATGGTTCTCGTCTGCGTGGAACTGATCGCAATTTGGACGCTACTCATGGCAGAATCTTCAGAGCGTCCCTGGAGGTTTCTGACAGGCTTGATGTTTGGTGTGGGATTCATGATCAAAGGATTCATGATTATTCCCGCGACGATCGCGCTATTTCCTTATCTAATTTTTCAGCATCGCCGCCATCGTCATTTGTTTGATCCCCTACTGTACTTGGGATGTGCGATTGGGTTATTGCTACCGATTTTTTGGCTATGGGCAGCAGTTGAAAAATATGGAACCGCCCCGATTCAAGAACTGTTTGGCAAACTAATTCATCTAAAGGGGCAAACCTATCAGGGTGCAAATCAGTTCTATTATCTCTGGAATATTCCTGCAAATGGTTTTCCTTGGGTCTTTTTCGCGTTAGCTGGTTTGTGGCTTTCGTGCTTTCATTCTGATATTCGAGCATTGTTAAAATCGAAGCAGAGTCGTTTTTTACTGATTGGCTATCCGGTTATATTATTTATTGAATTAAGTATCTTTGGAACGCGAACACACTATTATCCAATCCAGTTAATGCCGTTTATTGGATTATTCGCGGCGATCGCACTGTCTCATCTTGCATATCTTTACAGGCAGCGCAAACAAACGGGTTTATTCATCGGGCTAAATCTATTTATAGGCGCGATCGCAATAATTTTGCTCGTCATTGTGAATCGGCGCATGATGATTGCTCAGGTATTTTCAACCACACTGCGGAGTGGCACGATCGAATCGATTGCGCTGGTTGTGCTGGCTGTGGGATTAGGGTGGCTCAGCTTACCTGTAATTTGGCTACTGCGGAACCGTGTTTCGAGGCATCAATCTGCAAATTATTGGATCGCAGTTTGGCTACTCACATCCTGGTTAGCGATGGCAATGCTGCACCTGACTGGATTATGGGGAGATTATGATCCCCGACTCAAACAGTTTTTGTCACAGCCGAATGTTCAGTCAATTTTGCGATCGCAGCCTGTGAGTTTTGTGGTGAATGAAGCGTTGATTGGTCGCGACGATCGCAAGCGGCAATTGCTGCTGAATTTTTATACGCCCCAAATTGGGCAATACATCAAAGATCCGAAAATTTCACCGAATACAAAGTACGCCTGGATTGATCCCAATCTTGCCAAAACGTCGATCGTGAATTACGAGCCTGAAGAAATTTTTGAGGGTTGGGTCTTGGCGAAGCGCTCAGGCTCTTGACAAATTATCACATCCTAAGATTCCAAAAGCTTGAGAGATTTTTGCAAAAGAGTGCCTCAAATCTGGCGATAGAGTCTAGCGAATGAAGCCTGAAATGCTTACCAGGAAGAAAAATCAAGAGGAGCAGGCGAGCCGATCGTCCTTTTTTGATCCATTTGCTTGACAGTGATTCCAAACTCCTTTAAGTTCCTTATTAGTAACTTATGTCAATTAAGATAGAATTTGCGGGCAGATTACTGCGAGTTCTAGCTAGTTTGGGCATATCGAGTCCTGGTGGAACACTTCAATATGACTATGAAAAGACGGCTTTTTTTGGCTTCTGGTGCAGCGATCGCCGCTGTGACTGCCCATCAAATTTGGCGATCCAACACCGAACAATCGATCGCCGCACCCCGCGTTCTCAATCTCTACTCTGCTCGTCACTACGATAGCGATAACGCTGTCTATCAAGGCTTTACAAAAAAAACAGGTATCAAAGTCAACTTGGTTGAAGCGGATGCCGATAAGCTGATCGAGCGGATTAAAAGCGAAGGCGCAAACAGTCCCGCAGATGTTCTACTCACTGTAGATGCAGGGCGCTTGTGGCGTGCTCAACAGGAGAATTTACTCCAGCCTGTGCAATCCTCCACGCTCACCCGTGCAATTCCTAAAAACCTGCGTGAACCCGGTGGGCACTGGTTTGGCTTTACTCGGCGGGCGCGGGTGATCGTGTACAACAAAGACCGCGTGAAGCCGTCTGATCTCTCGACTTACGAAGATTTAGCCAACCCGAAATGGAAAGGACGCATTGTCGTGCGATCGTCGAGCCATGTGTATAACCAATCGCTTTCAGGGTCGATGCTGGCAAAGCATGGCCCTCAAAAGACCGAAGAATGGGCGCGGGGACTGG
Source organism: Leptolyngbya sp. AS-A5 (assembly GCF_039962495.1). Lineage (NCBI taxonomy): Bacteria > Bacillati > Cyanobacteriota > Cyanophyceae > Leptolyngbyales > Leptolyngbyaceae > Leptolyngbya > Leptolyngbya sp. AS-A5. Next base: position 85,562 of record NZ_JAMPLL010000006.1, on the reverse strand, counting down.
TAGCAAACTTTGCGCGATCGCCTGAAGGCAACGACACCGCTCAGATTAAAGCAGTCGCCGCCGGACAAAGCGATCTCACCTTGGTCAATACCTATTACGTAGTGCGTCTAGCTAAGTCCAATAAGCCGGAAGACAAAGAGATCGCTTCTAAAATCGGAGTCTTTTTCCCAAATCAGAAAGAGCGAGGCACTCACGTCAATATCAGCGGTGGTGGCGTAGTGAAAACGGCTCCCAATCGTGAAGCAGCGGTACAATTTTTGGAATATCTCGCCAGCCCGGAAGCTCAGGCCATCTTTGCGGGAAGCAACAACGAGTATCCAGCGGTAAGAAGTGCGACGATCGATTCGGTCTTATTGAGCTATGGTAAGAACTTCAAAGAAGATCCGCTGAATGCTTCGGTGTTTGGTAAAAACAATGCAGAAGCGCTAAAAATCATGGATCGCGCAGGCTGGAAATAGCAGAAATCTCAATGTCAACGCTGTTTGATTTGATTGCGAAAGGCGGTCCCGTAATGATTCCAATTGCGGGACTTTCGATCTTGACGATCGCTTGTGGTTTGGAGCGATCGTTGTTCTGGTCACAAGTATTACGGGGTGAGGCTCGCGTCGCTCACCGAATCTTAGATGCAGCTCGATTTGATTTGCTTGAAGCGAGATCGATTGCAGAAGCCGCAACGAATTTGCCGATCGCACGGTTCATGTTAGCAGGGCTGAAACTTGATCAGCCTTCTCCCGAAACGGTGCGATTGGCGCTCGAAGCAGCGGGCGATCGGGAATTTGTGCAGATGCGAAAGGGCGATAAGCTGCTTGAAACGGTGATTGCAATGGCTCCATTGTTGGGGTTGTTGGGAACAGTCACCGGATTAATTATCACGTTCTTTAATCTCCGAGTTGGAGGTGGAACAACGGTTGACACGAATAAAGCTGCGGCTGGAATCGCCGAAGCCTTAATCACCACCGCAGGCGGCATGATCGTGGCGATCGTGGCACTGGGCATTTTTCGGCTGTGTGTGGCGTTGCAGGCGAATCAGGTTGATTATTTTGCGGATATGGGCAGCGAGTTGGAGTTAATTTATCGCCAATGGTATGAGCGCAAACGGGAAGATTAAACTTCCTGTCCGAGTGCGGCAAGTTGCGCTCGTGCTTTTTGCAAAGATTCAAACCACTCTCGTTCTGGATCGCTATCTGCTACAATTCCCGCGCCAACCTGCCCCCAGACGATCGCACTCTCTTCCTGACGTGCATACAGCAACGTGCGAATCAGAATGTTGAGATCAAGATTTCCACGTCGATCGAGATAACCACAAGAGCCATAAAACAAACTGCGCCGCACAGGTTCTAACGCTTCAATAATCTCCATGCACCAGACTTTCGGGCATCCGGTAATGGTTCCACCCGGAAACAGAGCGCGAATCACATCGATCGAATTAAACTGTGGCTGTATCTTGCCAATCACATTGCTGACTAAGTGCATCACATGGCTATAGCGTTCGATCGCGAGTAATTCATCGACCTGTACACTGCCCCATTCACACACTCGTCCCAAATCATTACGCTCTAAATCCACTAGCATAATGTGTTCGGCTTGCTCTTTAGTGTTGCCGAGTAATTCTTGAGCTAGATCGTGATCGTGTTCGATCGTGGTTCCACGCGGCCGAGTTCCAGCGATCGGGCGGGTTTCTGCCATTCCGTCTTTTAGTTTGACCAATCGTTCTGGAGAACAGCTAATCACATCCCCCCAAGGCGTTTTCCAATAGCTGGCAAACGGTGAGGGATTAATGGATTGCAGCGATCGATAAATTGTCCAGCTTTCAGCTTCGGTTCTCGCTTCAAATCTCAGAGATAAATTAGCTTGAAAAATATCACCCGCTCGGATGTGTTGTTTAGCCTTGAGAACGATCGCTTCATAGTCCGTTTGCTTCATGCAGAACTGAGTCTCAAATGCTGAACTTTTGAAGGAGGTTTGAACTAAATTTGATAGTCGTTTCTCAAGCTGATCTAATTGAGATTGATGGCCTGCTGCCAACCATAAAACTTGCTGCTCATGATCTAACACCGCAAAGCATTCTGGCTCATACCAAAACGCCACCGGAAACGGTAAAGTTTCTGGTTTGAGATACGGAAGCCGCTCAATCTCCCAAGCAAGATCATAGCCCAGCCAGCCCAACCAACCGCCCGTAAACGGTAAATGCTCTGGCGCTTGAGAAGGGATTTCCTGCTCGATCAACTGATTGAGAAACGGCAGAATTTTTCCGATCGCAGGTGTCCAAACTCTAGCCGATCTAGGCTGTCCCGCACAGATAGAAAAGCGCCCCAACTGCGGATAGTCTGGCGATGCTGGAGAAGGACTTTCTAATAAAGCTGCAATCTTATCCTGCAAAAACAAAGCAGTAAACACTTCTGAACCTGTGCGCTGATGCAATGGAATCGATCGCCAAACCCAAGGAAGCAACATAAAAGAAAACAGCAACAACGTAAGCTAACGGCAGTTCAACGAGTCTTTCTGCTTCGTTGAGTGCGGCGATCCGAATCCATCATCAAAGCAAGTTACTTCTGTCTCACTGACATTAAGCCTTATCCTACGATGTGCTGCTTCAAATTAGTGTGTCAGCAGTGCCACCGGAAAATCTTGCAGGGCATCTTTGAGCGCGATCGTGCTTCCAGTATGTTCAGTCTCGGAAATCGCATTCTTCCAACCTGAAGCAGGAAGCTCAATTGCAGTATCTGCCCAAATTTCACCCATTGGCAGTTGATTCGGTTGAATCAATCGGGTGAAAAATCTGGGTGCGATCGTCACCACCATTTGCCCTGCATCTTTACGCGCAAAGGCAATGATGTGATCTTTGAACTTTCCGGTTGCTTCTAGCGGAATATACTCGCCACTGAGAAAGACCGACTTGAATTGATTCCGCACTTTTAGCGCTTGCAGTGTGAGGAACATCTTCACTTGTCCGTCTTCTGGCTTTTCTAAAAGTTTTGGCATTAACGCTAAGGGTGCTGCGGCTTGCATCGCATCTAGAAACGCTTCACGGATTGTAAAATCAACCGGACGGCGATTATCTGGATCAACCAAACTGAGATCCCAAAGTTCAGTGCCTTGATAAAAATCAGGAATACCCGGAGAAGTAATTTTGATCAAAGCTTGGGATAAAGAATTGAAAATCCCATAGTGCGAAATCTTCTGCTGGAAGGGCAGGAATTCTTTGAGAAACTGATCGTCCGCTAGAATTGCTTTCACAAAGTTAGTGCAAGCTTCTTCATAGGCACTATTTGGACGTAACCAAGCCGTAGAGACTTTCGCTTCTCGAATTGATTTGATCGCGTACTGCTCGACCCGATCGACAAACCCATCCATTTCACTTTCCTGGAACGGATATGCCCCCACTAACGTTTGATAGAACGCATACTCGTCATTCGCGCTGGGCATCGACGCTTTCTTGTGTTGAATCTTGTATTGATGATTCATTTCACGCCATTTTTGTACTTGCGCTTGCCATTCATCAGGAATTTCCGAAAGTACATTAATTCTGGCACGAAGGTCTTCGCCCCGTTTTGTATCATGTGTAGAAGTTGCATTCATTGCAACGTTCCAATGCTGTTGTCGATACTGATTAAACTGGTGAAACTCGGTTGTACTAATACCAAATCGACCCGGATCACCACCGACTTCATTTAGAGAAATCAAGCGGTTGTACACAAAGAATGCAGTATCTTCAACGCCTTTTGCCATCAGCGGCCCGGTGTACTGCTGAATCCGCATTGCAAAATAAAGCCATTGTTCTTTATCTTTTGCCGTGAGCGAATCATCGTATTCAAGCAGCAGCACTTTCTCGACAAAATCTAATTCCTTTTGTGAAAAAGGCTGATTTTCGCGAGCAATCTCGATCGCATTTTTGACGTAATTACGATCATCTTCTGCAACTCCCTCTTCAGTGGTGTAAGTGCGATAGATCGAAAATTGAATTAGGACTTCAGCGATCGCGCGTTTCAAGCCATTAATCGTGAAGTCATTGCCGTAGCGGTCTTTAAGCGAAATATCTTTTAGCAAGGCGGCTAAATTATCTAAATCGCCTGCCAAATTCTTATCAAGAATCAAGCGCTTCTTATCAAGCACAACTTCTTCAAAAGGAATCGATCGACCCTGAATCCGTTGATAAATTTCATCAAAGCGCGGCTCGTTTTGCACATCACAAAACACGCTATTGAGGTAATTCAAGTAGTCATATCCTGATGTTCCTTGAATACTCCAGTCTTTTGGCAGATCTTCACCAGGCTGTAGAATCTTTTCTGCGACAATGTAAGTATCGCCTACTTTCTCCTGTAGCCGATGTAGATATTGTTTTGGATTGGAGAGACCATCAATATGATCAATTCTAAGTCCGGTAACTTTACCCTCTTGGATGAGCTGAGCAATGAAATTATGCGTGTAGTTAAACACTTTTTGCTCTTCAATTCTCACCGAAATTAGCTCATTGACTGTAAAAAATCTGCGATAGTTGATTTCCTCAGCTCCAACCTTCCAATAAGATAAACGGAAAAACTGCTCTGACAATAGCTTGTCTAACCAATCCACGCTGTGCGAATTGCCTGCTTCACCGTTGAAAAATTGAATATTTTCATCGATGAAATTTTTAACTTCAGGATTTCCTTCATACAGCTCCCAAAGCAATCCTTTAACGAATTCAGCTTGGTCTTGTCTCTGTTTACCACCCGACTCAGCAGGTAAACTTTTTAACATATAGAGAACAGCAAGAAGCTTAACAAAATCAGGATTTCTTCTTCCTAAAGTTTTAGCTAATTTTCCTAAATCGCGAGTTAGAAAGATCGAATAAGATTCAAGCCTTAAAGGAACTCGAAGTGCATAATAATTAACTGATAATCCCTCTTGACCGTACTGAAGTTTGATATCTCCATTCTCTAAGCAGGAGCCATAAAAGTCCCCCAGTAACGGCGCGAGAATCGGTTCTTGACTGCTTCTAAAGGGCGAATTCCAAGCCAGATCAAAGAACTGTAAATATTCTGAATCAAAGCCGTTTTCTAAAACGTCCATTAGATAGCGATTATTGCTGTCGTAAGACATATGATTTGGCACAATGTCTTGCAGCCATCCCATATTGTGATGCTGTAATTTTTCGACGAGTTGATCAAACACTTCTGGTGTCCCTAATTCTGGATTGAGTTGTGTCGGATCAACTACATCATATCCATGACTACTACCCGCTTTCGCCTTAAAAATAGGAGACGCATAGAAGTCAGAAATGCCTAACTTTGCCAGATAGCCCACAATTTTGGCAGCCGCTTCAAACGGAAACTCTTGACGTAATTGAACTCGATAAGTTGCTAGTGGAATTCGCATAAGTCCTCAATTAATAGCGTTCATAAACCACAAAACTTTGTGCGCTCACTTGCCCACTTTCGCCGTGCTGTCCTTTTTCTGGCGCGGTCGGGCTTGCGTGTGCCGAAGGCAGCGCTTTCTTGCCCATCCAGCGATCGTCTGATGAATCTAACAGCTTCCGCCACTGCCCATCTGGAAACTCAAAAGTTTGCTCCGACTGGTTGAAACTCATCAGAATTAACAGCGTTTGTTCAGCGCTCGATCGCTGCAACCAAACAAACTGCTTTTCTTCTTCAGCGCAAGCTGAAATCGAATCACGATCGCGATTGATTAATGCAGGCAGCGATCGACGCATTCTCAATAATTCCTGATAAAACTCCCAGAGGATTTTATACTTCCCGGCCTGATGGCGCTCCCACTGCAAAATGCATTCTTCATAAGTTTGCACAGCTTCAGGATCAGGCGGTTCACCATCAAAATGAAAGTGTTTAAACTCTACTTTTCTGCCTTGCCGCACCAGTCGAATTAACTCAGGATCAGAATGGCTGACAAAGTAGGTAAAGGGCACTTCTTCTCCGTATTCTTCACCCATAAACAACAGCGGAATATATGGCGAAAGAATGATTGCTCCTGCCGCCAACTTCAAGCCTTCAAATGAAATTAATTGCGATAACCGCTCTCCTTTCATTTGATTACCGATTTGATCATGGTTTTGAATACAAACCACAAATTGAGTCATTGCACAATCGGTTGCAGGCGCACCATGAAAGCGCATCCGATGGGGGGCATATTTCCAGTCATAAACAAACGTTTCACGATACGCTTTTGCTAGATCTTCACAGGTACCAAAATCCTGGTAATACCCAACATCTGCTCCCGTTAACAAAGCGTGTAAAGCATGATGAAAATCATCGCTCCACTGTGCATCTAATCCAAATCCATTCGCTTGCTTCGATCGCACTAATTTCACATCGTTTAAATCACTTTCAGCAATTAGGTAGAGCTTGCGGTTCTGCTGGCGTGAAAGTTCATCAACGCGATCGACAAGTTCGGATAGAAAATGCCGCGCTCCCAAGTCGTAAATCGCGTGTACCGCATCTAATCTCAGCGCATCAATGTGAAATTCTTTCAGCCAGTACAGCGCATTTTCTATAAAGTAGCTGCGAACACAATGACTATAAGCATCATCGTAGTTAATTGCTTTACCCCAAGGAGTTTTGTAGGTTTCAGTAAAGTAATCGCCATACTGATGAATGTAAGTTCCTTCAGGGCCGAAATGGTTATATACCACATCCAACATCACAGAAATTCCGTGTTGGTGGCAGGCATCCACTAGCTTTTTCAGACCCGCTACACCGCCATAAGAATTCTGTACGGCATAAGGATATGTCCCGTCATATCCCCAGTTGCGATAAGCCTTTGGATCATCGGTTCTACTGTCTCCAGGAAACTGCGCGATCGGCATAAGTTCGATCGCCGTAATTCCCAATTCTTGTAACGTTTGCAATCGCGGAATAATTGCCTCAAACGTTCCCTCTGGCGTAAACGTTCCAACATGCAACTCATAGATCACCATATCTTCTAAGGTGATTCCTTTCCATTCCCCATCGTGCCACTCAAACTGATGATCTACGACGGCTGAAGCTTCATGCACCCCGAACGGCTGAAATTGCGAGGCGGGGTCAGGATAAGACTGCTGATCATCCAGCCGATAACGGTACTGCGCCCCCGGCTTGACATCAGAAATGATCGCGCTCCAATATCCCTCAGCCTTCTGCGCCAATTCGACCGATCGCTCACCCAATTCCAAGGTCACACTCTGCGATCGCGGTGCCCAGACCGTAAATTCAGCACGATCGTCGCCTAAATACCAAGCCCCTACTTTCATAGCAATATCGATGAAGGTTCAGCAAATTCCCGCCAATTGTTCCCGCATGTTGAAAAACGTTGCAATCAGCTTGCTGTCACAGTATCTGAATTGCCCCGATTGGCTTATCTATCTGAAGTGGGAGCCAAGGGATGAAATTTTATCAGAGCAAAACACCCAATCGGACGATCGCTGCAAGGAAATTTTTCGCTTCGGTTTGAGCGCTGCCCCGGATCTTAAGCAAAAAATTTAGAAAGCTTTCGGGCTTCGACAGAAGAAGTTTATTCTGATGCCGAAGCCATCTAAAAATGGTGCCGATCACAGCAACATTTCTTAAGTCTAAAGAAACACCCGATGTTGCAGTGACGGCATTTGTCGCCGGACTTGCTCTAATCGCCCTGGAATGATTTCCGCGATCGCCACTCCCGGCATTTCTCCGGCATCCGCCAAAATCACACCCCACGGATCGATAATCATCGCGTGCCCGTGAGACTGCCGCAGCGAATTGTGTCGTCCAGTTTGAGCAGGCGCAATTACATAGCACGTATTCTCGATCGCTCTTGCCTGTAACAACACCTGCCAGTGATCCTTCCCAGTATGCGCCGTAAACGCAGCCGGAACAAACAACACTTCTGCACCCATCTGAGTCATCTGGCGATACAGTTCAGGAAATCGCACGTCGTAACACACCGATAAGCCAATACTGCCCAGCTCTTTCGACGGGTGGATTGGCGGTACTCGCGTTCCGGCTACCACGGTTGCCGACTCGCGGTAAGTATTGCCATCGGGGAGATTCACGTCAAACAGGTGCACCTTCTGATAGCGGGCAAGTTCTTGACCATTCGGAGCCACCAACAGGGCTGTGTTGTAAACCCTGCCTTGCTCCACCGGAACCGGATAGCCACCGCCCAAAATCGTCACCTGAAAGCGTTGCGCCATCATCTTGAGGAATTTCTCACTCTCAAGCGCGATCGTTTCCGCTTGGGCAAGCTTGGCTTCTTCGTCCCCCAAAAACGAGAAATTTTCGGGCAAACCAATTAACTCTGCGCCCCGGCGAACCGCCAGATCAATCAATTCTTCTGCTTGTGCCAGATTCTTGTGCAGATCGGGCAAGCTATTCATTTGTACAGCGGCAGCTAAGTAAGACTTCATGGGATCAACTCACGGAATAGGTTAGAGAATAGCTCTAAATTTTACCGAGTTTTTAAAACAGCTTTAAGTGAGCAAAATCACCTCTGGAAATTGCTCACTTACTACTTTAGACTGCGGTGATCCCGATCGAAATATCTTTTCTATGAATCTGATCGCTCTGGCGGATTATGATGCACCACGAGATGCACCATCGAGTTAATCGTGCCCGCAATTCCTGCGACTAATAAAAACATCATCAGCATCGCCAATGCCGAGAATGGCGATACCACAAATAAGATTAGCAACGTCATCACTAAGAGCGACACTACAGCCCGGTTCATATCCAACTCCTACGCTTGAAAGCCGTTTTCACCTTAGCGATGCAAGATAGGATTTGCCCTCTAACGAAAGCCACAGTTCAATTTATCCAAGCACAGAAAGCGTAAAATTCCTTCACGGTTGCATTGCAAACATTCAAGTTATGATCACGCCTAATGAGCGATCGAGCGCGATCGTCAAGAGCAGGTTAAACCTATAAATTCTGTGCAATTTCCCCGGCAATCACTGTTATGAATGAATGGCAAAAAGACTGGTTTGAAATGTTTGACACGATCGCGGATCAGATTGAAGGTTTTTTTCTCGATGTGGCGTTAGATGTGACCGAAGCGCTGAATGGAATGGTTGAATTTTCAGAAGAAGTTTCATCACATCTAAACTCGGCGCTCGTCGATGAGGTTGAGCAATCGCTGACGGTCTTAGTTAGCCCAATTTTAGAGGCGTATTTTGGCATCGGAGGGGCGATCGAGGACATCACGCAACCTGTTACCCAAACCGTCGAACCGATGCTGAAGCAGCATCCGGTCTGTTCGGGCTGTCGTCACTTTCACGGACAGTATTACGGAGAAAGCTTGCTGATTTGTGGAATGCACCCCTACGGAGTCGGAGAAGGAGCTGAAACCTGCCCGGATAAGGAAGCGGTCAACTGGGGCGTATTTAGTCGCTCAGACGACTCTGAAATCTGGTAGATTGCGCTAGAGGCGCGGACGGGGAGCCGAAGCCATCCGGGGCATCGGAGCCGCCGGTTTCCGCGCCATATGACCATTCTGAGCAGGCGGAACCGCCTTCAAAACTTCCAGGTTGAGCCGATAGCCGACATTGCGAACGGTTTGAATTAGATTCGGCTGACGTGGATCGATTTCAACTTTTTTCCTCAGTGAGAGCACATGAGTATCCACAGTCCGAGGATTGTCGATCTCATCGGGCCAAGCGCGTTGTAGAAGTTCAGCCCGGCTCAGCGCCGCTCCACCCGCCTGCGCCAAGACATAGAGCAAGCTAAATTCTTGCGGCGTGAGTTCGATCAGTTCGCCTTTGAATCGCACTCGTCGATGAACCAAATCGATCTTCAAATCGCCAAAATCGAGGTTAATCGGGGGTGCCGCGACGCGTTGTCGGCGCATCAGTGCTTCTACTCGGGCAAGGAACTCTTGCATTCCAAAAGGTTTGGTCAGGTAGTCATCCGCGCCCGATCGCAGACCTTCGACAATATCAGATTCGGCTGTCCGTGCAGAGAGCATCAAAATTAAACACTGTTGCTGCTGAAGCCAGCGGCAAAATTCCAGGCTGTCACCCAAAGGCATCTCAGAATCGAGAATCACCAGATTCGGTTGGCGAATTAAAAAAACTTCTCGCGCTTGGTGCAGATCAGCGGATTGATGCACTTGGTAGCCCGTCTGCTGAAGATGCCATCCTAGCAGCGATCGCAGGTGCGGATTTCCCTCAACGATTTGTATGTGAATGGCTCCCACGGGGGCTAATATCCTCAAAATGCTTGAGACAAGGGTAACAAAGCTTATCCGGTTCGGTTTGTAACGGGTGCTACCCCACTTAAACGGGTTTAGACGATGACCCACCCCTCGGTATACCGATCTGTAGAATTGGTATACCGATCTGTAGAATTTCGATACAAACCGAGAGACTTCGGGACAAAATGTTAATGTTAGGTAATACCACTGTGAGTCCGATGTCAAACGGCATCTATATTCTCGTCGATCGCATATGCTTCAAGATTCATTGACGATCCGTTACTATCAACGCCTCTCCGACAACCTCGTCGAACTCTGGAACCGTGGCTATCGCTTTGATGATCTGCGGCTTTATCTGGACGGCTATTTGTCGGCACTCAGACAGGCTAGCGTTCTAGAGCCGTATCAAATCAATCGGCTTGAAGAGGAAATTACGCGCTACATCTACGATCCGTCTAACTTTGACAGCGTGATGCCGGAACCAGATTATCGATAAAGAAGGGGCACGATCGTGCCCCTTCTTTGTTGAGATTAGGAGGCGAGGGCAACTTCGACGAGCTGTTGCAGTTCGCCTTTCTGGTACATCTCGATCATAATGTCCGAGCCGCCGATAAATTCCCCATTGATATACACCTGGGGAATTGTGGGCCAGTTCGAGAAATCTTTGATACCTTGGCGGACCTCGTAATCTTCCAGTACGTCTACGGTTTCATACGGAACACCGAGAGTGTTGAGAATTTGCACGACATTATTAGAAAAGCCGCACATTGGCATTAATTTACTGCCCTTCATGAACACAACAATTTTGTTGTTAGTCAGGAGGGTTTTGATTCGATTTTGAACGTCGGTAGTCATAGGAATTTTACGGGGGTAAAGGAAACGTCAGTTTTTCGTTGCCCATTCTTCGGGCGTGTAGGTATTTAGTGAAAGCGCATGAATTGCCTCGGATGCCATCGCTTGCTGAACCGCACCATAAACCAATTGGTGCTGCTGAACTCGTCGCTTTCCAGCAAATGCCGGGGAAATTACTGTCACCTCAAAATGTTCACCATCTGGGCTGACCGCTGTAACTTGGGCATCCGGCACTCCTGCTTTGATCATTGCCTCAACTTGATCCGGGCTAATCATGCTTTCTCCTCGTGGTTAAATCGATCGCTCGCTTTTCTAGTCTAGCGGTTGATGCTAGCGGATATAGAGAAAAACTTGCTATCGAGTTTTTCTCCATTGCTGAATGGCTTTTTGTGCTTCAGCGTACACTTGAGGGCGATCCTTGGGAACGAGTTGAGCAGCGGCTATCGCTTGCTGGAACTGCTTCTGGGCAGCGCGTTGGCGAGCGATGTCGAGAATGTTACGGCTCCAGCGATCGATATCTTGCTGTGCTTGAGCGTAAAGCGGATCACTAGGGGGAATTTCACGGGCGCGATCGATGGCTTTACTGGCATCAGACGCGAGGGTAGGCTTGATCAGCGATCGGGCTTCGTTCAGGGTTTGCGCGGAGGAGTTTGTCGCTGGATTGGTGGATGCACTTGGAGAGGCGATCGCTTGGGGAGAAGCTTCAGGTTTTGCAGTCTGCTGCCCCCCCGTAAAGGCTGACCAGTTGCGGAACAGCACACCGAGCAGCAAGATCAGCAGAATTGCACTTCCGCCAAAGATTAGCCGCTCCCAAAACATCTGATTGTACTGAGGTTCTTCAGGGGGTAAAGGTGGAATTGGGTCTGGCTCAGGTTGAGTTGGGGCTTCAGGCAAGCTCAGGTCAGGTACGGGGTCTGGCTCGATTTCAACTGGATCAAGGATAAATTGTTCTGGAAGATCTTCGTGGGGTGGTATATTTCCTGCGGTTGCACCCATAATTGTCGGTTGAGTCGCGAAATTATAGAATGACGGATCGCCCTCTGCGCTCAGATATAAATCATCTTGGATGGCAAATGGATTTGAGGATGCCGCTACCCAGGATTCTGTTTCCGCCCAGTTTACAGGCATGATGACTTGATAAAGCTGCTGTGGGTCAGAGACGACTAGCACTGGATCTTGAATGGGTCGATCGTTGTGATCACACAATTCCGGCAGACGCGCCTTGAGAAATTCTTCTAAAGCAGACAACGTAGAGCATTGATGCGATCGCAATCCTTCGATCAATGCCTGAGTAAATAAGCCGTGATTGTGGGCGGGTGCTTCGTGAGAGAACTGCTCAGGACGACAAGATAAAAACGTCGGAATACCCGATTCACGCGCCAGCGCGATGGTTTGTGTTCCAACTTTTTCGTTGGAAACGGATGCCGAACGATTGATATCGAGCAACACCAGAATCTTTTGAGTGGGGAGCGATCGCAAGGTTTGAAACAGCGATCGGACTGATATTCCTGTTTCTTGAACGCGAGTAGGATCGCCATCGATCGGAAGCAAATAATCTTCGCCATCTGTACAAATACCGTAGCCGCTGAAGTAATACCACAGACCCTCTTCAGGCTGGAGCTTATCTTTAAGAACGGCTAACCAATGCAGTAAATTTGCGGAGGTGGGATCGGTGGAATGCTCGAACAATTCCGGTGAAGTATCGGTGAGCAACAAACAATGCTCGGGTAAAAAACCAGCATCACCGACCAGATTTTCACAGAGAGATTGGGCATCTGGTTGGGCAAAATGAAGGGGTTGAAGGAACTGGTAGTGATTGATTCCGATAGCGATCGCCCAATAGTTGCTCATCCCAACACCTCGACTGTTTCTAGAGACTCGCGCAGTTCTCGCGCTAACACATCATATGAAAAAAACGCTTTTTTGCAACAAAAACCTAACCCTCAACTAACATGAATCGCAGCTTTTCTATTGTTGTTCGTTCTTTGACTCCTATGGCTTTTCGTTCTTCGTTGGTTCTGAGTTTGCTGACATTTGGGTGTGCGATGTGGAGTATTGATGCGATCGTTGCGCCGATCGCGGCTGAGGCGTATACGTCTCGGATTGAGGTGACACTCGATCGAGGGTCGAGTGAGACTTATGAAAGCTTGGTGCGACGAGCGGAGTTAGTGGCGCGAACTGCCGCCCAACGGGGATTCGATCGGGATCTGTTAGCTAGCGAGATGTCCATTGTAATCGTGGGGCGCAATAGTGGAATGGCGGCTCCGGTGGTGACGCTGTGGGTAACGCGATCGCAGTGGCAGTCTCTTCCAGAGACTCGACGCTGGGCGACTTACTATCGAAATTCTGCTGGATTGCTGGGATTTTAGTTGAACAAAATCGCCCTGGATTCAGGGCGATTTCTTTTAATGCGCGTACATTTGATCTAGGCGTAAAAACGTTTGTAGCAGCACGTTCGTTCCTTGAACACATTCTTCAGGCGAAGTATATTCTTCGTGAGAATGACTAATTCCCGCACGGCTCGGAATAAAAATCATCCCCATATCCGTAATTCGTCCAACTTCTTGAGCATCGTGTCCGGCACGACTCGGAAGCTGCATATTCGATAGGTTGAGCGTTTGACATACTTGCTCGATCGCGTTCATAATTCCCGGTGCGGCTAGCGTCGGAAGAATGTGCAAGGTTTGACGCATTTCGATTTCGGTTCCGGTGGCATCGGCGATCGCGCTAATTTCTGCTCTCAGTTGCCCGACCAGTTGTTCCAAGTGCGATTGCGACAAATCCCGCAGATCGATCATTAAATCGACTTCTCCAGGCACAGTGTTTGTCGCATTGGGGGAAACGGTTAAATAACCCACGGTTGCAACTTGATCTCCCGGTGTCTCTAACGCGAGTCGATTGACTGCAAGAACGATTTGCGCTCCGGCGACTAACGCATCTTTCCGCAGATTCATCGGAGTTGTTCCCGCATGGTTTGGGCGACCTTTGATCTTGACTGCAAAGCGATATTGACCGACCACACCTGTAACCACGCCGATCGGAACTTGAGCATTTTCCAAAACGCCGCCTTGCTCAATGTGCAGTTCCACAAATGCAGCAATATCTTTGCGTTTTGCCGTGGCAATCTGCGACCAATCGCCACCGACTTTGGCTAAACAGTGCTCGATCAATGAACCATCTAGTCGGACGTAATACGCTGGATCTTCATGCACTTCACCCGCGATCGCTTTACTGCCAATCACCGATCGTTCTTCGTCGCTGAAGACGATGACTTCGATTGAATGATCTAAGCGAACGTTGTTGTCTTTGAGTGTCCGCACGACTTCGATTCCTGCCAACACACCCAAACAGCCATCAAATGCACCTGCAACTGGAACGGTATCTATATGTGATCCGGTGGCTAAAACAGGAGCATTCTCGAATCGACCCGCATAGCGACCGATCACATTTCCAGCCGCATCAATTCGCGTCGTCATGCCAGCTTCTTCCATCCAAGCTTGCACCTGCTGTCTCGCTTGCACATCCGCATCCGTGAACGCGATTCGGCAGACTCCACCGTTTTCGAGTTTGCCGATCGCGGCGAGGTCGGCAATGCTGCGATTTAGGCGATCGCCATTAATCGATAAGCGGGTTGTCGTGGATAAGGGTAAGGGGGTCAAGGTCATACTGTCACCTGTTGTAAAAGACGAAAATAAGCAATCTGGGAAATTTCAGCGATCGCTTGTCGCATCTCTGTGGCTTGGGAATGTTGCAGACGAGTTTCAAACGCTTCGAGAATACTGGTTTTGGTGTGATTCTTGACCGCGATGATGAAGGGAAACCCGAACTGAGATTTGTAGCGCTGATTGAGCGAGTGGAAGCGATCGTACTCGTCGGGTGTGAGGCGATCGAGTCCCGCTCCAGCTTGCTCTTGCACCGAGGCTTCCGCCATTTTTGCTTTACTGCCTAGATCCGGATGGGCACAAATCAGGGCGAGTTGCTGCTCATTACTCATAGTGCTGACAACTTCAAGCATTTTCTGATGCAAATCATCCACGTCCTTGAAGGGTCGCTTTTCCCAGGCTTGAGCCGCGATCGCCGGAGTTTGTTCAAAAATCTCGCCTAATGCTTCGCTAAAGGCGGATTGATCCAGTTGATTGAGTTGTTCGAGCGAGTAAGACATTATTGCAGCGGCCCTGTAAGAATCGTTTTGGCGATCGCACCTGTGACAGCGCTAGGAGATTCCTGGCGCAGTTGGTCGTACCATTGAGCGGTAATTTCAGGATCTTTGCCGTGAATCACCTCGGCACGATTCCGAGCTTTTTTGACGATCGAACTGGTGCGATCTTTGCGAGAGCTTTCGTAACGCTTCAAGGCATCTTCAACGCTAATGTTTGTGGTCAGCAAAAAGTGATTCAGCATATACACATCTTCGAGTGCCTGACAGCCCCCTTGCCCCAAGTCTGGACAGGTGGCATGAGCCGCATCACCAAGCAGTGCTACTCGTCCCCGCACCATGCGATCGACTGGGCCGACATCCGAAATTTCTAAGCGATTTGTTTTTTCGGGATCGATGCGCTGAATCAACGCTTGAACCGGCTCAGCCCATCCCTGGAAATGCCCCACCAGTTCAGAGCGAATTAATTCAGGTGGCGCACTGGTTCCCGACGGTAGCGGCACGTCAAAGAAGAAATACAGGCGATTTCCGCCCACGGGCATCATTGAAGCGCGTTGATGATTGCCCACATAAATTGTCCAAGTATTCGCGGGAGTTAAAGCTTCATCCACTTCGACCAATCCGTTCCAGTTCACATAATCGCGGTAAGTTGGATGAACTTCGCGATCGAGCACATATTGCCGCAGGGTCGATCGCACTCCATCCGCAGCAATCAGTAAGTCACCGGTCGCCTGATGTCCATTCTCAAAGGTTGCCGTCACTTGCTCCCCGTGTTCTTCCACTGCAATACAGCGATGTCCCAGATTCACTTTGCCGGGATACGCATCGAGTAACATCGCTTGCAGGTCTGCGCGTGCAACAGGGTAAGGGCGCTGTCCCACTTCTTCGATCAAAGGCAGAAGGCAAATGTGATTCAGGATTTCGCCTTGGCTGCTGAGATATCGCATCGCATCCATTTGACCCCCGATCGCCGCAATCTTTTCGCCTAGTCCGAAGCGATTCAGCACTTTGACCCCGTTCGACCAGAGCGAAATTCCAGCCCCCCGTGGACGCAGTTCTTGTGCCCGTTCGTAGACCTCGACCTCATATCCAGACTGAGAAAGCGCGATCGCAGCAGTGAGTCCTCCAATTCCGGCACCAATCACGACGACCTTTAAGCGATACATATAGCGATTCTCCCTAGAGATTGAGCGGATCTTTATCTTTCACAGATGCGCCCGAAAAGCGGGTGAACTCCGGGCAGATTTTTCACTGACAGATTTTCACCCCTTGATTGTTACAGATTTCAAGCATACTGTATACAATTGAATTCCGTTCTCGGTATTGAGAAGGATCTATCTTGCGAACCTAAAGAGATTCCAATGCTTGAGCGGTCTAGGTCACGCAACGCTAAAAAATAAAGAGTTGCTAACCCAGAGCAGTACGGTGAAACCGTTCTTTTGAAAGTTCTATACCATGACAAAAGGAGAGTTGGTATCGTGACGAGCAATGTGACCCCCAGAAATCGTCGTGTCTTTATTTGTGGCTCTGCCCTCCGGGGACAGCCTGATCATCAGAATTTACAAGGTGCAGAATTTATTCGGACTGCTGCAACGCAACCGCGCTACCGCTTGCACGTTGCGGGAGAGGATTGGCACCCTGCGATTCATGAAGTGGAATCGGGCGGAATTTCGATTCCTGGGGAAGTGTACGAGATGACGCAAGCCCAGTTCGATTACCTCGCTTCAAATGAGCCACCCAATATGTATCCGACCGATGTGTATTTGGATAACGGCGAAGTTGTGACCGCTTTCCTGTATCCCAAGGCACTGATCGATGAGTACAATCTGCCCGACATTTCTAATACTTATGGCGGCTGGGCAGCGTACAAGGCGAGAACTGCTGCTGTTTGATTAATTTAGTACCTTTTCATGATGAATCAGGCGTTAGAGAATCGATTGTTTCTCACTCTCAATGGCGATCGCCTTTGTCTAAAAAATGTGTCGCCTTCGATGACCCTGCTGCAATATCTCCACCAAACTCGCCGCACCGGAACGAAAGAAGGCTGCGGCGATGGGGATTGTGGCGCTTGTACAGTCGCGATCGTCGGTCGCGATGCTGCGGGAAATCCCACGTATCAAGCGGTGAATAGCTGTTTGATTCCGATGGGTGCGATCGCAGGTCGAGAAGTTGTCACGGTCGAAGGCATCGCGAACGGAAAATTGCATCCAGTTCAAGCAGCAATGGTTGAAACGGGTGGTTCTCAATGCGGTTACTGTACGCCTGGTTTCATCATGAGTATGTTTGCTGCGTATTATGCGGGCAATGTTGATGATCTTTCAGTCGAAGGGAATTTGTGCCGCTGTACAGGTTATCTACCGATTCGACGGGCAGCGCAGCAAGTCACGAATGCTCAACCTTCAGATCAGTTCTCTGAGCGGTTGAAGCAAGCGGACTTAGATCTCAGCCCGATTACATACAGCAATCAGGAACAGCAGTTTTATCGTCCAACGCAGTTATCCGAAGCTTTAGAGTTATTGCAGCAGTATCCAGATGCAATGTTAGTGGCGGGAGCAACGGATTTAGGCTTAGAAATGAGCCACCATCGTCAAACTTTTCCGATTTTGATTTCGCTGGAAGGGGTGACGGAACTTCAGCAAATTGAGCAAACCGACGATCGTGTCACCATTGGTGCAGCCGTCCCACTTTATCAAGTCGAAACCAATCTACACGGGATGTTTCCCAGCCTCGATGAAATGCTGCATTTGTTCGCAGCGCGACAGGTGAGAAATCGAGCGACGATCGGTGGCAATATTGGCACCGCTTCCCCGATCGGTGATTTGCCTCCAGTGTTGTTGGCACTCGATGCAGAAGTGACGATAGCGAGTTTAATCGGAGTGCGATCGTTACCATTAATTGAATTCTTCAAAGGCTATCGTCAAACTGATCTAAAACCTAGCGAAATTATTGTTTCAGTAGCGATTCCGAAAACGATCTCTGAGAATGCTGTTAAACGTTTGAATCATTCCTACAAGATTGGTAAGCGCGGAACTGATGACATTAGCATTGTCGCGGCTGCTTTCATTATCGATCTCGATTCTGATCACAAAATTGTTCATGCTCGATTGGGATATGGCGGAGTTGCAGCCACTCCAGTGAGAGCGATCGCAGTTGAAAACGCGCTAGTCGGTCAACCTTGGACGATCGAAACCATTCAACAAGTCAAACCCTTATTAAAAGAGATCTTTACTCCATTAACTGACTTACGCGGCAGTGCGGATTATCGAAAACTGCTGGTTGCAAATTTGTTTGAAAAATTCTTTGTAGAAACGGAGGATCAATCATGAGCGTCGGTCAGCATAAATCCCACGAAAGCGCAGCCCTCCACGTCACCGGAAAAGCCATCTACACCGATGAGCAACGCTTACCCGCTGGAATGCTCTCGGTTTATCCGGTGATGGCTCCTCACGCCAAAGCGAAGATTCTCAGGATTGATCATGCTGCCGCATCCGAAGTCGAAGGCTTTGTCACAGTCGTTACTGCGGCAGATGTTCCGGGTTTGAACAATACAGGCGTGATTGTTCACGATGAAATTTTGTTACCGACGGATGAGATTAGTTATTGGGGTCAAGCTGTTGTCTGGACAGTTGGAGAAACCGAAGATGCAGCGCGAGAAGCAGCAGCGAAAATTAAGATCGACTACGAACCGATCGAGCCAATTTTGAGCATCAAAGATGCGATTGCAAAAGACAGCTTTCATTCAAAACTTCCCACGATTAAACGCGGCGAGCCGCAAAGCGCCCTTGCCACTTCTGCCTTCACCCTGAGCGGCGAAGTTTCAATGAATGGTCAAGATCACTTTTACCTTGAAACCCAAGCGAGTTGGGTCATTCCAGATGGTGAAGGGAATTATCAGGTCTATTCATCAACCCAACACCCCACCGAAACCCAAATCATTATTGGTCATGTGTTAAATCTGCCTTCAAATCGAGTCACCGTCACCTGTATTCGCATGGGCGGCGGATTCGGCGGCAAAGAATCTCAAGCAAATCCCTACGCCGCGATCGCTGCCATTGCTGCTCATAAAACAGGTCGCCCGGTGCGGGTGAAGCTCAAGCGATCGCACGATATGACCCTCACCGGAAAGCGCCACGGTTTTCTCGGAACGTATCAGGTCGGCTTCACGGAGACTGGGAGAATCACAGCGCTCGATGTGGATCTCTATGCTGATGGCGGCTGGAGCCTAGACTTGTCGCCGCCTGTGTTGCTACGGGCAATGCTGCACGTCGATAATGCTTACTACATCCCAAATCTAGAAGTGCGAGGCTCGATCGCCAACACCAACAAAGTCTCAAACACCGCCTACCGGGGCTTTGGCGGGCCTCAAGGCATGGTTGTGATTGAGGATATTGTCGATCGCATCGCCCGTACCCTCAATCTCGCACCTGAAATCGTGAGAGAGCGCAACTTTTATCACGGTTCTGGCGAAACCAATACCACACACTACGGTCAAGAAATTGTGGATAACCGTCTCGATCACGTGTGGAGCGAAGTTCAAGAGAAGTCCAACTTTGGAGAGCGAAAATTCGCGATCGCTCAATTCAATCAATCCAATCGCTACAAAAAGCGCGGACTTGCGATTACTCCAGTTAAATTCGGAATTTCTTTCAACAAAACCCAATACAACCAAGCAGGCGCACTCGTTCACATTTACACCGATGGCAGCATTCAACTGAATCACGGTGGAACCGAGATGGGACAAGGCTTGCATACGAAAATGCTGCAAGTCGCGGCAACGACTCTGGGTGTGAACGTCGATCGTTTTCGTATGATGCACACCAGCACCGATAAAGTCCCCAACACTTCCGCGACTGCCGCTTCCAGTGGGGCTGATCTCAATGGTCAAGCCATCAGAATTGCTTGCGAAACCCTCAAAGATCGGCTTGCGACTGTTGCCGCGCAGTTACTCAAACTCGACACGCCCAGTGAATTAGTATTCGAGGACGATTGGATCTACTGCCCTAGCTATCCCAGCACCCGCATCTCATTCGACGAAGTAGTCAACCAGGCTTACGGCTATCGCGTTTCGCTCTCAGCCACTGGATACTATCGCACCCCAAATCTGACTTGGGATAGCGCGACCGGAAAAGGTAGACCCTTCTACTACTACGCTTACGGGGCAGCAGTCAGTGAGGTCGAAGTCGATGGCTTTACGGGAATGTTCAAACTGCGTCAGGTGGATATCGTGCATGACGTGGGAGAATCGCTCAACCCCTTGGTCGATCGCGGTCAAATCGAGGGCGGTTTTGTTCAAGGCATGGGCTGGCTGACCATGGAAGAGCTGGTCTGGGATGCTCAAGGACGGCTCCGCACCGATGCACCCAGTACCTACAAAATTCCGACGATCTGCGAAGTGCCCGAAGCCTTCAATGTTCACTTATTACAATGTGCAGCCCAAACAGGCGTAATCTACGGCAGTAAAGCGATCGGAGAACCCCCGTTTATGTTAGCGCTGTCGGTGCGTGAAGCGATTCGATCGGCGATCGCGGCATTTGGGCAAGTCGATTCTGTACCGCTTTCCTCTCCTGCGACTCCCGAAACGATTCTGTGGGCGATCGAGCAAGTTCGCGCTAGTTCAATTCAACCTGCACTTAGCGAAGTCCGTTAATCGTCCTCAACTTTTAATAGCTGCTTGTCGATCGTTTTCAAGCGCGGTCGCACCACTTCCTCAGACAAAATCCGCTTTCTGAGAGCATCGTTCAGCGCGTTTTTCTCCGCCAACAACAATCGCCGCCGCACCGCATCAAAGCGCGAATCGCGAATCGCAATTTCCGTTGCCTTTTCCGATCGCCGATTATAAAAATTTCGCAGCGATCGTTCTGCGGCAGCGATCCGGATTTGATAGCTCGATCTCAATTCTTCATACACCGATTTCGGCAGCACTCCACTCTTCAGCAAGGTATCCAACTCATCTTGTGCTGCCTTTGCGGTCATTAACTGCGACTGCAAGCCTTCAATCCATTGCTGCACTTCGGACGTGTGCGACAGCCTTAATCGCTGCACGGCGAGGGGCAGTCCGACTGCTTGACCCACGAGCGACAACAAAACGGCTCCAAACACAATCACAATCAGCGACTCTCTGCCCACAATCTCCTCTGGCAAACTCAGAACCAGCGCCATCGACAGAGAACCCTTAATATTTCCCAGAAACAACACGTGCTGCCACTTGAGCGGCACAGGTCGATCGAACATCCCAACCAATGCTAGCAACGGATACACCGCTAACACTCGTCCAATCTGGTACGCCAACACCGCCAACAACACGGCAGGTAGAGCGCGACCCAACGCATCGAGCCGAAGCTCCAACCCAATCAGCAAAAAGATAAACGTATTTACCCCAAACCCGGCATACTCCCAAAAGCTCAGCACGGTAATCCGACTCGATGCCGACACGCTCTGAGAGCGCTCCAGATTCCCAATCATCAATCCGGCGATCACAACCGCTACCACGCCCGACACTTGAAGAAATTGACCCAACTGAAACGCACTCAGCGCCACTGCCACCGTCAACAAGATGCTACTAAGCGGATCGTCCTCGGATTGTCGATACAGTCCTACACCCAAGTAGCCCAGCACCAAACCGATCACCATCCCACCGACAATTACGACCACAAACTCACGAATTCCATCAATGACTGTAATATTTCCAGTAGCGTTAAATTTCAAAATCAAACTAAATAAAACGAGCGCAATTCCGTCATTAAATAAACTCTCGCCTTCGACGATCGTGATTAATCGCGATGGCACCGCAATTTCTTTAAACACAGCAATCACCGATACCGTATCCGTAATCGCCAAAATCACTCCCCCTAACAGCGCCGGAATCCACGCGATCGCCAGCCCAAACTTCAAGCCGATCGCCGTCACCCCTACCGCTATCAGCACACCAGGTCCCGCCAGCAGCAAAATGGGCATCAGCGTACTTCTCAACCGCCGAATATCCGTATTAATCGCCGCCTCAAACAGCAAAATTGGCAGAAACAAATTAATAATCAGTGCCGAATCCAGCCCCACTTTACGCGGCAAAAATTCCGCGATCGCCACACCCGCCAGCACCAATCCCGTCACATACGGAACCTGCAACCGCCGCGACAGCAAAGCCACGATCGTTGCCACCAGCAGCAAAATAATCAGTACGGTGACTAACTGCGCGAACTGCCCCTGATCGCTCGTTGCGATCGCCAAAATTTGCTGTGTCATCATTTCTTGATGCTTCTGCCCT
Organism: Leptolyngbya sp. AS-A5; assembly: GCF_039962495.1. Classification (NCBI taxonomy): domain Bacteria; kingdom Bacillati; phylum Cyanobacteriota; class Cyanophyceae; order Leptolyngbyales; family Leptolyngbyaceae; genus Leptolyngbya; species Leptolyngbya sp. AS-A5. Next base: position 63,159 of record NZ_JAMPLL010000006.1, on the reverse strand, counting down.
GAATCGTCTGTAAAGACCATACTGGATCTAGGCGAGTTTCCGCGCTTGAAGAACTTCCATTAAGATGTTCTTTTGACTTGCATTTGAGGATCAAAACCAGTGAGTCCAGAAACCCTTGTAAAATCTCCCACTCCCGCACCGTTTTCGATCGCAGAATTTGACGATTACGTCATGACCACCTATGCCCGCTTCCCGTTGACTTTAGTTCGCGGGTCAGGTTGCCGCGTGTGGGATGACCAAGGACGCGAATATCTGGATTTTGTCGCTGGAATTGCCACTTGCACCCTCGGTCACGCTCACCCCGCCCTGATCGAAGCCGTCACCGAGCAAGCCAAAACTCTGATCCACGTCTCCAATCTTTACTACAACGCACCCCAAGGCGAACTGGCGAAATGGCTGGTTGAGCATTCTTGTGCCGATCGCGCCTTTTTCTGTAACTCTGGAGCCGAAGCCAACGAAGCTGCGATCAAACTCGCTCGGAAGTACGCTCACACCGTCCGCAATATCTCCAATCCCATAATTATCACGGCAAATGCCGGTTTCCACGGACGGACGCTTGCAACCATCACCGCAACCGGACAGCCGAAATACCAGCAAAACTTTAATCCGCTTGTTCCCGGTTTCCACTACGTTCCGTACAACAACCTGGAAGCCCTGAGAAGTGCGATCGCTGAACTCGACCAATCGGAACCCCAAGTTGCCGCAATCATGCTGGAAGGCTTACAGGGTGAAGGCGGTGTGCGTCCGGGCGATCAAGCTTATTTCCAAGCGATTCGTCAAATTTGCGACGAAACAGGAATTCTCCTGATCCTGGACGAAGTGCAGGTCGGCATGGGACGGAGTGGCAAACTCTGGGGTTACGAAAATCTCGGCATCGAACCCGACATCTTCACCTCAGCAAAAGGTCTAGGCGGTGGAATTCCGATCGGTGCAATGCTCTGCAAATCTCGTTGCAATGTTTTCGCACCCGGAGATCACGCCAGCACCTTTGGCGGCAACCCGTTTGCCTGTGCCGTTGCACTTGCGGTCTGCCACACGCTCGAGCGCGAAGATCTGCTCGCTCACGTCCAAGCGCGGGGCGAACAACTGCGATCAGGACTGGCTCAACTGGCTCAAAAATATCCATCGCGAATTGCAGAGGTTCGGGGTTGGGGACTGATCAACGGTCTGGAACTCACAGCAGACAGTGCCTTTACTGCCGCCGATGTGGTTAAAATCGCAATTCAAGAGGGCGTTCTGCTCGTGCCAGCCGGTCTAAAAGTCCTGCGCTTTGTCCCCCCGCTTATCGTCACCCCTGAGGAAATCGATCGCGCCCTTGCCGCAGTCGATCGTGCCCTCACCGAGTTGGGCTAACTCTCTCAGACTAGAAGACTCTAAATCTAAAAATCTTCTTCAGTTTGGAGAGCTTCCTTTTCTCAAAATCTCCACGACTGGGGGACTTGGGGGCAATCCAACGCTTTCATCGAAGCAGCTCCCTATCAATCTTTTGCCAAATGTCCTCCATTCCCTATAATGGAGGACTGTAATAAATCCTAATCTGAACTAATCGGAGATCAAGCGATGTCACGTCGATGTCAACTCACGGGCAAAAAAGCCAATAACGCAATGGCAGTGTCTCACTCACACCGCCGCACCAAGAAACTCCAAGAAGCCAACCTGCAAGTCAAGCGCATTTGGTGGGAAACGGGCAAGCGCTGGATCAAACTGCGCCTCTCCACCAAAGCCATCAAAACGCTAGAACACAAGAGTCTAGACGTGTTCGCTAAAGAAGCAGGAATCGATCTGAGCCGCCTGTAGAACGTTCGCCAAATAACATAGGCAGATTCGCAACAATTAACTTTTTGCACCGCAAGCATTGATTCTCCGATCGCTTAGGTGTTTTTGCGGTGATGTCTAGCGCATAAAACTGGGGTAAGCTTTTCACGGCTTCACCCCAGTTTTGCTATCTTCATTTGCTAAAATCCTTGTGCCTGATAGCGTTCCCTGGCGAATGGGTAATCTACGTGCATCGCGCTTTCTCTCGATCAAGAAACCGCGCCACTCCGAGACGCACCGAATATCCAAAATCATCCTACGTAGCTTGCCGGACTCATCCTTTAGCTACTATCGATCGTGAGAGCGCGTGTCTTCTCGGATGACCTTGCCGCAAATTATGAAGACAGTAGAAGAAGTCACTCGGCACTGATGAAGTTTTGATTAAATTCAGACCATCATCTTGCCTCTTCACCAAGGAAAAATCAGACGATATCTAGAAATAGATTTCGTCAATTTAATTTTCTTTGCCCCTGTTGATTTGCGATCGCGAATTGCCCCTTCGGATCGAGTGTTGTTCGATCGTCACTTTTGTTTCTGCCAATTCAGCAGCTATGTCAAATCGCAAACTTACATTCCAGGGCTTCTCCCGCAAAGGCGGAAGACTCTACCGCAAGATCACAAAATCTTTTGTAAATAGAGTTCTGCGCTACGTTTTGCTCTATCAGCGTCGAGGCAAGCTTTCTACATCAGGCTTTATCTTGCCGACCACAGTTCTGCTGATTTTAGTTGTAGCGCTGACGGTCGGCGCACTCACATTCCGGGCATATAACCGCAATGTGCAAGTAATTGGCGAAGCGCAGCAGCGAGTGATTTACAACGCCGCGACTCCCGCTATCGATCGGGCGCGATCAAAGCTGGAATTCCTCTTCGATGCCACTAAAGATACACGCTTGCCGAGCGGTATCCCTTCACAAGCGACGCTCGAAGCTATGCTGCTCAACAATGGCACCATGCCGCGCACTGGTGCTACCTTTGCGAAGCTGCCCTACAAAGATGCCGAGGGCAAAGAAGCCGATGCTTACACATTTCCCGATGAGACCCGCATCGACATTAACAAAGACAACGAAATCGATAACGCCTGGTATTTCCGTACAGATACCAATGGTGATGGCAAACTTGATACCCAAGATTCCACGGTTGTTTACTCGATCGTCTTAAATACACCCCTCCCCGACTTAGCAAACAGCAGCGCGGGTACTCCAGCAAAATCGATCGCAACTAAAATGTTGGAAGAAACAGACGATGCGGTCAAAGCTGGAAATCGCTGGGTCAGACAAGCGCCGCTCAGCGTCGATGGTGCTTTAGGCTGCGCTAGAAACTCTGGTGGCGGCAATGCGGGGCCTGAAGGCTGGTTTGAAGACAAAACTACCACCTCGAAACTACGAAAGAATTTCCAAGTCGATGCGCTAGTCATTCCGGGCAACGCAGGCGGAACGAAAGCCACGCTGGAATTTACCCAAGATCGCGAACTCGATCGCGGCAACAAGTGGGGAGCCTGGTTCCGCCATGACTTAGAGATTTATCCGGGTGCCGATTTCAGGTGGAATGGCGCAATGCACACCGAGGGCAACTTGATTATTGGGGCTGGGCTGAAGGCTGACGGAGCACCAGAACCCCAAGACAAGTTCACCGCGTACCTGATCAGTTCTCCGTCTTCCTGCTTGTTCACGCCATCGGCTTCTGAAATTAGTGTGACCGATCGACGGGAAGGAAAAGATGATTTGCTCGGACTTGTGGTAGCAGGGGCGATGCAAGATGGCAAATCAAATACCAATGACAGCAGTACCATTCACCTTCACAGTAACACTCCGGATAATGGTAATAGCCAAGTCAAGCTCACCAGTACAACAGATAACGTCTCAGACGAAGCTGGACAAGACTTGTACCGCATCACGACTGATCCAGAAGCCGTTCTGCTGGAAAATGGCTACACAAACGTTCCGGTCGCTGCAAACATTAGCAACCAAGATCGCAATAATCGGGTTAAAAACGTAAATCCAGCGAAACAAAATCTGCCGGATCTGAAAAGAGGTAGTCTGCCGCAGCGGGTCGTTATTGAGAAAGCAGATGCACCTTATGTAGACGACTTGTATCGGGCGGATAATCTCTGGGGACCTAAGCCCAAGTACGGCAGCGATCCAAATAAAATTGTGCCGGATGGGAAGTATGGACAGTCGATCGATTCAGGCAATACGGTCATGCTCAACGATACAGTCGCCCCAGATGATGCTGAGGCTTCAGGCGTTGGGCTGGATGGCTACTGGGAGCGACGTGCGCGTGTGACAGGGCTGAGACTGTTGGTAGGACAGCGACTAGAGCTTGGCAACCTGTTCACCTGGTATGCACCCCGAAATCCAAACGGGGATAACTATGTGGCAAACAGCAGCGCTACGGTTGATCAAGATACTTACGAACACGAGGGAGACCCGCTCTATCCCGTCACGGTCAAGCCGTATCCCGTCACTCCAACCGGACAGCTTTCTCATGTCGATCTGCATCGCCGATCGCTGCGTGATAATCTGTCAGCAGTTCAAAGCACCGCCGTCTATCATTCTGCGGAAGATTTAGATTATCCGGTAGCTTGTCTTGTAACCACTTCACATCCTGGAACCGTTTGGTCACTGCGGCAGGCAGTCACATTCCGTCCGTCTGAGTTCTTTGGCACAAACGACAGTGGTGTCGCAGATACCACGGCAACTTCTCTACTCACCAACTTCTTTACAGGAGTCGGAACGAATGGATGGGAATTTACAACTCCGGGCGGAGATTACAGCGGCTTCCTAACCGCAGTTCAAAACGAAACTGGTTCACTGCGGTTAGCGCTACAAAACTTGGCGAATTTCGCAGGTGATCACCAAACGATCGGAAGCGTCCTCAAGAGCGGCGCGTTTCCTCCTACGCCAAATGCAGCAGAAATTCACCCTTACCCAGCGCTTTCAATGTGGGGAGACTACTCTAATCTGAAACGCGCACTTGCGAACTTAAAAGCTGCTAACAACGATTTCACTAAGCTCAGCATCGCCGATCGCACCTATATTCAAACGGCGGCTTGTACGCTTGGAATGTTGGCTTACAACATTGATCGTATCCAGAAATTCGATCCCAGCGCGATCAATGGACTAAATGCACCAAACGATATAGACATGGGCAGCAGAGGTAACAACAGACAGCGCCTGATGGCAAAACTGGGACGCGATCTCTGGAGACTCATGGATGGAGTAAACGATGGTGCGACAAGCTCCAACCCAGAAGTTCTCCCTAGAGAGCAGCTTGCAACCTATGACTACTCTGTGGCGGGAAACCGCAGAGCAAACCTGTATAACCCTAAAGATTATCAAGGCGTAACCCCAGAGGCGCTAATCGGTGCACTAAGACAATATTTGTTAACCAGAGGAACGGCAACAAACGGAGACAACCTTAGACCAGATCATCCAGAGTTCGTGGCTGAGATGCGACTGGCAGAGACAATCATGCTCAATCATCAGATTCGCCGCGATCGCACCTATGGATTCAAGCCATCACCCAGATTCGGACAATACACCGTCTTTCCAGGGGGGATGAATAATCCAATCACAATGCCAACGGCTTGCGACCCCGATCAATTTGTTTTTACTGGTGGTCTAGATGGTGACACTGATCTCAGAACTGGGATGTCGGCAGATCCCGTTCTTTCCAGATCCTCAACGACGCTAAGTGCCAGTGGATTAGCTCCTGTTTCTCTACCCACAGATCCGAGAGACTACAACACGGTCTTCCCTTCTTCCAGAGGCAGCAACGGACTGAAACGCGACCTGGCTTATTATCGATTTGCCCTGTCGAAACTGTGCGGAACACTGGATGAGAGCGGAACCCAAGTCTTGCCCAAATTCCCTGCTCTTTACTATCTGTTCCCAGAGGTTGATCACGACTATAACGGTGATGCGTCTACAGACGGCTTTGATCATGCACAACCCACGACTGAGCCTTACATCGCAGACAGCTATGTTGCTTCGATTCAAGCTGAATTCAAGCGAATCAGTAGCACGAAAGCAACAGGTCGAGCAGGTCATCCCAGCGTGTCATTCACGTTTCCGATTTGTCCGCCGAACACCAATACTCCAGTTTGCAATGCGTACAACGATCTCAGCCGTAAACCGGACGATCGCAATCCCGCAAGTCCAACAGGTGAATCGGTTAGGGTCATTCCGATCGAAGACTACTCGGTAAGCAGCATCGCACTCACCCCTCGTCCGACAACAATGACGGATTGGGATCTACCAACCAACACCTCACCCAGAAGTTTTGCAACGAAAGCAAACTTCTCAACCAATATCATTCTCAAAGCAGACAGCCCCACCGGAAGTCTAACCCGTGTTGCAGTTCCATTCCTCGATCGAGCGTTCTTCGATGGACGACAGTTAATGCTGGTGCGGACACTGGATGTTGACTTAGGAATGCTCCGCAGTTCGCAAGTTGGATCAAAAACTGCGGTCTGGCTACCTCAAAGCGGCATTGTCTACGCTTTCCGGGAAGATGCCGTTCGAGAAGATGCGATTTCTAGACCCGCTTGTACAACAACAGGCTGCGAGATGGATTTGCGAGATCCGGCAAATCCGAAAGATCCAAAAGTGAGACCCGTCAATCCTGCGCCCCCCAGAACCACTCAAAGCGATCTCAATTCTGGAGAGAACGGCATTTCGACAAAATCGGTCGATCGCTTCCCCGATCCCGATCGACGAATGCACGGCTTCCGACTCCGCAATGGGATGCAACTCAAGCGCAATGACAGTCTTGAAGGCACAGCTATCAATGCTGCCGACAATATCAAGGGATTGTCGTTCTTTACCGACCAGCCCGTATACATTCAGGGCGACTTCAACCACCATCAGGACGGTGACGACGATACAACGGGAAACCGTTTAGAGGAGTTTGATGGGACTGTTACAGCTCAACTTCTGAATGACGATTACTCGAATTTCTACACCCGCAACAGGCCTGATCCGAACTTTGCAGCACCGGATAGAGATCGTTGGCGACCGTCAGAAATTCTGGCAGACAGCATCACGATCTTGTCTAATGGCTTCTGTGACGGCTCGATCGCGGATACGTTCGTTCGTTACAATCGCGATACCAACACGGATGTGATCGGGAACGGCTTCAGTCTCGGCGGCACTGCGAGATACCCAGTCCCAGATTCTTTCCCGGTATCTGTTACGAACTTAACGGATACGAATAGGAAGCGCGACTATTACCACGAAAACAGCGGCTTGTTTGACCCTGGTTGTGCCGACGCAATCAACACCTCTTTCCACAACCAAAATCGCCCTGCTCAGCAAATTCTAGCGAAGACCGCAGGCAGCCGAGACGGTTGGACTTGGGTGCGTGAGAACTCCCGATATGATGCGATCGCAGAACGCCGTGGTGACATAAACGCATCCAACCCCAATACCACACAGCACTTTGTTGACATCACTGCCCCGATCAAGATTTCACGGTCTGGGCAACCGCTAGTGGTACGTGCTAGAGACATTACGGCGGGCGATTCCAACACACTAGGGGTGCGCGAAAAACCGCTTCCGCCTGTTGCCTTCAACGTTCTATTTCCCGAAAGAGCTTACTACGGCTACGGTCAGGACGTTGGTGAGAATAGTGTCTATGCCAGCTATGGAACAACCGACGGCATGAGAGAACCGAATCTATTAAATGCGCTTGAAACCCGGGTCAACTCCATCATTGTGAGTGGTATCAATCCCTCACGTTCAAAACAGGGCTACGGGGGCTTACACAACTTCCCACGATTCTTAGAAGATTGGGACAGTAAACAATTGTTCTTCTCAGGCTCCTTGATTCAACTGAGCTACGCCAACTATGCAACCTCTCCGTTTGAGCTTGAGAACATCGAACCATCGCTTTCTAGCTGGGGTGCCAAGTTAGCATCCGATCCGGACAAACAGAATATTCCGTATTACAGGGCACCCAAGCGAAGCTGGGGCTACGATGTCGGGCTGCAATTTAGTCCAGCTAGCCCTGCTGCTGCCCGCTTTGTCTCGGCAAGTAAGAATCGGAGTGAGTATTACGTTGAGCCGCCTGCAAGCGATCCGTACATTGCCAATCTATGCAATGCAGCAAAATCGGCTCTCAATCTGAATACAAGCTGTCCAAGTAAGTGAGGAGGTTGAGATGGTATCCAAATTCACAAAGCGACAAACACCTCTCCCCTCTAGACTGGGAGCGCTCCGCCTTATTCACAACGGCACGATCGCTAAGCATTCAGATGCAGGTTTAACGCTGATCGAGAGCTTAATTGCGATCGTCGTGATCGCCATCACAATGGTCAGCATCACTCCCCCGATTTTCTGGGCAGTCGCCTCACGAGTGCAAGTCCAACGGGCAGAGCAAGCCTTAAAGCTGGCACAAGGCGAAATCGATCGCGTCCGGGTCATCATCGAGCGCGGCGAAACTGCCAATCTTCCTCCCTCTGTGGCGAATTTAACCGAAGCAGATGTGCGTAACTCTACTTCAGGTCGGTTCCCTGCTGCACCCAATACTGCTGGAACTGGAGTCATCTCTACCAGGGCTTGTACCAATGTTGGTAGCATTCCAAGCGCGATCGGAACGTTCGCTCAATTGGATACAAATGGTGACTGTGTTGGCGATTATCTGCTGCAAACCTTTCGTAGCCAAGGATTTGATCAAAATGGCAATCGATTTGAAGGCACAACAGGGCAAGTTCTCACAGGATTTGTGATGGGTGTTCGAGTGTACTCGGCGATTGCAAGAGACGAGCTAACTGCACAGCGAGGTGAGACGCAGCCTGCTTCTTTGCGCGGCACAAATGGTCTTGGCAATCAGCGTAACCGTCCCTTAGCGGTTCTCTACTCGACGATCGTTCGCAGCAGCGAGAGCCAGAATCTAGAGCTTTACCGCAAGCTCTGTCCAGCCGCAAGCCAGACGACTGGAGCCTGCTAAGTTTGGCATCGCTAAATGCAAGGATGCCTTGTTCTTCTTACAGAACGTGACAATACTGCCCGATTCCTATCAAGGCTCGGGCAGATGCAAGACTTTTATTCTCGTCCAGCAATGCTCTAAATCCCTGCCCAACCTTACCGTAGAGAAGAAATGATTAAGTCATTTTTGAAGCGATACCAAAAACATCATCTCCGTACCAAAGCAGGTGGGTTTACGCTTTTAGAACTCCTCGTTGCGATGCTCGTGGGTTCACTCATTTCGGCTGGACTCCTGTATATCGTGGTGCAGCTCATTGAGACGAATCTGCGCGAATCGGCTCGAAGCGATACCCAGCGCGATTTACAAGCAGCGATCGATTATATTGTCCGTGATGTCCGCGAAGCCGTCTTTGTGTACGACGGTGAATGCTTGCTCGATCGTCCAGCCAGCCCGAACAACACACGCTGCCCTGGATTAAGGAGTTACTTACCCGAAACTATTGTTGGCACCAGTGGTTTCGGCACGACTAATAATGTTCCAGTATTGGCGTTTTGGCGCGTTGATCCACTGCCCGAGGAACTAAAGGCTGTTTGCACTAGAAATAGCGATGCTTATTCCAGTTCGGCTGCGCTTCCTGCTGCAATTCAGAACGTCCCCTGTCTGTCTGAGCGAATGTACACCCTCGTCGTCTATTCGCTCAACCGGGAAACCACAGGTCGTGTGAGTCGCGGTCGCGCCAGAATCGTGCGCTACCACCTGCCTCAATTTACGGGGAGTAGTGTTCCCACAACAGGGTCGCCAGTGCCAGTTACAGGATGGGTCAATCCACGCGGGAGAACTGACGGAAAAGAAACGAGTTTTCTCGCTTGGCCCGTTGAGCGGTCTTCGCTGTCGCAGACACCCCTAGTTTCACTACAAACCAGTAGACCCGTAAGTAATAATACTAACACCTTACCGCTAACAGACTTTGTAGACTGGGTTGGATTGTATAACCCATCTGACTCGTCTGGTAGAGGACGAGCGCCTAATCGATCAACAGAAGGTCTCATTTTGACTCCACGGGACGGAGCTTCAGCCACAGCCGATCCTCCACGCGGTTTTTATGTCTATGTTCGGGGAGGAGACCGAGAAGGCGATCTCAATCAGGAAGTTGTCATCCGAATTCAGGGAGATGCGGCGGGTAGACCTGGTGTGCCGGATATAGGGGCTACAAATCGCCCCAGAGTGCCCATTGCGCTCGAAACTCGTGTCTTGACTCGCGGTGTCACTAACAAAACGCAGTAATGCCTTACTCCAGGTTAAATTTATGCAAAGCCAATCTTTTTTCAGATCTGACTCTACGACAAACGGCTTCACCCTACTGGAAGTGCTGATCACCGTGATTTTGATTGGGATATTGTTCGCGATCGCGGCTCCAAACTGGGTTGCATTCATCAATCAACAGCGAGTGGGTTCGGCTCGGAGTCAAGTCGCTCAAGCAATTCGGACTGCCCAGTCTCAAGCACAACAGACCAAAGTGAATCGCGCAGTCGTATTTGACAATAACAATGGTCAACCTCGATATGCGATCGTCGCTGCAGCGAATAACTCAGTTGATATCGATCAAATTACCAATTGGCAAACGCTCGGTGATGGCAGCATTCAACCCGGCATCATTCGTCTTTGGGGCGATCAGGGGACTGATCGAAACAGAGCGACTCTGATTTTTGATGGTTACGGTGCTATTGTCGCTAGTTCGGTGCCTTACGCGATTACAATCGGAGCCGCGATCGGAGTCAATCCAAGGCGATGTGTCTCCGTCGAAACGTTGCTAGGTGCAACCGCAGAAAATTCAGATGCAGCATGCCCAGCAGCGCCTTAATTTTGGAACTTGAATTCTGTGTTAAAGCACTTAAATTTGAGTCTTGAATTGATAGGAATTAAGCCATCATGGATGTGACGCTCCATTTCTGTCATGCACGACTTTAGACACAAAATTCACACCAAGCAACACAAAATCATTCAAGCTTATTTGCGGCGAAACCCGTGGCAGTCCAGTCAGGGGTTTACGCTGTTAGAGGCCATCGTCGTGGTTGCACTCTTTGGCATTTTAGCGGCGATCGCGGCTCCTGCTTGGCAAGCCCAGTTAAACACTCAGCGACTCAACGCGGCTCGAAGCCAAGCCGTCACTGCCTTATCCGAGGGGAAAACTCGCGCAAAGCAGCAGAACATTCCGTATGAAGTCGGGTTTCGGCAGCAAGGGCAGCAAGCTCAGTGGGCGGTCTATCCAACGAATGCAAATCCGTTGGTTCAGCCCTGGCAGAACCTTCCTGATGGTGTGAGGCTACTTGGTTCGCCGGACACAACACTACTTCAGCGAGACAATAGCATCTATCGAATTCGGTTTAATCACCGGGGAGGAGTCGATGGGCAATTGGGCCGCGTAACCTTCTCCACGCCATCAGGAGGCGGCACTAAGCGGTGCGCGATCGTCTCTAACCTCCTCGGTACAGTCCGAGAAGGAGAGAACCGACCGACTCGCCAGAATAATCCTTGTGACTAATCACTGCTTTGCTGGAGTCTTTTTGCGATCGAGTTTGAAGATCAGGGTGGATAAAGGTGGGAGGCAGAGGTCGATCGAGTAAGGATGGTTGTGGTAAGCCCATTCGTCTGTCCATTTACCGCCGAGATTGCCCATATTGCTGCCGCCAAATTCGCGAGCATCGCTGTTGAGCAGTTCGGTGTAGAAGCCTGCCTCTGGAACACCCACGCGGTAGTGACTATGAGGCTGCGGGGTAAAATTACACACCGCTACAATAAACTCTCCTGGCTCTTTTCCTCGGCGAATGAAAGAGATGACGCTATGGCGGTTGTCGCTACAGTCGATCCAGGAAAATCCTTCTTCAGAAAAATCTTGAACATAGAGCGCGGGTTCCGATCGATAGAGCGAATTCAGCGTCTCCATGAAGTGCTTCAGTTTTTGATGCGGCTCGAATTGCAGCAGATGCCAATCAAGGTCGCCCCAGACATTCCATTCGCTCCACTGTCCAAGCTCCATGCTCATAAATAGCGTTTTCTTGCCGGGGTGGGCAAACATATAGCCATACAAGCAGCGTAGATTGGCTAGTTTTTGCCATTCATCACCGGGCATTTTGCCGATCATGTTGCTCTTGCCATGCACGACTTCATCGTGCGACAGCGCCAGCATGAAGTTTTCGCTGTGATGATACCAAATGCTGAAGGTGAGATTGTTTTGGTGGAATTGGCGGAACCACGGATCCATGTGGAAGTAGTCCAGCATATCGTGCATCCAGCCCATGTTCCATTTGAGGTTGAAGCCTAAGCCGCCCACATAGGTGGGCCAGGAAACCATGGGCCAGGACGTTGATTCTTCCGCGATAGACAGACTTCCTGGAAAGTAGCTGAACACTAGATGATTCATCTGGCGCAAGAACTCAGCCGCTTCGATGTTTTCTCGGCCGCCGTATTGGTTGGCGACCCATTCTCCGTCTTTGCGGCAGTAGTCCAGGTAGAGCATGGAGGCAACCGCATCGACGCGAATTCCATCAATGTGATATTTGTCGAACCAGAAGAGCGCATTGGCAACGAGATAGTTCCGCACTTCGTTGCGCCCGTAGTTGAAGACCAGCGTTCCCCATTCTTTATGTTCGCCTTTGCGGGGGTCAGCATGTTCGTAAAGGTGAGTGCCGTCAAAGAAGGCGAGTCCATGCCCATCTTTGGGGAAGTGTCCGGGAACCCAGTCTACGATCACACCGATGCCGTTGAGGTGACACTGATCGACAAAGTACATGAAATCTTGCGGGGTGCCGTAGCGGGAAGTGCAGGCGTAATGTCCAACGACTTGATAGCCCCATGAGCCGTCGAAGGGATGTTCTGCGATCGGCAAAAGTTCGATGTGAGTAAAGCCGAGTTCTTTGACGTAAGGAATGAGTTTCTCTGCAAGTTCTCGATAAGTGAGGAATCGCGCTCCGGGTTTAAGATCGGTGACGATTACAGGCGGAATAATTTCGCCGTTAGCGGAGCGGGCGGGTTCGGCAGAAGAAGCATGAAGCCAAGAGCCTAAGTGAACTTCATAAACCGAGATGGGTTGAGTTAAAGCATCGGTATGACGGCGCTTTTCGAGCCAGTCTTGGTCGTTCCAGGTGTAATCGGTTAGATCGGTGACGATCGAAGCCGTTTTCGGACGGACTTCTTGCTGAAATCCGTAGGGGTCAGATTTTTCGTAGATGTGACCCGCTTGGTTTTTGATTTCGTATTTGTAGTGAGTGCCGATGCCGAGTTCGGGAATGAAGAGTTCCCAGACTCCGGTTGATCCCCGTCGCATTTGGTGCTGTCGTCCGTCCCAGTGGTTAAAATCACCTAAAACAGAGACGTTGCGGGCGTTGGGTGCCCAGATTGCAAAGTAAACGCCTGCAACCCCGTTTTGGGTCGTGAGATGTGCGCCGAGTTTTTCGTAAATTCGGTGGTGATTGCCCTCGGTGAACAGGTGCAAGTCAAACTCGGTGAGGAAGGGAGACGGAAAGGCGTAAGGATCGTAGATGACGTGATCGTGTTCGCCCTGTCGAATCCGGAGTTGATAGTTGGCGAGTTCTGATATGTCGATCGTGCATTCAAAAAAGTGAGGATGATGCAAGGGTTGCATCGGGTATTCAGCGCGGGATTCTGGCACGATCACAGAAACCGCATCGGCAGTGGGTTGATAAGCTCTGACCACCCAGACCGTTTCGCCGTCTCGCTCGATTGGATGAGGGCCAAGCACCTCAAACGGATCATGGTGCTGGTTTCCTACAATCCGCTCTACCTGGTCTGGGGCGATCGTCATCGACATGAAGCTACCTACCTTAAGTGGGTTGTGTTAATTAGTTCAAAACTGGAACGTGATTAAACTTTAATGTAAAAGTTCTGTAATAGAAATTAGCAAATCATTGTGAAAGTCTCAATTCTTTTTGTTAGCTTTGGCCGCTGAGTCCGTTTACAAGGAATTGTAATAAAAGACTCCCAACTGATGTAATCGAAGTCAGGAGTCATTTCGATTATGAAAATTCCGAGGCAATCAGATTCAGGCGCTACCTGTGAAGGCGACTTCCGGGAATTTGGCTTGCGCTTCTGCCATGGGGCGATTTTTGCCTTCTTCTTGCCAGTAGTTGATGACTTCGGTTGCTTTGTTAAGCAATTCGACGCGATCGACTTCTGAAATCCAGTGTTTTTTCTCCAACTCGGTCTTGAGTTGTTCCCAGGCATCGTTGCGGGGCCAGAAGAAATAAGAAGTCAGCGGGCTTGTTCCCTTACCCACGACTTGATCTACTGCCAGCGCAACGTTTTCGTCGAGCCACAAAACTTTTAGAATAAACTTCGTCAACTTCTAACCTCCAGCGCAGTCCCAAGCTTGGAATATTACGATCAGCTATTCTACCGCACAGTTTCGGTAGATGATGGAAATCGCTGCATAGAAAGTGGGAGAAAGTGTCGTGGCGGTTGTGGTGTTTGATATTGACGGGGTGGTGCGAGATGTCAGCGGGTCGTATCGTCGGGCGCTAGCGGACACGGTGGAGCAGTTTACAGCGGGGCAGTATCGTCCTTCGTCGCAGGAGATTGATGCGCTGAAGGGTGAAGGGGTTTGGAATAACGACTGGGAAGCGTCGCAGGAATTGATTTATCGCTATTTCGAAGCGCAGGGGCAAGGGCGCGATCAATTAAATTTGGATTACGGTGCGATCGTTCAGTTTTTTCAGTCGCGTTACCGGGGAACTGATCCGATTAACTGGACGGGCTATATTTGCCAAGAACCGTTGCTTTTAAGTTCAGATTATTTGAATCAACTGAGTGAAGCGGGGATTCAATGGGGATTTTTTAGTGGTGCGACTCAAGGCTCGGCGAGGTATGTGTTAGAGCGCAGAATCGGTTTAGAGTCCCCAGTGCTGATTGCGATGGAAGATGCGCCCGGAAAGCCTGATCCAACGGGGTTATTTCTAACACTGGAGCGATTAGAGGATGAGGGCGATCCGGTGCTTTATGTCGGGGATACGGTAGCCGATATGTACACGATCGTTGAAGCCAGAAAGGTTTATCCAGAGCGATCGTGGATCGGGGTTGGAGTGTTACCGCCGCATGTGCAAGAGACAGGGGCGCGATCGATCGCTTACGGAGAAACGTTGAGACAGGCAGGAGCGGCGATCGTGCTGAGTAACGTGAAAGAGTTAACTCCAGAAGTTGTAAAACAATTAATCACCCAAAGTTAATTGCAAATTTCAGGGTGGATCTAACTTACGTGCTGCTTGTCGTTAGATCCATTTGTTCGTTTCTGATGAAAAACTGCTTTTTTTTCACAACAAACTGCCTGTTTCTTACGACAAGCTTCCTGTTTCTTAGGTTGGGCTTCAATGAATTAGGTTTATTAATGTTGTTGTAACGACGATCGCGATTTTTAGCTTATTTGCTTATCGTTTTTGAGAACAATCAAGATCCTTATGAAAAAGCAAAAGGCGATCGTGATGAAGCTGGTCGGAATTTCAAACGAAGATTAAACTGGCGTGAGTCTCCAGCAAAGATGTGCCTAGGGAAAGGGTGAAAGAAACAGAGTTGTTTCTTAGAAGTTCGACGAATTTTTCGCTTCGTTGATGTCCAGTCATGCCCCCTCAATCCCCCATTCTGGGGGACTTTGAAGATTGGAGAACTTCCCCATATTTGGGAATGGCTTTGCTTTAAGTCCCCCATTCATGGGGGATTTAGGGGGCGACTCGTAGATTCAAACGCAGCCAAAAACTTCTGTCAAACTGACGTTAAACTGTGCCATTTTTTAAGCTTAGGCAAATTAAATCCAAAAATTATGACCCGCAAGGATTAAACTTGCGGGTCATTGTGCGATCCTATTTCGATTCAATCTCTACGATTTGAGGCTGAGAAAATTCTCTAGTGCGATCGTCATGGTTGGAGGCCAGCGGCGGACAGTCTTCACCCAGTCAAGGTCTTTATACCGTTTGTCGAGTCCGACCGCAGATACCCATTGGCTCTCTGCTTCACCTTGCTTGCCTTGTGCCCAAAGCGCGGCGGTTAAAGCCGCTCTCATGTCCGCGAACTTCGGATATTTACGCACCAAGTTTCTCATCGTGCGAATTGCCTCTTCAGTCTGCCCAAGTTGGTATTGAGCCAGCGCATAGTTCGCGCGAGCAAAGGCATAGTCTGGAGCAGAATCGGCAGCTTTGAGGAAATCTTTTGCGGCAATCTCCCATTGTCCGAGTCCGGCTTCCGCGTTGCCGCGATTGTTGTATGCCGCCGGATCGTTTGGATCAAGTTCGAGCACCTTGTTGTAATCGGCGATCGCTTCATCCCACTTGCCTAAGCCCTCTAATGCCGTACCGCGATTGAGATACGGGTCAGGGGCGCTTGGATCAAGCTCGATCGCTTTATTGAAGTCTTCGATCGCGCTTTCGAGTTTGTTTTGGCTAACTTTAGCGTTACCGCGATTGCTCCAAATAGCAGGATTGTCAGGCATCAGGTCGATCAGTTCCGTCCAAAAGGTTTCAGCAGCGGCAAAATTACCTTTATTGGTGGATTCAAACGCTTGCTGTCTGAGATTTGCCAACCGCTCGAAAACTGAAGTAACAGACGGCATCTCAGAGTCAGCCAAGACCGGAACCGGATGCCACGCGAAAGAGAGCGCGATCACGACAATCAGCAAGGATTTGAACAGATGACGAAACATGAAACCTCCAAGACTTTAAGACAGAAGCGCCAACTGGTTATCAGGCGGAGTGTAGCCCAGATGTTTCCAAGCGGCAGCCGTGGCGACGCGACCACGGGGAGTACGGCTAAGATACCCAATCTGCATTAGATACGGTTCATACACTTCTTCGATCGTTTGAGCATCTTCGCCAGTCGAAGCCGCAAGCGTTTCAAGTCCAACAGGCCCGCCATTATGTCGTTCGATCATGAAGCTCAACAAGCGGCGATCTGTCCAGTCAAGACCGCAGGGATCGACGTTGAAGAGTTGAAGCGCTTCAGCGGCGATCGTGCGATCAATGTCCCGCATAGATTTTACTTCAGCATAATCGCGGACTCGTTTCAACAAGCGATTGGCAATCCGAGGAGTGCCACGAGAGCGACGGGCGACTTCTTCGGCTCCGTCGGTAGTGAGCTTCATTTTGAGCAGGGCAGCCGTGCGGAGAACGATTTGCGAGAGTTCGTCGATTTCGTAAAAGCGCAAGCGTTGAATCAGACCGAAACGATCGCGCAGCGGAGAAGTTAACGCCCCAACTCGCGTCGTTGCCCCAACTAAGGTAAACGGCGGTAACGGCAGCGATTGAATTTTGGCGGACTTGCCTTTTCCTAAGGGAATATCCACCCGAAAGTCTTCCATCGCGGGATAAAGTAGTTCTTCTGCGACCTTTGCCAGTCGATGAATTTCATCAATGAACAGAACATCTCCGGGCTGAAGCCCAATCAGCAAGCCCATAATGTCGCGAGGACGTTCTAAAGCAGGAGCGCTGGCAATTTTGCATTTCACGCCCATCTCTTGCGCCAAAATCAGCGACATGGTGGTTTTACCCAGTCCGGGAGGTCCATAAAGCAATAAGTGATCTAGAGGTTCATTGCGAGACTTCGCGGCACGAATCGCAATATCCAGCACATCCTTCAGGTCTTTTTGTCCGACATACTCATGGAGCGACTGTGGACGGATTTTTTCTTCGAGTTTGCTGCGTTCTTCAGGCTCCGGTTCGGCTTGGAGAATGGTTGTCTTTGCGGATTGAGTATCACCAGCGGGGACAGACTGCACCATGACGGACAACTCGCCAGAGGACGCAGAAGCTTTATCCCGATCGTTGGGCTGTTTTTTAGATGAAATGATCGCCATAATTGTGAACAATCATACCTAGAGACATCGAACATGGAGATTCCGTCTACCTTTTCCGTCTCGGATTCGATTTCGTTTGAGGGCGCGATCGAACTCACTCAATCACTCCTTCAAGAAGTCGAACAACGTCGCGTACCGGAACCTGAACTTGAACGAATCATAACTGCATTAGTACAAAGTGAGAATGGTGCGCGAGGATTTTTTGTCACTTATTTATCTGACGATCGCGAGTTTATTGATCAAATCCTGCCAACCGTCGTGTCAGCGCTGTTGAAATCCGAGGAGACTGTCGGAGATCTACTGGCAAAAAACTTAGCCATGTCTACGGGAATGATTCTGACTCATACGCGCAACCAAAACCCACAGATGGCAGCAGGTTCAGCACGGGTGCAACGTCGAACAGAGGCAATTATTAAGCAAATGCAATCGTCCAAAGTTGATCAACATCTCGATCAATTGAAAACGACGATCGAGACCGGAACCGGAGAGTATCAGCGCTTTCTAGAGCGTTGGAAATATGACGCAGAGCAAAAAGCCGCAATGTTAGAAGCAATCAAATCTGCGCTCTCAACCTGATATCCTGACCAAAAGCGAGGTGAAAGGAGTTCTCTGTGCTGGTACCTGTGAAAGTTGCGGCGCGTAAGTTTGGAAGGGTTTTACATTTGCTGCCTGTGCCGCCGCACTGGTGGATGAAGTTAGACTTGCTCAAGACCCTGGTTCAGCGCGATTTAGAAGCAAGATACAAAGGCTCCGTTCTAGGGAATGCTTGGGCGATTCTGCATCAGCTTGCACAGCTATTAGTATACACGTACTTATTTTCGATCGTTCTTAAAGTCAAATTGAGTCTTCGCGGACTACCTACTAACGAGTTCACGTTTGGATTGTGGTTGTTTGCGGGGTTAATTCCTTGGACAGCTTTTGTTGCGGGCTTGAGTGGCGCAGTCGGTTCGGTCATCGGTCAGCCAAACTTGATTAAGAAAGTCGTGTTTCCGCTGGCGCTGTTGCCTTTGGTTCCGATTTGTACAGCGCTGGTAGAAAGCTCGTTTGGCATGATGTTGCTGATTACATTTATGGCAATCAGCGCCAAGACGATTCACTCAACGGTGTGGCTGTTGCCCGTGGTATTGTTGCCGCAGTTGCTGTTCACGGCGGGATTAGGCTACTTGTTTGCCGGATTGACGGTCTTTCTACGCGACATTCCCCAAACGATCGCGGTGCTGCTGAGTTTATGGTTTTATGTCACTCCGATCGTATATCCTGCGTCGTTAATTCCTGAAGCTTGGCGGTTCTGGGTGTTTTGGTTCAATCCGATGACGGCGATCGTTGAAGTTTATCGCGATGTGTTTCTCGTCGGTGAAATGAAGCACTGGCATGAATTGGGCGTATTGTGGGCAATCGCAGTCGTTGCGTTTGCGCTCGGGTTTGGGGTCTATCGGCGGTTGCGTCCGGCGTTTGCCGACGTAGTTTAATACGGGCATTAAGATGGCGGAGTGAGGTTAAGAGGAGGCTTATGGACGAGATTGCGATTTCCCTAAAGAATGTCTCGAAGTGTTATAAGCGCTATGCTCATCCGGTCGATCGACTCAAAGAAATTCTCTTGCCTGGAAAGAGTCGGGCGGAGTCATTCTGGGCGATTCAGGACATTGATTTAGACATTTCAAAGGGCGAAACGGTTGGAATTGTCGGGCAAAATGGCGCGGGAAAAAGTACGCTGCTGCAAGTGATTACGCAAACGTTGACTCCGACCACGGGAAGCTTGAGGGTCAACGGTCGAATTTCGGCATTGTTAGAGCTAGGTAGCGGATTCAATCCAGAGTTTACAGGACGACAAAACGTATTTTTTAATGGTCGAATTCTGGGATTGACTCAGGCAGAAATCGAGGAAAGATTCGATAGAATTACGGGATTCGCTGACATCGGAGACTTTATCGATCAGCCTGTTAAAACCTATTCCAGCGGGATGTTTATTCGACTGGCTTTTGCCGTTGCCGTGAACACTGATCCGGACATCTTGATTGTTGATGAAGCACTGGCAGTTGGAGATGTCTTTTTTCAGCAAAAATGCTTCACGCGATTGAGAGAACTGCAAGAATCGGGTGTGACGTTGTTGTTTGTGTCGCACGATTCGGGGGCAGTTTGTAAGTTATGCGATCGCGCGATTCTGATCGAACACGGGAAGGTTGTTTTAGATGCCACACCTCGGCAAGTTGTCGATTTATACGAAGCAAAACTATTAAAACGAAAAGATCAGACTCCAAACAGCATTGCTATCACCATGCCCGATTCACAAGGAAAGTCTGATCAAACCGCAGTGATGAGTTCAGGCTCAGTCAAACCCCAATTCGTTCAGCTACTCGATGAGCACGATCGCGTCATTCACACGGTTTTGAGCGATGCTGAAATTAAACTTGCGATCGCGCTTGAATTTCTAGAGTTTGCTGAAGATCCGCACGTTGGCTTTAAGATTCGCGGTCGCACTGGAGAAGTAGTGTTTGAATCGAATACCTGGTGTATGCGGCAAACGATCGGTAAGGTGGAAGCGGGAACCTCGATCGAAGTGCGCTTTCTATTCAACGTTCCATTGCCTCCAGGTGAGTACACCATCACATTAGGCGTTGCGGATGGCGGCATTGGTCAATACGAATTTAAGCGATCGTTGCTGATGCTGCATGACACGATGACTTTGAAGGTGCTGCAAAATCCAGATTCAATCAACTGGAGCGGCATGGTTAATCTGTCGCCGCAGTTTGAAATTTACGCAAAAAACGTGAGCTTGCGATCGCAGGAGACGCTTTCTGAGTTGAAGTAATCCGAATTAATTTGTGAAACCAACACCTGACCCTCACCCTAAATCCCTCTCCCTGAGGGAGAGGGATTTAGGGTGAGGGCAAATTTATCCCTTCTCATAGATCGACCCATAATGCTGCTGTCCGCATCTTTGCTTGAGCAAGTTAAACCCTATACGCTTTGTACGCCCGATCGACTGGAAAATCTCGCGGCTCTTTGCAATTACCTGAATGCCCATGCAATTCCAGGAGATTTTGTCGAATGTGGAACCTATAAGGGCGGCTCAGCCGCGATTTTGTCCAAGTTCCTCGAACAACGGCATCTTTGGCTGTATGACAGCTTTGAAGGAATGCCGACGACCACAGAAAAAGACGGCGAAGATGCAAAACGCTGGATCGGGGAGTGCGTGGGAACGATCGCAGACGTGAAAGCCGTTCTCCGTGCAGCCGGCACCCGCGAATCTTCCTACACAATTAAACCCGGATGGTTTGAAACTACGTTTGGGCAAGAGCTACCGCAGCAAATTGCACTCCTACACTGTGATGCCGATTGGTATGATTCGGTCACTTTGGTTCTAGAGACCTTTTATCCGCGAATCGCGATCGGCGGCTGTGTGATTCTCGACGATTTTGGACATTGGGAAGGCTGTCGAGAAGCTTTTTATGATTTCTGCAATCGACAGGGTGAGAAGCCTGTTTTAGAACGGATTGGAACCGATCAAGCCTTTTGGATCAAAGGTCGATCAAATAATCGCATTCCCATTTCTCAAATCAACCATTCTGGCAATCAGTCGTTTGAAACCCTTCAAGCATTAGAGCAGAAGCTACAAACCATTCAGCTTGAACTCGAACACGCCCGATCGACGATCGCCGCAATGGAAACTAGCAAATTTTGGAAACTTCGATCGCTGTGGTTTCGTCTGAAAAACTTGGTTTAACCTCTATCAGAGGCAATCGAACGGCGTGACCAACGGAAATCCTCAGTCACTTGGTATACTACTGGATGCGATCTGCACCTTCAAAACACGAGTACTCATGACTTCTAGCGATTCATCCACTCCGATTGTCGATCAGATGCCGACAGGGGAGCGTCATATTCCTGTCCAAGCTGGAGAGGATACGTCGCTTGCTAACGTCGATCACATGATTCGATATGCGATGGTGGCTCCGTTCGTTCGCGGAAAACGAGTCTTAGATATTTCCTGCGGCACAGGATATGGGACGCAATTCATCGCGCTGCAAGGTGCGCGAGAAGTCATCGGCGTAGATGTGGATCAAGCCTCGATCGATTTTGCCTCGAAATATTATCAGCATCCGCAGGTGACTTATTTGCAGTCAGATGCCCATTATGTCCAATCGCTCGAAGATGCTTCGTTTGATTTGATTGTTTCGTTTGAAACGATCGAACATCTGCCGCATCCTCGACAATTTCTGGCTGAAGTGCGACGGTTGCTTAAGCCCGATGGGCAACTATTTTTATCCTGTCCAAACGATCATCGCGTTTCGCCCTGGATTAGTCCCTATCATTTACATCGCTTTCGGTTCAACGAGTTTCGCGATTTGTTTTTGAGCTTGTTTGGGGAAGCGGTATTTTTTGGGCAGCACTATATTGTCGCAAGTTGTCTCGTTAAGCCGATCGCTCCCCAGTCTAAAGTGTCGCAGTTTGATGCGTACCAAAACAGCTTGCCCGACGGATTCTTTGGACAGCATTATTTAGAGCATCTATCGTCGATCGAACAGGCTGATGGTTATCTCGCTGTTGTCGGTGTAGACGAATCTGAGTTAACCAACCAAATCAGTTTGTCGCAATCCGCTTTTCAATCGCTTCTGAAATCGGTGTTTCATGCACAGGGGGCAGGGGTTCAACAACAGCACGATCGACTTCAAGTTCAACATCTGCAAGCCCAGTTAAATCAAGCTCAACAAACCGTCCAGCTTGCCCAAACCAGAATTCAAGCAATGGAAAGCAGCAAATTTTGGCAACTGCGAAAAGGCTGGTTTGGCATCAAACGCAAACTGGGTTTACCCGTAAACGAATAATTATCTTTTAGAGAACTGAATCGAAAATGTCAAAGCGGATTGTCTGTACAACGACCACCAAAAATCATTTGGCTTATGCAAGAACGCTAGCAGAAACGCTGCTGGAGCATAATTCAGATGCAGAACTTTATGTTTTATTAGCCGATCGATTAGACGATGCCTTTGATCCAGATTGTGAGTCATTTAAGTTAATTTCGCTTGAGGAGTTACCCGACCAGCACTTAGTTGAGCAAATGACGTTTTACTACACGCCATTTGAGCTTTGTTGTGCATTACGAGGCGTGTTACATCAATACATTTACGAAACCCTTGCTCCAGAAAGCTGGATTTTTCTAGACTCTGATGTGATGGTTTGCCACTCATTAGAAGCGATTTTTGAGCAGTTGTCTCAGGTTTCCATTTTATTATCGCCGCACGTCACCACTCCGATTTCGCTCGATCGTGCCCCCAATCTAGAAGTAACTTTGCTCAGAGGTGGTACTTACAACGGCGGATTTCTCGGGCTCCGGCGCACAGACGAAGCCTATCGATTTATTAACTGGTGGAAAACAAGACTCGCTTACTACGGGTTTGCCGACCCGCAAGTGAGTGATCCGCGTGGATTGTTTGTCGATCAGCTCTGGCTCAATCTTGCTCCTGTCTATTTTCAAGATTTTGGGATTCTTTGGCATCCGGGTGCGAATATTGGTCACTGGAATTTTTATGAGCGGCAGTTTGAGCGCGACCCTAACGGCAACGTTCTCGTCAATGATCAACCGCTCTTGTTTTTGCACTTTAGCGGTTGGGATTTGTTTAATCCGTATCAAGTTTCAAAATATAGTTTGCTTGCCTACGAGGAGCAGTTCAATTCACCGTGGGGAAAGATGGCAAAACTTTATCGTGAAAAACTGCTCAAAAACGGTTACGAAGCCACAACTTCTTTACCTTATGCGTTTGCAACATTTCAGAATGGAACACCGATCGATTGGGTGACGCGGCGCGGCTATTACGAGGAGCTAAGACGCGGAACAGAAGCAGACGGCTCACCCTTCGATCATCCTGAATATGCTCAAACCCTGTCTTATCGCCCTAACAGCACTCAGTTTTTAGCAGCACAATTGCATCAAACAGAGCAAACGGTTCATCAGCTTCAGACCCAGGTAGAGCAGGCTGAAGCCACGATCGCGCAACATCAGCAAACAATTGCACAACAGCAACAAACAATCGAACAGGCCGAGGCCACGATTGCACAACAGCAGCAAACAATCGAACAAGCCGAGGCCACGATTGCACAACAGCAGCAAACAATCGAACAGCAGCAACAACAGATTCACGAGAAAGACGGTATGCTTGATCAAATTCAATTGCGGTTGCAGGCAATTGAGAATAGTAAGTTCTGGCAATTTAGAAATCTGTGGTGGAAGCTTCGGCGATCGCTGGGACAATCTGATACTTTAGCGCAGTAACTTCTCGCAAGAGACAGAATTGTGAACGGTACAATTAGACCGAATTCTGGATGTGATTCAACAGATGTAATTCAACAAGGGAATGGTGGAGATGGGAGCGGATCAAGTTCAAATTGATGTCGATAAGTTAATGCAGCAGATTACTGAAGATGTTGCCAATCGTCCACTAATTCCGATCCCACTTCCAGCTTCTGAGGTCGTTCAAGAGCCAGTTCAGTTGATTGCTCGTCCGTCGCTGTGGAAAAGAGCTAAGGGCAGAAGTAAGCGGTATGCGTTAGCAATTGCTCGGCGAGCCAAACACTTAGGGTCACGAGCGCGGCAATCGCTTGCCGCAAAAAAGCACAAGCTTAAAGCAATGATTGTGCAATCCAAGCCTGCCCCTCCAGTTGTTGAAACATCTATCGCGCCCCCCCAACCCGTTCCGCCTCCGGTGGTTGAAGTACTGATCGAACCCTTTGTAAATCGCAGAGATTCAGAGATTCGGATTGCTGTTTTGACTCCTTGCTTAGTCGATGGCGATGCCGTGGGAAACGATGTGATGGGAATGTATCACGTCTTAATGAAGCAGGGCTATGTGTGTCAAATCTTCTGCGATGTCTGGACAACCTCCGCTGTAGAGGTGAAGCACATCAGCCAAATCAAATCATTCTTGACTAAACCTTCAGATATTTTGATTTATCACTATTCTGTGGGTTGGGATGCTGCCTTAGTTCCGATTCGAGAAATTGACTGCAAGAAAGTGGTTAAATATCACAACGTAACACCGCCGCAGTATTTCGAGAACTTTAACCCAGACTATACCAACGTCTGTCGGGCGGGACGCGCACAGCTTCAAACGATCGCCAACCTTCCAGGAGCAACTTATCTATCAGATTCTGCCTATAACGCTGGTGAGCTGCTTGAACTGGGTGTATCGCCTGAAAGTAGTTCAGTCTTGCCCCCGTTTCATCATATTGACAGCTTACAGTTTACAGAGCCAGATTCTTCGGTTCTAAACGCTTACCATGATGGCAAGTTCAACATTCTCATGGTGGGTCGATTGGCTCCGAACAAAGGTCACGCTGCGTTAATTGAAGCCTTTCATCATTATTACCGCTATTACAACCCCAACAGTCGCTTACTAATTGTAGGTAAAGCCGATCCCCGCTTAGACAAGTACAGTAACTTTCTGAGCCAAAAGGTTGCAGAATTAGAACTTGCAAATGCAGTCGTATTCACCGGAGGCGTTTCTGCGGAGGCGCTGAAATCGTATTATTTGGTATCGCACGCTTTCATGATTACAAGCGATCACGAAGGATTCTGTGTGCCGCTAGTCGAAGCCATGTCGATTAAGTTGCCGATCGTCGCTTATGGCTCCACTGCCATTCCACACACGATCGATAAAGCAGGCTTAGTGTGGTCGCAAGCTGATCCTGCCCTACTTGCAGGTTCGCTCGATCAAATTGCAACCAGCGAGTCTGTAAGCCGTCAACTTGGTCAATTGGGTTGGCAACGCTATGAAGAGGTATTTTCTAATCGCAGGATCGAAGCAAAATTTCTTCAGTTGATCAATCATTTAGCCGTAGAGTCGAAATGAAACGAATTGCACTGGTTGTTCAACGCTGTCATCCGAGTATTGTTGGTGGCTCAGAGTCCCTGGCTTGGCAATATGCGACCCTGTTGCAGAATCAATTTCAGGTGGATATTCTCACGACAACTGCGCTGGACTACAAAACCTGGGCAAACGATTTACCCATTAAGTGCGAGACCCAAGGCAACATTCGGATTTTCCGGTTTGAGGTGACGATCGAACGTAGTGCATTCTGGGAAAGGTTACATGAACGTTTGCTGCACGATTTTCATCGGGGTCGATCGCTCTCCTATT
Source organism: Leptolyngbya sp. AS-A5 (assembly GCF_039962495.1). Classification (NCBI taxonomy): domain Bacteria; kingdom Bacillati; phylum Cyanobacteriota; class Cyanophyceae; order Leptolyngbyales; family Leptolyngbyaceae; genus Leptolyngbya; species Leptolyngbya sp. AS-A5. The sequence goes on along the minus strand of NZ_JAMPLL010000006.1, from coordinate 37,431 downwards.
GGACAACTGCGCTACAGGAAGAATACATCCGACAGCAGGGGCCTCATTCTACGCCGTTGCTCAAATTTCTGGGTGATCGTCATGCAGAGTACGAAGCCGTTCTCTTTTTCACGTATTTGTATTCCCCAACTTATTTTGGGGTCGAGCAAGTGCCGGCTGAGAAGGTTCTGATTGCGCCAACGCTGCACGATGAAGCACCCGCTTATTTTCGCGTCTATGGGGATATGGTTCACAAGGCACGATCGCTGATTTGGCTGACCCACGCGGAGCAACAATTCGGGCAGGCGCTTTGGGGAAAATTGCCCGGAAAAGTGATTGCAATGGCGATCGATACAGACTTACACTCGCCCATGGAATCAGACTATCCCTACATCTTGTACTGCGGTCGAATCGACGCAGGTAAAGGCTGCGCCGAGTTGATCGAGTTTTTTACTCGGTTTAAGAAACGCTACCCGTCGAAGCTGCGGTTAATCTTGACCGGACAGAACCACATGGTACTGCCGCAGCGCGAGGATATTGAGTTTCTTGGATTTGTTTCAGCGACGATGAAATTTCAGTTGATGGCAGGCGCATCGGTTTTTGTGATGCCCTCTCCTTACGAAAGCTTCAGTATTGTGACTTTAGAAGCAATGGCACAAGTTACGCCAATTTTAGTGAATGGCGCTTGCCAAGTTCTAGTTGAACATGCGGAGCGCAGCGAAGGCGGTAAAATTTACACCGACTACACCAGCTTTGAGCATCACCTTAAAGACCTGTTATCAGACCCAAGCCAGCAGGAAAGAATGGGCAAATTAGCCAGACAATATGTGTTGCAGAATTATTCATTCGAGCAAATTCAGAAAAACTTGATTGAGACAATTCAGTACAATACGTGAGCGATCGTTTGCTATTTTTTGTGAGCTACTGGCAATTCAATGATTGTTGCAATTGCAGAGGAGCATTGCAAAACAGGCAAACCGGAGTAAGCTGTAAGGCGAACTGAGGCATTGAGTGCGTGAAGGAGTGGCAAGTACGATGAAAAGAGCATTGATTACCGGATTAACTGGACAAGATGGGTCGTATCTCGCAGAGCTTCTGTTGCAGCAGGGCTATCAAGTGTTTGGGCTAGTGCGACGATCGAGTTCGGGCAATGTCGATCGCATCAGTCATCTATCGGGAACGATCGAGATTTTGTCGGGTGATTTGCTCGACCAGTGTTCTCTGATGGATGCTATTTCTTACGCACAACCAGATGAACTCTACAATCTAGCTTCTCAAAGCTATGTACCACTCTCCTGGACACAGCCCGCTTTAACGGCGGAATACACCGCTTTGGGTGTGTCTCGGCTGCTGGAATCGATTCGCCGCTGTAAGCCGGATGCTCGATTTTATCAAGCTTCAAGTAGTGAAGTGTTTGGGCAACCCGACGAGTCACCGCAAACAGAACGCACTGCTTTTCGACCTAGAAATCCTTATGGTGTCGCGAAGGCGTATGCCCACTGGATGACCATCAACTATCGGCAACAGTACGGTCTTTATAGCTGCTGTGGTGTGACCTACACGCATGAATCTCCACGACGCGGAACTGAGTTTGTGTTCCGCAAAATCACACGCGGAGCAGCGATGATCAAGATGGGACTGGCAAAGGAATTGAAGCTGGGAAATCTGGATGCTAAGCGGGATTGGTGTTACGCCAAAGATGCAGTCAGAGCGATGTGGATGATGTTGCAGCAAGAGCAGCCGGATGATTACATTATTGCGAGTGGCGAAACGCATTCGGTTCGAGAATTGGTGCAGACGGCGTTTGATTGCGTGGGGTTAAATTGGGAGAACTATGTTTCAGTTGATCCAAACTTCTACAGACCCGATGAAGAAGTGCAATTAGTCGGGTCGATCGATAAAATTCGCCAACAGCTAAACTGGGAGCCGCAATATTCTTTCAAGCAGTTGGTTGAGTTAATGGTCGATCACGATCTGAAGGAATTGAGCGAGTCATGAGGGTTGCGATCGATGTTACGCCTTGGATGTCAAAACCCAGTGGAATGGGACTTTATGTCGCAAATCTAGTCCAAGGCTTAACAACGTTGCAAGCGACTGAATTTTTTGATTTGGAGCTAATTTATCAGCCTCGATTGAAGAATTGGCTCACAAGAGATTTAGCGTTTCCAGAGTATTTGCAGCCGTATTCTAATCTGAGGTTGTTTCCATTTCCGGTACGAATTTCAAATCTGTTTATTCAGCTTCCATTGCTGTCCGCTCATTATTTGGAAAGTTATTTTAATCAGGCTGACATTGTTCATGGAACAAACTACACCGTTTTTCCAATTCCGGGAAAGCGCAAGGTGATGACAATCTATGATGTGAGTTTTGTTAGATATCCTGAGTATTCCAACTCTACGGTGAGGGCTTATACCGATCGCTTAAAGAAATGTCTTGAATGGACGGATTTAGTTCTAACCATTTCACATAGTTCTAAGCAAGATATTGTTGAATATTTAGGCGTTGATCCGAGTCGAATTTGGGTAACTCATCTAGCAAGCCGTTATTCTCAAGTTGAACACCCTAAATTAGAACCATCTAAGCCTTATATTTTGTTTGTTAGCACGATCGAACCTCGAAAGAATATCAAGGCATTGATTTCTGCGTTTGAATACTTGAAGAAAAATTATCAGATCGACCATGAGCTACTTCTAATTGGGCAAAAAGGCTGGCTTTACGAACCGATTTTTCAGCAAATTGAACAATCTTTCTATCGCTCCTCGATTCGGCATTTAAGCTATCTAACAGATGCTCAGGTCGCCCAGTTTTATCAGAATGCTGATGTTTTTGTGTATCCATCGCATTATGAAGGATTCGGAATGCCCGTGTTAGAGGCAATGACTTTGGGCACGCCCGTTGTCACCAGTAATACTTCATCATTGCCAGAGGTAGCGGGAGATGCAGCAATTTTAGTTGAGCCGACTGATATTCAGCAAATCGGAGAAGCAATTTTTAAGGTGATTCACGATCGTCCCTTCCGCGATCGTTTAATTCAAAAAGGCAGAGAACAAGCTAAATTATATTCTTGGGAAAAGACAGCAAAAGCAACGTTAGAAGCTTATCGATCGATTCTGTGATATTAATCAACCTCGCATTTCTAGCCTCAAAGCCCACAGGTCATACAGTGTATGCCAAAAATCTATTGCCTGGTTTAACTCCCCTTAAACCAGTGTTATTAACTGGACAAGATATTCCTGATTATTCCTGTTATAAAATTTCAGATCAGTTGACTCCAGATCAAGGAAAAAAAGGACACTTTAAGCGCTTGAAATGGACTCAGTTTGATCTGCCTAAAATCTATCAAAAGCTTCAAGGCAACCTTATTTTTTCTCCAATTCCTGAAGCCCCAATATTCACGAAATGCCGCTACGTTGTAACCTTACACGATTTTATTCCGCTGCGATTCCCACGCTTTACGTCTCCTCTAACACAGTATTACAGATACTATATTCCTCACGTTCTGAATCAAGCTCAGCATATTTTGAGTGATTCAGAATCGACCGCAAATGATGCGATCGCATTCTACAAAATTCCAGCCAACAAAATCACTGTTGTTCCATTAGCTTACGACAGCCAACATTTCAAGTTTCTCGATCTGTCAACGCAAAACTATTTTCTCTATGTGGGAAGACACGACGCTTATAAAAATATTGGGCGATCGCTCACCGCTTTCTCTCAACTTCCGGAAGACTATGAATTTTGGATTGCAGGCTCACCCGATCCAAGATTTACCCTTAGTTTAGAGGCACAAGCTGAGGAGCTAGGAATTCGCGATCGCGTCAAATTTCTCAGCTATGTTTCTTATGCCGAACTGCCCGAATTAATTAATCGTGCGATCGCGCTTGTTTTCCCTAGTTTATGGGAAGGATTCGGCTTACCTGTGCTAGAAGCAATGGCGTGTGGAACTCCAGTGATTACCTCAAATCTTTCTTCACTGCCTGAAGTCGCGGGAGATGCAGCACTACTCGTTGATCCGTACAAAGAAAGCGCGATCGCAGAGGCAATGAAATTGATCGTGACTGATAGCCAACTACGCCATCAACTGCACCTCAAAGGACTCGATCGTGCCTCAAACTTTAGCTGGCAAAAAACGGCAGCTCAAACCGCTGAAATTCTCAGCCAGTATTTGTAAGCCTACTTCTTCGCCATCAGCATAACCACGCCACAAATAATAAATGCCACTCCAAATAAGCGAATTACTGGAATCGACTCATTAAACAGAAATTTTCCCATCATCACTGAGAATACATACTGCAACGCTACCGCAGGCGCGAGAATACTTAACGGAACACGAGTGAGCAATAAGATATACAAAATGGCGCCAACTCCGTAGCAACAAAGACCAATGACCAGTTCAGGTATTGTTGCAATTCCGAGAACATGACTGATTGCATTACTCGCTGTCACTTGACCGAGCTTCAGCGCTCCGGACTTGAGGAAAAACTGACCGCTCACACCAGCAATGATCGAACCTAGAAACAGCAAAAATTCTTGAACACTCACAAGTAATCCTTAAGTCATTCATTTCATATTCAGTGTACAGCCCGCTTGAACACCCACCAGGAAATCCAATTCTTAAGCTACGATTTGTCTTGAAGTGAAATACAAGCCGATGGACTCTTCAACCTCTGTTAGACCCACTTACACCGATGAGCAGATTTCAGTTTGGTTACGCTGCTTGCTGACTTTAGCTTGGGCAGATGACAATTTCGATGCCGCTGAGCAAGAGTTGATTGTCTCGCTCACCGATCATCCCTTAACTCAGGAAGGAGCCGCACGATCGTTCCCTGCTGCTTCTGACGATGAACTGCGAGCGAGCTTCGGATCAGATGCAGACTTAGCTGAGAACTTCTTGAGAACTGCAGTGATGGTATCTTTAGCCGATGGTTCTTATACCTCAGCCGAAGATGCAATCCTAGAGCAGTTTTGCCGCACGTTGAATTGTGGAACTGAGATTCTAGAAAGTCTGCGGCTGACCTTGTGCGATTGCGCTCAGTCGTCTGAAACTCACGCTCCTCACTCCAATCTTCATCCTCATTCAGATCCCCATTTAGATGTGTTGAAACCAGTGCGATCGTGGCTCGATCGCACTGAGATTCACGATCCGAAAGTGGCTCGATTCATCTGCAAAATGATTCCGCCCCAGTGTCCCTTCGAGCGCACGATTACCCTATTCGGGCACAAGGTGATTCACATCCCGCCGCTTTGTAAATTGAATCCGCTTTATGATCAGCTAGTCGGAATTCGCTTCCGGGCGCTGTCCTACCTTGCGGATGAATGCGGCGAAGATGTGGCTCCTTATTGCTGAGGATAAATTAGGATCTTATAGGTATCGGGTGTTGGAGAAACTGCACGATCGACCGCTTTTGCTAAATCTTTAAGTGGGAAGCGATCGCTAATCAACGCATCAACATCAATTCGCCGTTGAAACACAATGTCGGCGGCTAGTTGCTGCACCCGATACGAGGAACTGTAACTGCCCATCAAATCGATTTCGCGCCGATACAGCACATTTGGATTGATCGGAATTTCGACTTCATCGGGAAACTCTGCAAAGAAGAGAATTTTCCCACCTTTGCGGGTGCAATCGATCGCCTGAAAGAATGCTTTATCGCTGGGAACCGCCAACAAACTAACATCGACTCCCATTCCTTGAGTCATCGCCTGAATTTTGCTCGAAAGATCAGCATCCCGCGCATCAAAGGCGGCATCGGCTCCGACACTTAGCGCTTTCTCGATCCGGGACGGGAGCAAATCGGTAGCGATCGCGCTTGCTCCAAAATATTTCACCAGCATGATAAACATCAGACCGATCGGCCCTGCTCCCGTAATCAAAACGGTCTGTCCTGGCTGAATCTGCGCTTTCTTCACTGCCTTTAAGCAGCAATTCGTCGGTTCAACAAAACTCGCTTGCTCAAACGTCACATCGTCGGGAATTCGCATCAATCCCCCGTTTCGCACAATATGTCCCGGAACTTTCACATACTGAGCAAATCCGCCACCGCTCGGCACAAATCCGGCTGTCGTCGTGATGTTCTTGTACACCTCACACATCGAGAAATTCTCGTTCAGACAATAGGCGCAGTGCATACAAGGAATGTGATGCAAAACGATGACGCGATCGCCAGCATTCCAGTTTTTCACTTCTGTTCCAATTGAAGCGATCGTGCCTGCGGTTTCGTGCCCAAAAATCCGAGGCGGCTCTAGCAAGGGATACTTGATCTTTTTAATATCCGACTGACACAAGCCCACGACTTGCACCTGTACTAACACTTCGTCGGCTGCAATTTCGGGTTTTGGAACATCTTCGTACTGGAGTTGATTCACTCCACGAAAGACTTGCGCTTTCATAGTTGGATGAATTGGAAGGGGTCGATCGAGACTCTACCACTAACTTTCTATCTTGCTTAGATAAACTGAAGAAAAATCTCTACTTTAAAGACCTGCTAGATAGATGGCATTTGCAGAGGCTTGCTTGGTGCGAATGGCAGAACTTTATCCAAGCAGTTCTGCTTTCACGATCGCACCCTGGAACTAAAACCACTTGCTCAAAACTCCATTCACCGAGATGATTGAGAAGATTTTTAGCTTAGAAAAACAATGCGGGAACTGATTGCAGATGTGCTGGTTGTGGGAGGCGGAACCGGAGGAACAGCCGCAGCAATTCAAGCCGCAAGGCGGGGAGCCAAAACAATTTTAGTCAGCGAATTTTCCTGGCTCGGTGGAATGCTCACCAGTGCAGGTGTTACCGCTCCTGATGGGAACGAACTCGCAGCCTTTCAAACCGGAATTTGGGGCGCGTTTTTACGAGAACTAGAACAGCGTCAGCCTGGAGGACTCGATAATGCTTGGGTGAGTTTCTTCACGTATGAGCCGCACATCGGAGCCGAAATCTTTGCCGATTGGGTGAAAGTCTTGCCGAATTTACGGTGGATTCAAGGCGAAACACCAGAGAAAGTTTTAAGAAAAGATAATCGCATCCTCGGAGTCGAATTCCAAACCGTCAAAGTCGAGGCAAAAATCACGATCGATGCCACCGAACTCGGTGATCTACTCGAACTCGGAGACATTCCCTATCGCTGGGGCTGGGAACTGCAACCCGAATTCAACGAACCGAGTGCCCCGATCGCACCCAACACACTCACTCAAACTTACCCAGCCCAAGCCCCAACTTGGGTTGTTGTGATGCGCGACTTTGGCGAATCAAACGCGCCCGAAATCCTCAAACCTCTAAATTACGATCCAACCAAATTCGAGAAAGCTTGGACAAACTACGGAGCCGAAGCCTTTCTCAATTACGGACGCTTACCCGGCGATCGCTTCATGATCAATTGGCCCATCTCCGGCAACGATTACGGCGAAGGTTTGGAACGCTTGCTCAACCGAGAAACCCGCACCCAATTCCACCAGGAAGCCAAAGATCGCTCCCTCAGCTTCGCCCACTTCATCCAATCCCAACTCGGAAACCGCTACGGACTAGCAGAAGACACTTTCCCGACAGGCGCCCTTGCACTTCATCCTTACTATCGAGAAAGCCGCCGACTCATTGGAATCGCTACGCTACGTGAACAAGACTTACTGCCGCAAGAACGAGTCGCTCCCTTACCGTATCGAGTCGAAGCGATCGGCTGCGAATACGCTGAAAACTTCTGTCAATCGATCGCGATCGGCAACTACGCCAACGATCACCATTATCCGAGCGGCGATATTCCCCTCAAACCCAAATCAATTCGCTGGGGAGGACGCTGGACAGGAACGCCCTTCACAATTCCCTACAGCTGTCTTGTACCGCAAACGATCGACGGCTTCCTTGTCTGCGAGAAAAACATTTCCGTCACTCACATGGCAAACGGTGCAACCCGATTACAGCCCGTCGTTTTAGGCATCGGACAAGCCGCAGGGATGGCAGCCGCACTCTGCATCGAGCAAAACTGTCAGCCGCGAGAGTTAAATGTGCGATCGCTCCAACTCGCCTTAATCACTGACCCGGCTGCTCCTGCTGCTATTTTCCCACTGTTCAATCTGTCGCCTTCTCACCCCGAATGGCTGTACTGGCAACGCTACTATATCAACCATCCAGAAAGCTATCCCAATAACGGTGAATGCCCTGCAAACTCCAGAACGCTATCTCCCAGCGCAACGGCTCAACGCTTTTCAGGAAGATTCGATCGTAAAGCAATACAGGACTATGAATTGACTTTGAGCGATCGCCCCAATCAAAGTTGGGCGCTTATCACTTTAGAAACAGAAATCAATGCTCACCTCCAGAGCATCCCATCCGGGCAAATACTGAATGGATTTGGCAAATTTAACTACTCAGGAAATTGGGTCTTAGTAGAAGCACTGAACTAGAAGTTCTCAGACAAACACTAACAGTTGTCAATCTAGTAAAGCTACTGAATTTTATTGGGTTCATTTATTTCGTCCTGATCTAAAAGCTTCATAGCTGTAAAGAGATAGGTTACCCTAAGAATGTATCTCCTATGAATGCTCAAGTTCTAGTTGCGCTTTTTATCTCGCTTGTCGGAGTAATTACTGTCAGTCAGCACACTGAAAATAGCAATAATCTCACCTCTCAGTTTAATGTTGCTCAAGAGGTTCAGCCGTTTGTTGATCATAGAGGGAGCGGACGAATTTATACCGACGCTGTGACAAACGAACTCTAATCTTTTCGTGCGGTAAGGGTTTCCGAAAAAAGTTTCTTCAGAACGCAGACAACCCTTCTAACGTTTGTTTCCCAATCAGAAATAACTTTCCATCCTAGAAACAAAGGCTATAGAATTCGACTGTTGAGTTTCGGCTGAAGTTGGGCAAGCTCAAGACAGCAAGTTGTCATCACACACATTAATGTAAACTTGGCGGCGGCTTCCTAATTATAAAGTTTTGCCTTACAGAAAGTCCGTGCGATTACGGATCGCAGTCTCTCACTGTAGACTAAACTTTACGACTGTTTTGACTGTGTTCCTGTTTCAGTGGTGGCGCTTGATATGACCAATGACCTCGATCTGATCAAATTGCTCAGCCCTAGCGCGATCGATCAGATCATGTTGTATCTTGCCTTTAGCGCTATGCGAACCGGCGGACACCGACATGGTGCATTTCTCGATGCCGCAGCCACGGCTGCCAAATGCGCGATTTATATGACGTATTTGGAGCAGGATGGCAATCTCCGGATGACGGGGCATTTGCACCATATTGAACCAAAACGAGTCAAAGCGATCGTCGAAGAAGTCCGGCAAGCCCTCAGTGAAGGCAAATTACTCAAAATGCTAGGGTCTCAAGAACCTCGGTACTTGATTCAGTTGCCCTACGTCTGGATGGAACACTATCCCTGGCTGCCTGGACAATCGCGGGTTCCGGGAACAAGTTTGACTTCGGACGAAAAGCGCCTGATCGAACGAAAACTGCCGCCTAATCTTCCAGATGCTCAATTGATCAATTCTTTCCAGTTTTTAGAGTTGATCGAATTTCTGCATACTCGCTCGCAAGAAGATCTACTCGAAGAACAACGAATGCCCCTGAGTGAAGCGCTGGCAGAACATATTAAGCGACGGCTTTTGTACTCTGGCACTGTCACCCGCATCGACTCGCCTTGGGGAATGCCGTTTTATGCGCTCACTCGGTCTTCCTATTCTCCAGATGACCACGAAGAACGAGCCTACGTCATGATCGAGGACACAGCGCGGTTTTTCCGTTTGATGCAGGACTGGGCACAGCGTCAAGGGCGGGTGATGCGCGTGTTAGAAGAATTGGATATTCCAAGCGATCGGGTGGAAAGCGCGATCGCAGAACTTGATGAAATCATTCGTAACTGGGCGGATCGCTACCATGCAGAAGGCGGAGAGCCGTTTGTCGTGCAAATGGTGTTTGGTTCTGCTGAATTGTGATCAGCCCTCACATTACGCAATTTAAAGTTTTGCAACTGTCTGAAAGAGTGTAACAACACGCCAGAGTACACTAGGCATTGATTCTGAGAGTAAGCGGTTTTATATCGTGAATTTCAGAACTAACAGATGATGCCAAGTCATAAGCACTAATCTGGAGCCTTCCATAATATGTCGCATACGGTCAAAATCTATGACACCTGTATTGGGTGTACGCAATGTGTTCGGGCTTGCCCGACCGATGTTCTAGAGATGGTTCCCTGGGATGGGTGTCGTGCGGGTCAAATCGCATCTTCGCCTCGTACCGAGGACTGTGTTGGTTGTAAGCGGTGCGAAACCGCTTGTCCGACCGACTTCCTCAGCATTCGGGTTTACCTCGGCGCTGAAACAACACGCAGTATGGGTCTGGCTTATTAAGGCAAAACTTCATACAGCAATCATTTTTCATTTATGTGGGTTCAAAGTTATGGGGGCAGTTCGCCCTCTTTTTTTTGCCCTAAATCCAGGCTGAGAAGTCCTGACTAAATTGTGCCAGAGACAACAGGTGAACGCGATCGCTCTCTTTTGACTGCTGCCGCTCCGATGCCGTGTTGTAGCCCCAATCCGCCAGAAATAACTCAACTTGCGTAAGGGTTTCTTGTTTCTCTACTGCTTCTAAGGTTTTCAAGCGATCCTCAATGAACCAAATTGAAGCCGTTTCTCCATACGCTTGTCTCAGTTCACTCAAAACTTGCGGCTTAGGACGCTTCGATTCTTTACCGTAGACCTGTTCGGGTCTGAGTTCAATTCCCTGTTGATGTAGTAGCTGCTTGATGAATCGCCCTTCTTTGGTACTGATAATTACGAAATCAGTTGAACTGCTCAGAACCGATCGCAACCGCTCCAAAACTCCTGGATAAAATTCGTGTTCTGCGAGCCAGCTTTCTAGATCTGTTGCGATTAATTGATCTCGAATCGTATCAACGATCGCACCCACCTCTAAAGGCTTCAGATGATTGTCTGTAACGATTTGAGCCGCGATCGCAGTCCAATTCTGAAAAATTTCTGCTTCGGTGATTCCTGTAGCCAACGCTCGAATCACGAGCGGCATTTCCCAGCCTGTCTCAACCACGGGACGCAATCGGTAAAATGCAGGTGCGATCGTTGCGTCTGGAGGCGCTGTAACCTGCCAAATTTGCGCGTAAGCCTTCCAAGCAGTCTGAAAATACTCCTTCAGCCCATCGCAAATCACACCGTCGAAATCGAGCGCTAGAACGCGGGGAATCACAGACATTTTGTTAGAAAATGGCAACTTCCTCAAAGTAGCGCATTATTCGTCCGCGATCGCTTCAACTAATGGGCGCTTCGTGCTGGTCGTGACGATCGCGTTCATCGCATCCGGGCTAACAATGCCGCCAGAAATAATCACCTTAAACGCATCTTCGATCGGCATCGACAAGTTAATCACGTCCGTTTCAGGCACAACCGCATACCAACCTGTTGTGGGATTCGGAGTCGTGGGAATGAACACGCTCAGCATGTCATGCTTAAAGTGCGATTGCACCTCAGCTCCGATTGCACCTGTGACAAATCCAAGCGACCAAACGCCCTGACGCGGATACTCCACCAACACCACGCGGCGAAACTTACCGCTTGAATCGCGCAGAATCGTCTCTAGAAGCTGCTTCAGCGTCTTGTAAATTGCCCCTGCAAGCGGAATCGCTTGTAGCACCTGTTCGCCCACATCAAGCAGCCAACGTCCGGCGATATTTCGCGCCATCAGCCCGATAAATAGAATGCTGAGCAACGGAACCGCTAAACCCACTCCAAAATTGAGCAGATTCACCAAAAATGGGTTCAAGCCGTCAAACGGGTTTAGCTGCTTAGGAACACGAGTGAGAAAATTAATGACCCAAGTCGCGATCGTATAACTCAACCAAATCGTCGTTGCTAAGGGAATGACAACGAGCAACCCGGCAATCAGATCGTTTTTGAGGTCTTGCTTAAGACGATGGATCACAGACACCCTACTCTCCTTCATCTGGGGCAATTTCTGCCATTAATATAATTTGGGAGCGGAGACAAAAGTTAGCACGCTCCCAAAGCACTGATTGTAGCCGCGCTACTTTATTTTTAAAGCCTGTAAAGAAATGTTGCAACTTTAGGAAGGTTTCTAAGCTGAATCTCATTATTTAATCATTGATTCCCCTTCGACCATATCCGAATGGAATTAGTATATTATTTTACATTTTGAGATGCAACGTGAGCAGGCTCAGGAATTTTGGGGGCTTCGACTGACGAATTTTTGAGTTCCCACATCTTGAGCAAGATCAAATATTCATAAAATGCTTGTAAGGTACACCAAGTAAAACCGGGATAGCCATCGAGAATGCCCCCCAGCAGAAAATACATATAGAAAAATCGAATTAACGGACGAAACGGCAGGCGTAATGAAAGATCTTTAAGGGCGCGTCGCCGCTCCACCTCTGAACGTCCGAAAATGAGCAATCGCCAATCAATCGAACCAGATTCCAGTTGACGCAGCGTTTCGATCGCCTCGTTCGTCGAATAGCGATTATGTTTATCAATCCAGCGACTAAAGCCCTTTCCAGAAGTGTAATGCGGGTAGGTTTCCTGCAAAAATCCAGTCGAGCCTTCGACCACCTCGCGTTCGGTATGTCCGTAATCCGTAAACCACACCTTCTCGCGCTGAAATAGGCGCAACTGATAACGTGGGTATTGGGTACTGCGGCGAATCCAGTGACCCATAAACATCACCCGCTCAGCGACATAATATCCTGCGTGTTCAGCCGTCGCGATCGTATCCAGACACTCTTGAAACAGTTCCGGAGTCATCCGCTCATCGGCTTCAAGAATGTAAACCCACTCGTATTTCACCGGAACCGATCGCAGCATCCAAGTACGCTGCTTGCCGTGGCTCTCAAATCGATGTTGAACCGTTCTAATTGGATAAGACTGCGCGATCGCCATCGTGCGATCGTCGCTATAAGAATCAACCACCACTACATCATCTGATAACAGCGCCGATTCAATACAGGCAGCAATTTCGACTTCTTCGTTATGGGTCAGGATGAAGATGGAGAACATAAAACAAAAAGATGAAGAGGGCAAAAGGGACGAATATTCAGGTTAAATTCCTTCTCTATTTCTCCCTTTTTTCACGCTTCATCTTTCATGGGGTTGAATTTAGCGCATCACAGGCTTGCGCTTGCCACCGAGAACTCCCATCTCCTTCAAGCCTGTCCAACCAATGAGAAAATAGCCCAGTGACAGCAAGAGACTACTAATTCCAACTCGAACTCCGGTTTTCCAAAATTCACCTCTAGCCTGACTCTCAGCTTGCTGGCGACGTTCGCGCAGTTGAGTTAGCTGCTGGTTACGAAATTCTTTAGCGCGATCGGCAACCGAGCCCGGATTTGCTTTCAGCGCTTGCAGTTCTTTCTGAGCGCGTTGTGCTTGAGTTAATTGATCGCCTTTGAGTTGACCGCTTGCGATCGCAGCATCGATTTGTCTTAGCTGGTCATCCAACTGCTTCGCCTGATTGGGATCGCGCAGAGCTGCACTAATTTGGTCTTGTCGCTGCTGAACTTGGGCATTGAGCTGGGTTTCAGCATCTCTGGATTCTCGATCAATGCGCTCTAATGCTTGGTCTGAAACTTGACGGGTGTTATTCAAATGCAGCGGGAACGCGATCAGAAACGCCAGTCCCAGCAGAAGCGAGAGCAGAAGCGCCCAGAAGCGAAACGTCGTAAACGGTTTGGCGCGATCGCCTAAAGCGAGAGAACCCGCTTCAAGAAATGCGCTCAGTGATAGGAAACCGAGTCCGACCATCGGGATGATACCGCGATCGACAAACTGCGTCACTACACTGGCAAACCAGGCTTTGTCCGAAAAATTCGGGGGAATTAGAAGAGAAATATAGTCCACCAGCGCTGACAAAATCAAAATAATGCCAACAATTCGGAGGATGAAGGGGGCGGTAGGAAGAGAATTCGTTGCTTTCATCGGGCTTTACAGTTCTAACGGTTGTCTAGGGCATCTGTCTAGGGCATCGCAAATCACTCAAACCCTCTGGGCAATTGAGACCTCTGCGCCATTTTTCTAAGGAAAGTGCATAAAGTCGCCTTAGAAACTCAGTCATTTTACATGGGTTATCTCACGATTCAAGCGCAGGAATACCGAAGAAAAATTGCGCGAAAGAGCGATGAGAATCTGAGAGTTGCACCGCAAGTAGAGGGTAACATTGCCGCGTCAAGAAATCACAAGCTTTTCTGACTTGAAACATCTAGGGTTTTGGCTTTATGGTGTCGATTAATCCATTCTGTTCCCACCTCTCCGATGACTGAAGTTGCAGTAATCGCTCAAAAGCTAAATATTTATACGCTGCAAAGTGTGGCAGTCAGTAAAGGTAACGTGATTGTACCGATGTTAGATGGACAATTGCTAAGAGTTACGCCAGATGGAAAACAAGCCCCGATCGTCAATTTAGTGCAAGCTGAGTTAGGTGTGCCATTCGGAATTAGCGAGCAAGGCGAAAATTTGATTGTGACGGTTTCAGGCTATCTCCCTCAACATTATTTATTGCGAGTGCAACCTGATGGCAAAGTCGAAACGATCGCAGATTTGACGCGACGGAGCGGATTTTATGGTGCGCCCTTTGGGGTAATAGTGGAGCAGGGTGATTACATTGTGACGTTGGCAACCGATGTGATTGATTCAGCGAGTGAATTGATTCGGGTCAGCCCAACCGGAGAAATTAGCCTGATCGCCAATTTGACTTTGTTTGGCAATCCGTTCGGTCTAGTGGTACAGGATCAATCGATCGTCGTGGCGCAATCTTACGGGCAGTTGGTACGAGTCGAAAAAGGCAAAGCAAGCACGATCGTGGATCTCAAAGCGCAAGGGTTTGGAATTCCTTTTGATGTCACGATTTGGCGCGGTCAATTAACTGCAACAACCAATTCTGGGCGAGTCGTCCAGGTCGACGCAAATGGAAAAGTGACAACGATCGCGGATTTAGCAAAAGCGAAATATCAAATTCCATCAGGGATTGCAACGCTGGGCGAAGATTTGATTGTGACGACAAACGGCGGATTTGTCTTGAGAATTTCCGCTTAGAGCGAACGAGCGAATTGGAATGTGAGTCCGTCGCAACCTGAATTCGTGCCTGTAGCTGTTACGAATTGAGACAAAATGGCAAGACTAGGGATACTGAAACCCCTGTCTCCCGTGACGCGAAGGAGTGCTGATCGCATGGAATACACCATTCCAGAACTAGAACCCATTAGCCGCCAATTCATGATGCTCGATCGACCAAAGAAAACGAAAATGCTCGTCGTCGATGACGAACCCGATAACCTCGATTTGCTCTACCGAACCTTTCGTCGCGAATTCAATGTTCTGAAAGCAGAAAGTGGCATTCATGCGCTGCAAGTCTTAGCGCAAGAGGGTGAGGTTGCGGTTATTATTTCGGACCAGCGGATGCCCGAAATGAAGGGAACAGAGTTTCTCAGCCGCACCGTGCCCGAATTCCCCGATACGATGCGGATTATTCTGACTGGGTTTACCGATGTTGAAGACTTAGTCGAGGCAATTAACTCTGGACAAGTTTACAAATACATCACAAAGCCTTGGGATCCAAACGAACTCAAAGCCGTCGTGCAACGAGCAGCCGAAACTTACGAATTGCTCAAACAGCGTACGGAAGAATTACGCCGATCGCAGTCTCAAACCGCTTTGTTGTCCACGATCGTTGCTGTCGCTCAGCGCCATAGCACCTCGGAAAGCACGCTAGAGCCGATCGCGACTGCCTTTGGTGAAAACTTCGCTGCCGATCGCTGCACTGTCCAATTGGTTGAAAATGGTACTCTAACAATCGCGGGAACTTATGGCATGAGCAGCGATTTCGATCTCGTGCAATCGCAAGCGGTGAAAGACGCGATCGCAACTCAGCAAATGCAAATTGTCACGGAAACTAACGATGTTGCCTTCAGCGCTCATCTCGTTGTTCCAGTCACACTCCGAGGCGAAGTTCTCGCGGTGCTCTCCCTGCAATGGAAACAGCCGCAAAGTCTGCGAGAAGATGAGCTTTTGTTACTGCATCTCTCAGCCCAGCAAGTCGCTCTGGCGTTAACCTGTACTCGTTCGATCAAGAGTGCCGTTGCTGCCTAATCTAGCCCGATGAGCCGCTTCTCTAAAATTGCTCGTTCCACTTCTCTAAAATTGCTCGTCCCAATTGAACCGCCCGAAACTTAGAATTTTAAACAGAACAATTTTAGAGAAGCACTCATCATAAATGAATTCTGATCATATTCAAGCGTTGTTCGATCGTATCGCTCCAGTCTACGACGAGCTTAACAACGGTCTGAGCTTTGGACAGCATCGCATCTGGAAGCGTATGACCGTGAAGTGGAGCGGTGCCAAGCCCAGAAATATTGCCCTTGATTTATGCTGTGGTAGCGGCGATATTGCCCAGATGTTAGCGGAAGTTGTCGGTAGAACCGGACAGGTGTACGGCGTTGATTTTTCTGCCGCTCAACTGGAAGTTGCCCGCGATCGTAGTGAACGTCGCTGCATTAAACCTCCCATTCACTGGGTCAAGTCTGATGTTCTAGATTTACCGTTTTCTGATAATCATTTTGATTGCGCGACGATGGGATACGGCTTGCGGAACGTCGTGGATATTCTTGGCAGCCTCAAAGAGATTCACCGAGTGCTAAAACCTGGAGCAAAAGCCGCAATTCTAGATATGCACCGCCCAGACAGCAATCTCGTGCGTGCGTTTCAGCAGTGGTATCTCGACGAAGTGGTGGTTCCGGCTGCTCAGCGCTTCGGCTTTACTGAGGAATACGCCTATATTTCACCCAGTCTCGACAAATTTCCGACAGGCAGAGAGCAGGTTGGCTTAGCAAATCAAGCGGGTTTTACCAGTGCTACCCATTATCCGATCGCGGGCGGTACGATGGGAGTATTGGTGATTACAAAATAAGGCGATCGCCTGTTTACCCCTCATTACTTCTTAGTCCCTGTGGATCTCTCGACGCTCTGGCTTTTTCTAGGCCCTCCTGTGGTTGGTGGAGTCATTGGCTACTTCACCAACGATATTGCGATTAAGATGCTGTTTCGCCCGTATCGAGCGCTTTACCTCGGCAAACAGCGACTTCCGTTTACGCCCGGACTCATTCCTCGCAATCAGGAGCGCTTAGCAAAGCGAATTTCTGACACAATTATGGGGTCATTATTGACTCCTGAAGAATTGCAGAATTTGGCGCGACGACTTTTACAGACGGAGCGAGTTCAGGCAGCAATTCTTTGGCTATTACAACTCGCGATCGAGCAAGTTCAGGAAAGCAAAGGGCAAAAAACAGCAAAGATTTTAGGCAATATTTTGAGAGACCTATTTGGTCAGTCTTTGCCGCGATTGCTGAGAGTTTTAGCGCGTCAAGAAGAATTTCTTGAAGACCAGTTAAATCATATTTTCGACCAAGTTATTCTGGAGTTTCAGCTTACCGAAGACCAAGCAGAAAAGCTCTCGGAATGGCTGATTCAAATGGTAATTCCGCCGGATGTTTTGCGTCAAACTTTGGTAGATTTTCTCACCGATCGTAATATCCAGGTGATCGATGAAGGCTTCCGAGAAAAAACAAGTGGTACTTATTGGGTTGTTGCAAATTTATTCGGCATTCGGAATACTCTCACTCGACTGAGAACATTTTGTTTAGATGAGAAAGAAGCCAGCAATTCTGTTTTGTCTGAGCTAATGTTTTCACTCGGTGTGAAACAGCGCTTTAAGGAATGGCTGCAAAATATCTCACTCCAAAATCTACCTGTTTCTACCGTTAGGCAACTTCGTAAAACAATGCGAGATAGCACCCGACATTATTTGCAAGATCGAGGCTCGGAAGTCCTGCAAGGACTGAGTGAATCGGTCGATTGGGAGAATGTTGCGTCGGTAGTGTTAAACCGATTACAAAGTTCAGAAGCGGTCAATTCTTCTTTGGAACTTGTGAGCGAAGAACTAGCGTTAATTCTGGAGCGTTATCTAGAAAAAGATTTAGAAAATATTGTTGCTCAAGCCATTCCAATTTTGAATATTGATCAAGTCATTGTCGATCGAGTCAAAGCAACTTCTCCAGCCGATTTAGAAGCCGCAATCAACGGGATTGTTCGGAGTGAATTGCAGGCGATCGTGAATCTTGGTGGAGTTTTGGGATTGCTGATCGGGGCGCTGCAATCCGCCTCACTCTTACTCCGCTAAGAGTCATCTAAATTCTCGTTTTCCTCGCTTTTCATCAACTGATCAATGTCGAGCTTACGGAGAGATTGCTGTCGATTTCTACGAGATTCGCGCCGGTATTTTTTCAGTTCTAAGCGCGGCTCATATTCTGTCCCTTTGCCCGTTGTTTTGAGCTTTAGAACCTCATCGGGATCAGATTGCTGATTCAATTGAGTTTCATATACGATCGCGTCTTCCAGAAAATTCAAGTAATGCTCATACCGCTCCCACTCTCCTCGCACAGTACAGCCAGGCTCGTCTCGATGTAAGCAATTACTAAACTGACAGCTTCCCTCTGCTAGTCTTCGACGCGCTTCTGGAAAATACTGCACTAATTCTTGGGGCAAACAGCACAAATCTGGCTGATTAAATCCTGGGGTATCTGCAAGTAATCCGCCTGTTGGAAGCTCAAATAACTCAACGTGGCGCGTCGTATGCCGCCCTTTTTCTAACTTTCCAGAAACCGCACTCACCCGCAAATCAATATTAGGAATAATCTGGTTGATTAAGCTAGATTTGCCAACACCAGAAGGACCAGAGGCAACGGTAATTTTCTGGTTTAAACGTTGCTTTAACTCAATTAAGCCAAGTTGTTGATGAACACTGATAAAAATCGGCTGATAGCCCCATTCGCCTAGTCGAGCTTTCCAGCATTCCTGCTCGTCGATCGACACTAAATCACTCTTACTTAACGCCAAGCAAACCGCTACTCCAGTTGACTCGGCTTTAACTAAAAATCGACTCAGTTGATAAGGCTCGATCGTCGGAGAGGCAAGCGCAAATACAAGCAAAATTTGATCGACGTTGGCGATCGGCGGACGATCCAATTCTGATCGCCTCGGAAACACCTGCGAGATTGCGCCGCGCGCTCCGTTCCAGTCTGGCTCCTCAATGAGAACGCGATCGCCCACCATGACACGCTGCCCGATCTTCTTTAGCCGGGTTCGTCGAGTACAAAGCAACATTAATTTGGGTAGCGTCTCCTCCTGAAGTCGCACCTGATAGAAATTCGCTTGCACTGCTAAAACCGTACCTGTGATTTGGCGCGGCTGATCACCTTCCAAAATCTTGCTGAAGTCTTCAAAACTCATAAGATCTCAACGGAAGATTAACGACGAATTTTGACAGCAAAAAAGCTCGATCGATCCTCGATACTCTCAATCTTGTAGCCTTCCATCGTCAGGCTGTCTGGTACCTGCTCGATCGGTTCTCCCGGGTCGAGCCAAACTTCCAACAGCGAACCCGGAGTCATCTGCTCTAGCCGTAGCTTGGTGCGAACGAAATTGATCGGGCAAGGTGTCCCGCGTAAATCCATCTGCACATTTGAGGTTTCTGCTGGTTGACTCATCCGCCAAAAATCTTCCCGATAAAGCCTTCAACACCGCCTTTTCCGACGCGATCGCCCCTAATTTTTGCCAGTTTTTCCAGCAGCTCTCGCTCTTCTGGACTAATTCGCGTTGGAATATCCACCGATACCGTGATCAAATGATCCCCACGGCTCACCGGATTCCCAAGTTTCGGTACGCCCTTGTTCTCTAGCGTCAAAACCGTTCCCGGCTGAGTCCCCACAGGAATCGTTAACTCCTCTTCACCATCAACCGTCTTGACTTCGATCCGAGAACCCAGAATTGCCTGTAGATAACTAATTTTGACATCTGACAGAACATTAATTCCATCACGACGAAAATCAGCGTCCTCGTTGATGAAGAGATAGACATACAAATCGCCCGCAGGCCCGCTGCGCTGCCCCGCATCACCCTCACCTGACACTCTCAATCGAGTGCCATTATCGACACCTGCTGGAATGGTGATTTTGAGCTTTTTCGTTTCCTGTCGCTGTCCATTGCCGCTACAAACTTCGCATTTCTCCTCGATCATCTGCCCAGTACCGTTACAGGTTGGACAAACGGAAACTTGAGTAAAACTGCCAAACGGAGTCCGAGTTGCACGACGAACCTGACCCGCACCCGAACAAGTTGAGCAAGTCTTAGGGCGAGTTCCTGGCTTCGCACCACTGCCACTACAGTTCGTACAGGTTTCCAGATGGCTGATCCGAATTTCCTTTTCACCGCCAAACACGGCTTCGCGAAAATCTAGCCTTAAATCTAGCCGCAGATCATCGCCTCGGACTGGGCCACCTCGCCGTCGGGTTTGACCCCCAGGTGCCCCACCCGCAAATCCACTAAAAAAGCTTTCAAAGATATCAGCAATGCCACCCATATCGCCGAAATCTTGGTAGCCCCCTGCACCGGCGGCAGAACCAATACCCGCTTCACCAAAGCGATCGTACCGCGCCCGCATCTCTGGATCAGAAATCACCTCATAGGCGCGGTTGATTTCTTTGAAGCGCTCTTCTGCACCAGGCTCTTTGTTAACATCCGGGTGATATTTTCGAGCGAGACGACGGAAGGCTTGCTTGACTTCTTCCTTGTCCGCATCACGGGAAACGCCAAGAATTTCGTAGTAATCACGAGCCATAGGGTAGAGATTCAGGGGGTAAGAGGGCTAAAAAGAGGCGTAGGGCAACGGTCTAGACTCCCTATATTACTACCCTACACGCTCAACTAATCGACTGTCTCGTAATCCGCAGTGACGGTCGCATCTGTCTCAAAGCTGAATCGGCTCATATCTGCTGCAACCGTTTCATCTTCAAAATTCATACCAGAAGTGGTGCGCATTTCAAAGGCAGAATTTTCGGAAGGTTGAGCACTTTCATAAACTGATGAACCAATGGTATACAACAGTTGCTGCAACCCGTCGAGATGCGTCTTCACTTCATCGATACTAACCTTTGGATCAGCGATCGCGCTTTTCAGCCCCACAATTTTCTCGTTTGCCTGCACTTTCAGACGATCGTTAATGAATGCGCCGCTTTCTCTCAGCGTCGTTTCATAGCTGTGGAATAAGTTGTCTGCTTGGTTCTTCAGTTCTACGAGGTGCTTTCGACGATTATCTTCTTCAGCAAAGAATTCGGATTCTTGCCGCATGCGCTCAATTTCAGCATTGCTCAAGCCGCCTGTGTTTGAGATTTCCACACTTTGGGCGCGTCCTGTCCCTTTGTCGCGGGCCGAAACTTTCAGAATTCCGTTGGCATCGATTTCAAATGCCACCTCAATTTGAGGCACACCTCTGGGTGCGGGCGGAATTCCAGTCAGTTGAAATTTGCCCAGACTCTTGTTATCTCTTGCCATTGCCCGCTCCCCTTGCAGGACATGAATTTCAACCGAGGTCTGTCCATCGGTTGCAGTTGAGAAGACTTGAGTTTTGCTGCTGGGAATCGTGGTGTTGCGATCGATCACGCGGGTAAACACTTCCCCTAACGTTTCAATTCCCAAAGACAAAGGTGTGACATCAAGCAGCAGCAGGTCTTTGACTTCACCGCCTAAAACTCCCGCCTGAATTGCGGCTCCCAGCGCTACCGCTTCATCAGGGTTCACAGAGCGATCGGCGGTTTTGCCGTTAAAAAACTTCTTCAGCGCTTCTTGAACGGCAGGAATGCGCGTCGAGCCACCCACTAACAAAATGCGATCGATATCTGCCGTAGACAAGCTCGCATCTTTTAACGCCTGCTCCATTGGATCGATCGTGGCTTGAATTAATCGGCTTGACAGCTCCTCAAATTTGGCGCGAGTCAACTCGATTTCCAGGTGTTTCGGTCCTGTTTCGTCTGCGGTGATAAACGGCAAATTGATCGAAGTGCTGAGCGTCCCGGAAAGCTCGATTTTTGCTTTCTCGGCCGCTTCTCTTAGCCGTTGAAGCGCCATTTTGTCTTCAGTCAGGTTAATGCCTTCCTGCTGCTGAAACACCTCGTTTAGCCAATCTACAATACAAGCATCAAAGTCATCACCGCCCAGATGATTGTTGCCCGATGTGGCTTTTACTTCAAATACGCCATCCCCAAGCTGCAAGATCGAGACATCAAAGGTGCCGCCGCCTAAGTCAAAGACTAAAACGCACTGATCTTGATCTTGCTTATCCATTCCATAAGCTAGAGCTGCCGCAGTCGGTTCATTGATGATTCGCAACACTTCGAGTCCAGCGATCGTGCCTGCGTCTTTTGTCGCCTGACGCTGAGCATCGCTAAAGTAAGCAGGAACCGTAATCACCGCCTGTGTCACTGATTCGCCTAAGTAATTCTCCGCATCCTGCTTGAGTTTTTGCAGGATCATGGCGCTAATTTCCTGCGAGGTGTAATGGCGACCGCGAATTTGCACATCCACGGTCTCGTCTTTGCCCTTCGCGCAGTTGTAGGGGACTCGCGATCGCTCAATCTGTGTATCGTCCCATCGCCGTCCGATGAAGCGCTTAATACTAAATACCGTGTTTTCAGCGTTGGTGACAGCCTGCCGTTTTGCTAGTTGACCGACTAGACGGACAGCTTCGCTGTGCCCTTGGGCACCGCCCGTTTTACCGAATCCCACCATGCTTGGCGTGGTTCTTCCGCCTTCAGAATTCGTGATGACGACGGGCTGCCCGCCTTCTAACACAGCTACACAACTATTCGTTGTTCCTAAGTCGATGCCGATGACTTTTCCCATATCTAGCGCTGCCGAAAGTACGCGAGGTGAACGCAGAACGCAAGGTTCCTAGTTAGTTTTCCGTAGCTACGGACAAAGCTGAACTAACTTTACAAAGGTTTCCCTGTTTCAGAATTTTCTTAACGTTGCGTTCACAGACAAGCCGCGCTTGTCGATCGTCGTACTTTCACAGGTCGCTAACTTTGGCTAGTAGATTCGTCTTCGGGCGGTGCGGCAACTTTCACCATCGCATGACGCAATACTTTGTCATCGAGCGTATAGCCGCGCATTAGCTCTTCTACGACCGTTCCTTCAGGATGTTCGCTCGTCGGTTGGCGCATCACTGCTTCGTGCAGGTTTGGATCGAACTCCTTACCTTCTGCCCGCATCGGTGCTACTCCGACTTTCTTTAGGCGATCGACCATATCCTTGTAAACACCCTGATAGCTCTTGTGGATATTCGACTCGCTTTCGGTCTGGGGCTTGATCTGCGATCGAGCACGCTCAAAGTTGTCCACCACAGGCAGCAACTCTTTCACCGTATTGCATTTAATTTGCGTTTCTAGCTCTTCTCGCTCTCTCTGAGTGCGACGACGGAAGTTCTCGAAGTCTGCGGCGATTCTCATGTACTGATTGTTCAGTTCTTCCGCCTGCTTTTTCAATCCTTCGATTTCTCGTTCTTTAGCGGCATAGTTCGATCGTAGCTCCATAAACGCCGCTTCATAATCCGTCGTGTCTTGGTCAGTAGAACCTTCTACACCAGAGTTGGTTTCCACAGCGTCGCTCGCTGGCTCAGATAGAGGATCAGAAGATTCACTGACGGGTGCTTGAACTTCATCGGGCTGCTGCTGCTGATTTTGTTCGTCGATCATTGTGCGCTAATTCCCCTGTATAGAACGCTGGCTTAAGCAAGCCTCTCTCATCCTAGCGAATGGGATGCTGGATGCCGCGCCGCTTATAACCGTTAAGCATCATATCGCACTGCTCTGGATTTAATCTCGCTCCGAAATGAAGCGATCGGCTTCATGCGTTCTTCAAAAAACATTTTGGGCATTCTCAATATGGTGATCTTCGTTCATCCGTTATGACAAATTCTTCTTCTGCCCGGCGTGCTCTTGTTGTCCAAAACAACTTTTCGCCGTTTGGTAACAAACTGATTCAATCTGGCTATGTCAATAACGAGCAGATGCAGCAGGCACTGATCGAGTGCCGCAAGTCAGGTAGACCGCTTACCGCAGTTCTAGAGGCGATGACCGGACAGCAGTTGTCGCCCGATCTGATTCGTCAATATAAAAAGCAGCAACTGTTTGAGTTGAAGATTCTCTACGGAGTTGAATCGCTAGATCCTGAGTTAAATCAAGTTTCCGCAACTCAAATCGGCAGCTTGATCGGCGACTTAATCCCGGTCGAACTCTGCCGCCGCTACAATCTCATCCCGCTTTCTCAAAACGAGGGCAATCCCCCGTCGCTCTTGGTAGCAATGGTTGATCCAGACAACCTCGCCGCTCAAGATGAGCTGAATCGAATTCTGCGTCCAAAGGGATTGGGGCTTCAGCGATTGGTGATTACGATCGACGATTACCAGCGCCTGATGTCAGGCTACATGGATGCCCGGCTTGAACAGGAAAAGCAGCTCGAAGCGCAATCTAGGGTCGATGTTCGCTCTGACCTTGAAGGCTTAGAAGGACTGGCAGAACTGAAAGAAGACGACAGCGCCGAAATGGATCTCGATGCATCAGCAGATGCAGAGGCGGCTCCGATCATTGCGCTGGTGAACAAGATCTTGATCAAAGCCCTGCAAATGGCGGTGTCTGACATTCACGTCGAGCCACAAGAAGAATCCCTCCGCATTCGGTTTCGCAAGGACGGTGTCTTGCGAGAAGCGTTTGAGCCATTCCCGAAGAAGATCATTCCGGCTGTGATCGCCCGCTTCAAGATTATTGCTCAACTCGATATTGCCGAGCGTCGCCAGCCCCAAGACGGTCGGATTCGCCGAATTTTTGATGGACGCAAGGTAGATTTCCGGGTGAACACGCTCCCCAGTCGATACGGCGAAAAAGTGGTGCTTCGGATTCTCGATAACTCCGCCACTCAGCTTGGCTTGGACAAGCTGATTACCGACGAAACCTCGCTCCATACGGTTCAAGAAATGGTGCGGCGACCGTTTGGATTGATCCTGGTGACAGGTCCAACTGGGTCAGGAAAAACGACGACGCTCTACTCAGCCCTGGCAGAGCGAAATGATCCAGGAGTCAATATTAGTACAGCAGAAGATCCGATCGAATATTCGCTTCCCGGCATCACCCAGGTTCAAGTGATCCGCGAAAAAGGCATGGACTTCGCCGCAATCTTGAGGGCCTTTCTCCGACAAGATCCCGATGTGATTCTGGTGGGTGAAACACGAGATAAAGAAACCGCAAAAACCGCGATCGAAGCCGCGTTAACGGGCCACTTGGTTTTGACGACCCTGCACACCAATGATGCGGCAGGTGCGATCGCTCGACTGGATGAAATGGGCGTTGAACCATTCATGGTTTCTGGTGCACTGATCGGCGTTGTCGCTCAGCGGCTCGTGCGAAAGGTCTGTGATGAATGCCGCATTCCTTACACTCCCACTCAAGCAGAACTGGCGCGATTTGGCTTAACCGGTGCGCGAGATGCTCAGTTGACCTTGTATAAAGCGAACACACTAACAGCACAAGAAATTCAAGACGCAAAGGTAGGGAGTCAGCTCTGTCAAAAGTGTAACGGGGTGGGCTACAAAGGGCGGTGCGGTGTTTACGAAGTCATGCGCGTAACCGAGAGTTTACAAACCCTAATCACTGAGGGCGCACCGACCGAGCGCATCAAAGAAGTCGCAGTCGAAGAAGGAATGCAAACCCTGCTTGCCTACAGCTTAGAACTTGTGCGCCAGGGACTTTGCACCCTCGAAGAAGTCGAGCGTGTCACTTTCACTGACACAGGGCTAGAAGCAGAACTCAAAGCGAAGCGCAAAAGTTCACTTACCTGCCGGACTTGTGGTGCAGAGCTACAGCAAGACTGGCTCGATTGCCGTTACTGCACGACTCCCCGCTTTCAGGATTGATCTAGCTGTCCTCCAGAGTGAACTAATTTTCAATTTTCTCAATCTAGCAATCAGGAGCAAATCAAATGGAATTAATGATCGAAGACTTGATGGAACAACTGATCGAAATGGGCGGTTCAGACCTGCACCTGACGGCTGGACTGCCGCCCTATTTCCGCATCAGTGGTCATCTTCAGCCGATCAGCGATCAGGTTCTCAACGCCGAAGAGTGTCAACGGCTGATCTTCAGTATGCTGAACAACACACAGCGTAAGAACTTAGAGCAAAACTGGGAGCTTGACTGCTCTTATGGCGTTCGTGGACTGGCACGATTCCGGGTCAATGTTTACAAAGACCGCGGAACCTATGCCGCTTGTTTACGAGCACTCAGTTCCAAAATTCCGAACTTTGAGAAGCTGAATCTGCCAGATGTCGTGCGGGAAATGTCCGAAAAGCCAAGAGGATTGATTCTGGTGACAGGCCCGACTGGATCAGGAAAAACAACCACACTGGCAGCGATGATTGATTTGATCAATCGCACCCGCGCTGAACACATCCTCACGATCGAAGACCCGATCGAATTCGTGTACGAACCGATCAAAAGTCTGGTTCACCAGCGTCAACTCGGTGAAGACACGAAGAGCTTTGCCAATGCCCTCAAAGCCGCGCTGCGTGAAGATCCAGACATCATTCTGGTGGGTGAAATGCGGGACTTAGAAACCATTTCGCTGGCGATTTCTGCGGCTGAAACAGGTCACTTAGTGTTTGGAACGCTGCATACCAGTTCTGCAGCTCAAACTGTTGACCGGATGATCGATGTCTTCCCCTCCGAGCGTCAAACTCAAGTCCGAGTCCAGCTTTCTAACTCGCTGGTTGCCGTCTTCAGTCAAACGCTGGTTCCCAAGAAAAATCCAAAACCCGGTGAATACGGACGAGTGATGGCGCAAGAAATCATGATCGTAACTCCTGCGATCGCAAACTTGATTCGCGAGGGTAAAACCGCGCAAATCTACTCTGCGATTCAAACGGGCGGAAAGCTGGGAATGCAGACCCTGGAAAAAGTCCTTGCTGATCAATACAAAGCAGGACTGATCACCTTTGAAGCGGCTGCCTCTAAAACCTCGCGCCCAGACGAACTTCAACGCCTCATCGGCGGAACACCAAACGGCGCTGCCGCCGGAGCCGCACTCAAGCGCTAGTCTCACTTTCGCACTCCGTTCCCACCATTCCTACTGAAATCCTATGCCAATCTACGTTGCCCGCGTCCGAGATGCCAAAGGAAACGCCAAAAAAGAAAAAATCGTTGCTGATTCTCTCAGCGAAGCACGATCGGCACTGCGCGAACAAGGACTGTTTGTGCAAGAACTAAAGCAAAATGAGAGCTTTGACATCAATAAAAGTTTTGAAAATTTCCAAACTTCACTGGTCTCTGTTTCGGTCAAAGATCGAGCGGTTTTCTCCCGCCAATTTGCTGCCCTCGTTAATGCAGGGGTTGCCCTGGTTCGGGGGCTAGGCGTACTAGCGGATCAATGCACAAATCCCAAGCTAAAAAAAGCACTAATGGAGATTAGCAGCGATGTTCAGCAGGGGGTGAACTTATCCGACGCGATGCGGAAACATCCTCAATGCTTTGATGGCTTGTACGTCAGTATGGTGCAAGCCGGAGAAACAGGTGGGGTGCTCGATGAAGTGCTTAACCGGCTTGCCAAGCTGCTTGAAGATGTTGCTCGATTGCAGAACCAAATTAAATCCGCGATGAGTTATCCGGTTGTCGTTGGCTTTCTCGCAACAGCGATCTTTCTAGGAATGACGATCTTTCTCATCCCAATTTTTGCAGGCATTTTCAAGCAGCTTGGAGGCGACTTGCCCGCCTTCACGCAGTTAATGCTGGACATCAGTGCATTTCTGACGAGTCCTGCCGCCTTTAGTCTCTTAATCATTATTCCGCTCATCGTTTTTGCCTATAAGCAATACTACAAAACGCGGGTTGGACGAGAGACGATGGATCGCTTCTTTCTAAAAATGCCATTGTTTGGGGATTTGATCCAAAAAACGGCAACCGCAAGATTCTGCCGCACCTTCGGTGCCTTAACGCGCTCAGGGGTTCCGATCCTCACTTGCTTAGAAATCGTGCGAGACACATCAGGCAATCAGATTGTGGCAAACGCGATCGACGAAGCCCGCAAAGAAATTCAAACAGGCGGCATGATCAGCATCGCGCTCCAAAAAGAGCAAGTCTTTCCAGCAATGGCAATTCAGATGATCAGCATTGGAGAAGAAACTGGAGAAATTGACAAGATGCTGATGAAAGTGGCTGATTTTTATGAGGATGAAGTAGAACAAGCCGTCAAAGCCCTGACGAGCATTATGGAACCAATTATGATTCTATTTCTTGGCGGCATGGTTGGAAGTATTCTAGTTGCGATGTACTTACCAATGTTCGCGATTTTCGACAAGCTGGGTTAGACCACGATCGCGCTCTTCATGGTGATTTGGGTCAGGTGGTTGGCGCTGAGACTGCTAGCATCTGACCTTTGTTCTCTGGATTGAATGCTATGGAAATTTCCGTTCAAAAAGCCCAGTACGAGGAACTACTTGCTACCTATAGCCATTCGCTCGAAGCGATCGAGCTTTTAAAGTGCCATCGTAGTTATCTTGAAATGATTCCTAGTATGCGTCGTGCCGAAGAGAGCGTCATTACAATTCCATTGCCGATCGTGCGAATCCGTCAGACCGTCCACGCGATCGATGCGACCAACATCACAGCCGCCGAATCCCAGCTCCTACCCTGTGAGTTGGCAATTCTCATGTGTGATCCAGAGTGGAAGATTAAAACGGGTAAAGAAATCTTCGTGTTTATCCACCGACCTGATGAAGACTTCTCAGATCTACTCGGTCGATGGCGACGCACACAGCTAGCCTTGGGCAGAGAATACGAATGGGTAATGCCCCCGCGATATCAGCACTTTCTTAACGATGGCGCAGAGAAAGTTTATCCGCTTTTCGTTGTATTCGAGCAAACTGCTGAGCGGATTAAGCGGGGTCTAACTGGAGCACACTTACCGTTTGCAGTTCAAGCAGCTCCAGAGAACTCCGCTGAAGCGCTGGAAACAACACTCTCTAACCAAGCTGAAGCATAAAAGCTCCAAGTGATAAACCACTTGAAGCTTTCCAGTTGCTCGATCTAATTTGGCTTGCGCTTCGACTTCTGCTTGCGATGATTCACAGCGATCATCGCGTGATCAACCGGAAATCCGGCAATCGGAATCACCTGATACTTGCGCTCTTCCTCTAGCTGCTTCAACTCGCTATAGTTCACCCAGTGAATACAATCAACTGGGCAAGTGTCAATCGCTTCTTGAATCAATTCTTCAGAATCGCCATCTTGTCGAATGACCCGCGATCGACCATAATCTGGCTCGATGTAGAACGTGTTTCGCGCAACGTGAGCGCAGTGCTTACAGCCAATGCAAGTAATCTCATCAACGTAAACTCCGCGCTGTCGAAAAACTCCCCCCAACTCAGGCTCTAGGCCCGATCGTCCCTCCGCTTCCCGCAGGAATCCACCCAGCTCAGGCTCTAGACCTGAACGTTCAGGAGCAAGGTCAGAAGAGAAATGCTCCTCTTGGGGCAGTTGAAAGGAGTCAGGCATTACGCACTCCAGCGTTGTAGGACGAGACGAATCGAACCATCTTCATTCTTTTGTTGCTCAGACAACTGGAAGCCTTTCTGAGCACTTTCATTGACAATCGTGTGATACGCGTAACGCTGCGTCACCTTGCTTAAGAAACGATCAACTGAATGATCGAGGTTCCAGAATTGCAGGTCGGCAACCAATTCATACTCGTGACCGTTCCAGGCAAATCCAACATCGTAGCCGTTATCCTGCTCGATGACGACTTCCGCAGCTTGAGTCTGACCGCGATAACCTCGGACATCGCGGGGGCCAGATTTCCAGTCCATGCCCAGATCAGACAGGGCAGACTGCAAAGAAGTCAAATTACGGATTTGTGTTTTAATTTGGCTAAAGTGTGACATGGCAGTAGTTATGATTCAAATTGCAAGGGGTTTAAACAAACTTACCAATCGCTGTAGGTTGCTTGGGTCTTAATGGTTTCGGAGGGTTTGACCGTCTGGGCAAAGTATTCAGAGGTGCGCTCTTGAGCCATCACTCGACCCAATTGCGCTTCGATCGCGGTTGTGACTTCCTCGCAGGAGGTTCCCACAATTCCGGTCACTTTTTCCTGCACTCGACCATCTGGATAAATAATGAACTCTAAGGTTTCCATGTGGCTTGCCCAAGGTAAGAAATATCCAGCAAAACAGCGACCTCACTTCAGAGATAAATTTCAATGGGATTTATCGAAATTTACCTGTTTTTAAAAGCTTAGCTATTTCACTTTAAAACGTTACAGAACTTTGCAGTTAATAGAAGTAGCTTCTAATTAATTGTCAGTTTCGCTTAACTTCAAATCAGAGTCAAGACATCGCAACTCTGTACAAGTTATAAAGGCCGGATTGCTCTCAATGTTTCTTCGCGAAGAAGCAGAAGAGAAAACCGAAGTCCGCATCCCCTTCCAGCTTGACGAAGACTGGAGCGAGGGCGCAATAACCTCTTGATCCAACAGAATTGCGAGGTAAACTCACGAGACGCTTTACAGAAGTATGCATTTGTTTAATTCTCGCAGACTTCTATCAATAGGCTGATCCCCAGATGCTGCTCAGCCTGAGCGAATTGAATGAGGAGTATCGCCGGATTTCAAAAGTAGCAAGTGAGGGGTCTTGCCCTACGGGGGAATTCATGAACTATGTGTAAATATTGTTACAGTGAGTCACGCTTTGTCCTGTTTCTAGAACTCTGTAACCAACATGGTGCCCTCTATCACGCCAGGAACCCTGTTACGGCAGCGGTATTTGATCAAGCAAGTTCTCGGTCAAGGAGGATTTGGGCGGACTTATCTCGCGGCCGATCAGGAACGCTTCAATGAATTGTGCGTCATCAAGGAGTTCACGGTTCCGTATCGGGATGACACCCTGGTAGAGAAAGCAAAAGCGCTGTTTCAGCGGGAAGCGAGTACCCTTTATCAAATTCAGCATCCGCAGATTCCACAGTTTTGGGCAGCGTTTGAGAGCGACCAACGGCTCTTCCTTGTACAGTCTTACATCCAGGGGCAAACTTACCGCAGCCTGCTACAAGCGCGTCGATCGCAACAACAGACGTTCTCTGAGGCTGAGATTCTTTACTTATTGAGTCATTTATTGCCTGTTCTGGCTTATTTACACGATCGCGGCATCATCCACCGAGATATTTCGCCGGAAAATATCATTCTGAAACTGCCGGAGCGCGTGATTCCAGCCGAGGCTATCCCGCCTCAAGGGCTGCCTGTCTTGATAGATTTTGGAGCTGTAAAGGAAGCAGCAAGCCATTGGCCGATCATTTCGACGATGACTCGCGTGGGTAAGATTGGCTATGCTCCACCGGAGCAACTGCAAACCGGAAATGTCTTTCCGCATAGCGATTTGTATGCGCTAGGTGCAACTTGCTTGGTACTGTTAACTGGACGAGAGCCGCAAGCACTGCTCGATAGCCAAACTTTAACCTGGCGATGGCAGCCCTACACGCAACTGAGTGACCCACTCGCTAACGCACTTCAGAAAATGCTGGCTCT
This sequence comes from Leptolyngbya sp. AS-A5, assembly GCF_039962495.1. NCBI lineage: Bacteria > Bacillati > Cyanobacteriota > Cyanophyceae > Leptolyngbyales > Leptolyngbyaceae > Leptolyngbya > Leptolyngbya sp. AS-A5. The sequence continues at coordinate 6,004 of NZ_JAMPLL010000006.1, read as the reverse complement.
ACACCCAAATGATCGCTATCAATCTGCTCAAGCAGCCTTAGCAGACGTGCAGCCGTTGATCCAAGCCACAGTGAAAACAACGCTGCTCAATCCAAACCTGGAACCTCCTCAATCAATCGATCGAGAAATCGCACCCGCAGCGCGGGATCTGAGTCGGAAGCAATCTACTGCGACGAGAAAAACTTCTCTGCTGATGACAACTCAGTTAGGTCGTGGAATAGCGGACAAGCCGAAGCCTGGAACCGCTAAGCATTCAAACAGAAGATTGGCAAGGATGAACCGCTGGGCAGTGCCGAGCGCGATCGTCTCTAGCTTGATCATCTCAGGAGGAATCGGGTTGCATTTATTTAGAGTCACTGAGCCACTCCCCAGCACCCAGCAGATTAAAACCGATGCGCCATTTCGCAGCAAATCTGGAATCACCAGTAATGGTCAGCCCCAGCAGATTCAGTTTGCGCCGGGTGCCATTTCGGCAGTAGTAGTGGGAAATCTAGACGAGCGAAATTCTGAGTCTTATACCCTCGAAGCGTCTCAAGGACAGTTTATGGCGGTGACGATCGAGGGAACGGGTGTCCTTATGAACTTGCTTCAGCAAAACGGACAGCCGATCAATAAATCATCGAACCAGACCCGTAGTTGGATGGGTCAGCTACCAAAAACGGGTCAATATACGATCGAAGTGACTGGAACCGGAGCATATTCGATAGATGTGGCAATTCCACCCGCTTCTCAGTTTGTAGACTCGAAGATTCAGCATATCCAGTTTCCTAGGGGCCAGAATCAAACCACTGTCACCGGGGAAGTTCAACCAAAACAAGGACAACGATACTTGCTCAAGGCATCTGGTCGTCAGATTATGACAGTTCGTTCACTCAAGGGCGATGTTTCTGTGGCTGTGCTGGCTCCGACAGGACAGCGAGTTGAGAGCCGTTCAGCAGAGGCGCACCACTGGCAGGGGCGATTGCCGATGGATGGAGAATACACGGTTGAAGTCACCTCAAAGCGCAAGCAATCCTTTGCTCTAGCATTCGAGATTTATTAAGGCATTAACCTAGCGCGGTGAGGGCGATCGTACTGCACGATCGCCCTTTTTCTACTGTGCTTCCAGGAAAGTTTGAACGACACCCTTTGGAGTGAGGCGTAACCGGATTGTAGGTGAGCCACCCCCTTTAATCGGCGAGACGAACGCCTGACCAGTAACCGGAAATGCAGAGTCAAGAAAGCGACCCGCAGCTTCACCCAGCGGCTCAATTCTATCGATCGTGCCATCAGGCTTAATAGTGAGGCGATATTCGACATCCTCGGTCATGCCTTGGGGAGGGTTCCAGTTCTTCTGGAAGAATGTTTTCACTTCGGCAACTTGTGGAATGGCTGTTCCTGCTGCAAGAGAGGGGGGAGCTTGAAGACTAGCAGCAGCAGGTGAAGAAGCGCTGCGACCGGCAATCTGGACATCTCCGGTAGCTGGCGGAACGGGAGCCGTGTCGGAATTCGCCGATCGAGCCGCTGCATTTGGCTGAGTCGCGGGTGCTTTAGTCTGGTCGGGAATCGCCGCAACTGGCACATCTCGCACGGGAATCTCAAGCTGAGGGGGGGGAGCAGTCACCACGGGTTCTTGAGAGACTTTAAGCCTTGGAGCTTGAGCAGGCTGAGTTGGCGTTGTCGGAGCGGTACCAGGAGTCGGCACGGCTGTACCGGGAGGAAGGGAAGTGAGCGGAGGTGGAGCAGTTGGCAGGGTTGCGATCGTGTTGGGTGCGGTCGGACTCGGCAAAGGTTGAACCGGGAGCCGCTGATCGTTGCTGCTGGCCCCTTGACTGGTGGCGATTTGAGTTGGGGCAGATGGCTCGAAGACGCGCGCGATCGAGGCGGTAATACCGATTGCAACAATTAATCCGGCTGCGATCGTGCCCCAGGCAGGTGTCGCGTTGAGCCAACGAGGTTTTTCCAAGGTTGGTAAAGCTGTGACATCTGCAGAATATTCGTCGAGAGCCGCTGCGAGATCTGCGAGTTGCACTGCGCTCAGTTGCAGCATTGCGCCCGAAGCATCGTTAGCGAGAGTGCCGAGATAAAGCTGGTGGGAGATTAAGCCCTTGGGTTGCAGATAGATTCCCGCAGAATTTTGCTGGGACTGAGCGATTAAATCGGGAGCGGGTTCTGCAACAGTCGTTGTGGAATGCTGGCTGAAACGACTGGACTGACTGAGGAAGTTTTGAACGTAGTGGCTGACGGCATCGCTGAGGGCTTCGAGCTGGACACGATCGCCTCGAACGGTAGCCCATTGATCCTCGCTGACTCGTGGATCGTCAAAGCTGAGTTTAAAGCGAAGATTTTTTAGCACCGATTGTCCCATCCAGCGGGAAAGCGGTGAGTCTTTCGCGGCAATTTCTAAGGTGCAGGTGGGTGGAGTGTAACGGCGAATCACAGAGTTAGGTGAGGGCATGGGTTCAACAGTTAAGCACGTCAGTTCGGAGAGGCGGGCAGTGAGCGATCGAGCAAGGTTAGCCAAAGCCGTCGAACGCCCTGCGGACTGCCATAAAAGAGCAAATCGATCAGCAATTTTAGAGCAAGCTGGGTGAGGATCTCCGTGGAAACGGTATCGCCCTGTTCCATGCGCTCTTGGTAGGTGTTTTGGAAGGTATCCAGGTAATTGCCCAAGAGCGCCGCTTGATGGGGTTCGCGATTTTGCTCGGTGAGTTGTTCGAGCAGAGCCACAGCACGACGAATCAGTTCATTCTGCTGTTTTGCGAGGTGACAGATAATCAGCGTCAGTGCCCTTGCTTCATCGACATCCAGTTTTTTGCGTCCGCCTTGTCCTTTCCGCAAGGGACTCGATTGCCTCAGCCGCCAGAGTGAAACACGATCGCTAATCATCGATTCGAGATTCAATTCAGTTGCCGCTTGTAGCATGGCTTCTGAGGAGAGATTGGCGATCGCTTCGATCGCCAGCAAAATCAGATCCAGTTGAGCTTTGATGTTGTCTAACTGGTCGGGATTGGGCTGGGCGGAAAGGTGATGATTTTCCCAGTTGGAGGGAGAGGCGGTGGGCTGCACAATCGAGGTCATAAATTCAGCTTAAGGAACACCCTTGAGAATGGGCAGATGGTTACAGGTCTTGAAACAGCGACTGCGTTCAATTTCAATTTGTTTCCTCGCCTAAATTCAATCACAAATCAGGCAAGGGACGAGAAAAGTTCTGCCAATAGATAGAGTTTCAACCGAGTAGGTTCTGAGTCAGGAAAAACGCGATCGCTGCACTCGAAATCGGCACCGTTAAGTTATCAATGCCAAATTTCGAGAATGCTTCTAATGCGGCTGCACTCAATCCTACGATTAGCGCAATCAGCCAGATTTGCCAGAGATTACCGATCGTTCCTAGCAAAATTAAGGCACAAACGGACGCGCTAATGACTGCCATTGCGCCAGATCCTTCCCAGCTTTTTTTCATATCCCAAAGGTGATAGGAATGCCTGCCGAAGCGCTGTCCAATCAATGCGGCGAATCCGTCTCCCCAGGTCATTACAAGAATTCCGATCGCGGCAAATTGTGGCTGAGCGATCGTCCAGAACCATGCGACTAAAACGCCAATACTGACCGCATAGAAGAACGTCCCGAAGCTTTTTCGTCCAATGCTGTTGATATTGGGCAGGATTGGGACGTAATAGGAGAGCAGCGTGATCGCGCTAAAGACGATTGAGGCTCCCACACCCAGCCAGAGCGGAGTATTCAGCCACCAGGCAATCAGAATGACGTTGCCTGTGCCGATGTGAATCACCTTGCGAACCAGTTCGTTACTGTTGGTCGATCGATTGGCAATTTCGGCACACACGCCGACTAGCGAAAGCCAGAGGAGGACGATCGCAACTTGCCCAAATAGAGAATGAGTCCAGCTAGAATCCACAAATTTTCCATCTAACCCGATGTTTTCACTTTATCGGGTTTGGCTGTCAGAAAGGATCGTCCATGCGCCATAGCGATCGCTATAATGCGCCAAAATTTTCTCCACTTGGTTTCGCACTTGCGAGTTGTTGGGATCAGAAAATTCGATTTCCAGGCTGCCAATTTGGCTCAGCGTGTATTCAAATTGCTGGGAAGCCTGGGGAGTGAGGCGAGTTTGAACGCCATCGACTTGAGTGAGGTGGGCTGCAACTTCGCGGTAGACTGCCAGAGGTAGGGTTGGATTTTGAACTGAATAACTCACAGCGATTTTCCGTTTCCATTTGCATTGTAAGGAGGCAGGGTACAGCAATTCACTTCATCAAGGCAAACCTTGCCCCATTGGAGCGCCCATCTAACGAGGGCGACGCGGTTTTCGGTTTCAGTTTTGGTCAGGATATTGCTGATATGGTTATCAACCGTTCGCTTGCTGATTTCTAGTTTTTCCGCGATGTCTTGGTTGGTTAAGCCAGCGGCTACTAATTCAATAACCTGCAACTCGCGTTCCGAGAGCGGCGCTTGTGCTTGAGATTCACCGTCTGACATAACGATATCCTAGGCTGTGTATATGTACTGATCTCTAACTCCATTCTAGGTGGAAATGCTCAATTCGCAAATGAGATCTGAGGCGGCAATGATTTGAAGTTGAAGGGATGTTGGGGGATCAGCATTGGTTTTGAGAAAATCGATAGACTAAGAGAGGCGTTAGTTCAAATCAAATTTGTTAGGGCGAATCATGCAGCATCCGAAGTCGGTTCCAACTGTGTCGCTCGATCGACGGACATTGAATTATCAAGAAGCTTACCCCTGCCCGATTTGTCGTCATGGACAGGTGGAAGGATTAACGCTGATGGATGCGTTTGCCTGTAATTTCTGTCGTCATATTTTCACGGCGAACTTGAACGAGCAGACGGTTCATGTGGAGGATAGTTCGCAGCCGATGACGTGGCGGTGGAATGGGCGCAAGTGGCAGGCGGCGAATCAAACTGATGTGGATTTGTCGATCGTGATTTGGCTGGTGGGACTGGCATTAGTGGTGCTGCCACCGAGTTTGATTTGGTTGCCGTCACAAGTTTTTGTACCGCTTGATGGCAGTTCTGGTGCTTGGTTTCCGAGGTTTTGGATCACATTAACGTTTGCTTGTCATTTCGGATTTGTCTCTTGGCTGTTGGCAGAACACTATCAACTGCCATTTTATGTTGCGGGTAAAGTTAGGATTCGACGCTGGTTAGAGCGGTTTTCATCCTAAGTGATTCAGCGAAAAATGCGGCTGAGATCGAGAACAAATTCTGGTAGAACGGTTTCACCTGAGAGGATGTCGGGACTTTGCAACGTTTCTACGGGTTGCTCTTGACAATCGATCTTGATTTGTTGAGTAATTGGATCGATTAGCCAGCCGAGATGCACCCCGTTTTCCATATATTCTTGCATTTTGGCTTCGAGGTCTTCGAGGTCGTCAGTCCGCGATCGCAGTTCAATGACAAAGTTGGGGGCGATCGGCGGAAATCGTTCTTGGTCTTCGGGAGTGAGCGCATTCCAGCGATCGTTCGCTATCCAGGCAACATCGGGCGATCGCCTTGCTCCATTCGGTAACTTAAAGACGGTTGAAGAATCAAAGACGACTTCTAATTCTGTCTGTCGATTCCACAGGGTTACATCAGTCGTTAACTCAGCATTACGTTTTCCAGAACCTCCTCCGGTCGGTGGCATAACCACTAGCGCTCCGGTTGCTGTGCTTTCAATTCTGAGTTCTGGATTTTGCTGGCAGAAATTAAGGAACTCGTCGTCGGTGAGTTCGATCGTCGGACGCAGATTAATCACTAAGGCAGTCATGCGTTGCCTCGCTAAATCGATATCTGTAGCGTAGCAAGAAAGCAAAAGTTGAAAAATTACAACATCGAAACCAATGGTTTTCTCCGTATTTGGATCAGTAGGTGCGACTTGCGCCGTGATCATAACTAACCTGAGTTCGGGTTAAGCCGGGAGCAGCAGATTGTGGTCGAGCGCAATGGACGGTTTCTTCGGTTGATGGCAGTAGGCAATCAAGCCGCCGAGAATGTTGACAAAGCAATTG
>NZ_JAMPLL010000059.1:0-13936 GCF_039962495.1 Leptolyngbya sp. AS-A5 | reverse complement strand
CGCAGTGTAAAGCGTGGTGCCGAAGTTCGATGAGAATTACCTGCCGAAGATAACTGAGAATCGGGTGCCGAAGTTACGTGAGAATCACCTGCCGAAGTTTATGCAATTTTGCAGAAAGTAGACGCTCAGATTCGCTCACTGGAGACGGCTGACGAGCAGACGCAGATTGTGACGAACTACGCCGGTGAGTCGTTCAGGTCGTTGAGTCATATTTACCGGATGCCTGAGTATTGGCAGAGATTAGACCCGGCGACGCGGCGGACGTTGTTTAGGCAGTTCGTTGACGTGGCTTGGGTTTCGGCTGTAAATATTCCTGGGAGCCGACTGATGAATTATCGGGTTGAGGTTGTGCTGCGGTTCTGATCTGATTGAGGGCGCGACGATAACAGCGCTCACAGGGAACGCCATCGCGCAGAGTCACGCAGGTTTCACGTCCAAGGGTGACGGCGCGGTCGAATTCAATGGCAGTGTCGAGCAGAAGTTTACGGGTCGATTCGAGCATGACTTTTCAGGGTTGTAAATAATAAAAGCCGCTCCCGGTTGATGGGTGAGCGGCTTTTGTTTGGTTTTTGCTTAATGCCTTATGTTCGAGTAACGCGGTGCGTTATCTCAACTAATAGCGTAGGTCGTTAGGCGATTGCAAATCTGTGGAATCGATTAGTGTCTGGACTCAGATCGGGCGCGCCGGATTAAGAGCGAGGTACAGACACTTGTTCAAGGTAAGCGGCGGCTTCTTTATCAAGCCCGCCGCTTACAACTCGAATGACGAATTCAAATTTCTCATCCTGGCTGAGATTCAGTCTGAATCCGTTTAATCGCAGAAAGATATCTGCGGCAGCAAAGGCAGTGCGTTTATTCCCATCGAGGAACGGATGATTCATCGCCAAGTGGAAGAGATAGGCGGCGGCTTGATCGAACAGAGTTAGATGCAGCAGTTCACCGGCAAAAGTTGCTTGCGGTTGAGCCAGCGCGGATTGGAGTAGGCCTTGATCGCGGACACCAGATGCACCGCCAAACTGCTCAAGAATCGCCTCATGGGTCTGAATCACTTCTTCTAGCGTCAGAAACTCAGGCATCGGCCAGTCGTGTATACAACTCTGCGTTTTCTGTTAGGGAATCTTGCAGCGCGGTTGTAAATCGTTCCTTGCGACTGACAGAACCCGCATTCAGTTGTTGAATATGCTCGAGCAGCGCGGGCAGTTGATCTTCAGGAATGCGATCGAGCTCTTTGAGGATTTCTTCTTTGATTGTCATGACTGTATAGATGGGGCTCGGGATGTCTTTAAGGAATTGAGAAGCTCAGGCCACTAAGGTTCTTAGCATCGTTTGTGGGTGTTCTGCAAGTTGCCGCGCCAGCGTGTGGAAAGCCTGCGTTTCAGCTTGTAAGTTAGGGGTTCTGGACGGCCTCTGGGCTAAGACCTCGGTAATAAAGATATCCTCCAAACTAACGAACGATCTCGATTCAGGCATCCAACTCTCCCTCTAAGAAATACCGGCGTAACAGGACTTGCCCAGGTTCCCCAAGTGTTTTCAGTTGAGCTTCGATCAGCTTCAGAGCCATCGGTGAAGGCAGGCTATGTCCCCGCTCCCACCGATTCACGGTTTTGAAAGACACGCCCAATTTGGCTGCAAACTTCTCCTGCGACAGATTGAGATGCTGCCGCAGCTGACGGATTAAGTCTGGGATGGACAAGGATGTTGTCAGGGTCATTGCTACTCCGATTACTTGTATCACCCTAGGACAGACGGGATAACGCAGCCTACAACCCTGAGAAAGAGTTTGAAAGCAGGTTCCGATTGGGGTGATTCAAGCCGTTGAGGACGTTTTCCTTGAACAGTGCTTAAGATGGCTCGATTGGCTTAATAGATAACGGCTACTTGTAAGCTTTGCGCCCGGTACAAACTGCCCTCAAACCCAAAAGAGACCTCGATATATAGCTGTAGCGACGACAAAGGATAGCTATCAACGTCTAGTCTGACTTTTGTAATAGCTCGATATTCCGTGCTTACTGTGCAAAAGACTTAAACAGATAGTGGCTGAGTCTCTGCGGGGTCCGCAGAAGTTCCGGTGTGAAGAGAACAGTTCAATCGCCTTTACAGCTTAAACTTGAGTGATTTTAGATTGAACTAAGATTGTATAGTGAGCACTACGAAGGAGTGCGGGTTTCAGTACCGTTGTAGTATGCTAAGCAGTCCAGATTTAGTCCAGGTTTGTAATATCTATGTAGCAACGAAAAGGTGATCGCAATAGTTCCTCTGCTCAGGTGTATGAGTGTAGTGAAGCTAGAACCGCGCCCTAGTTACACCGAAAATAGAAGCTCGTTATCGCACGGCTTCCTCTGCAAGTTTAACTCGGAGAGCCATCAGTACCTTGGACAACAGAACCTTCTGACCGCAACTTGTCGAGATCGTGCTCAAGACGTTTTCCCTTTTGACCTTTGCACTGCTTTCTTGCTCCTCTCTGTTCGCGTAATCAAAACATCTAATTCACAACCTATTTTTTGAAAAGTGCAACATGTGTCGCACTTTTGAAGCAGGCTCTTGCCAAACTCAAGCAAATTCAGTCTAATCTGTCTACCAGTCGCAAGGGCAAGCGGCTTCTAAAGAGCTTGCCAAAAGTAGTAATTTTGTTAGAGCAGTGTATTGAGGAGTAAACTTCTCCGTGGCTAGAAGCCAGGGGCTTTACGATGAGTTAGGAATGGGTAAAGACGTACGGCATTATTCTGGCTTTGATTTCATCGAGACTGCTCCCCTCAGTCAGTCTTTCGTTATCCTAGTATTATTAGCGAAGGCTAAGTATCCCAAGTTTAGGTGAAATATTATCGCTACAAAACAACTCATTAATCAGCAAATCAGATGTGCTCAGGTTCTTCTGATCGACCATGAGAACAATAATCGTGGTTTGATAGACACTCGTGAGGCTCTAAGGCTTGCTGAAAACGTCGATCTGGATCTAGTGGTCGTTTCTGACGGCAAGGAGATTCCAGTGGCTAAGATTCTAGACCACGGTAAGCATCAGTACCAACAGAAAAAGCGTCAGCATTCTAGTGCTAGGACTACCGTTAAAGAAGTAAGGCTGCGCCCTAATATTGGTGAAGCGGACTACGGCATGCGAATTACTAGAGCGGTCGATTGGCTAGGAAAGGGCGATTCAGTCAAATTTCGGGTACGTCTGCGGGGGCGAGAACACCAAAATCGCGATCGCGCCACTGGACTGCTCGACCAGATTGTTGCAGACCTGTCTAAAGCGGGTAAAGTTCAATCTCTAGATAAACGAGCGTTAACGGTGCAGGTAGCTCCAGGCTAAATGAAGAAATCGTTCCGATTAAGCTCACCAAGCGTTGTTAAACTTTGTAGTTAACCCGATGATTAATCCGCTTCGGTGCAGCAATCTGTTATCGATGAAGTTGACTCGACAAAAACTCAAGCCTTGAGTACTTGAATTGAATAGGCAGCAAGAAAGGGGTACAAGCAACGATGCTTGTACCCCTTTAACGTCATATCAAGTCTTTACGACAAGATGTTTGACAAACTAAACGCTGACTTCAACTCAGCCATTAATAGCCACGAGAAAAGCTGCCATTTCTGCGTCCACCTGATGGACCACCGCCTTCTTCACGCGGCTTTGCTTTATTGACCTTGAGATCACGACCCATCCACTCTGCACCATCAAGTGCTTCAATGGCAGCCGTTTCTTCAGCATCTGCGCCCATTTCTACAAAACCAAAGCCGCGCATCCGCCCAGTTTCACGATCGCTCGGAAGCTGCACTCGCTTTACTGATCCATATTCTGCAAACACAGACGTTAAATCAGCTTCGGTAACGTCATAGGACAGATTGCCTACATAGATTGACATAAATCGTCTCCAAAATTAAAGGAATGCAGAGAGCCAAATTTCGGAGAGAAGTCTGTCAATGGAAAAACGTGAAAACTCGCTAATACTAGAAACAAATGCTTGCAACCGATGTCTAATTCTCTTCTGTTATTGTAACGCTTCAAGACAGCTTGTGAAGCGCTTACTCCTTCAATCAGTCGATAGATCTATAAGGAAGTTCAGTAATCCTATATGCACGCTGGCTCTGGCATGATTGTTAAGAAAATTATGATTTTCAGCACATGTGGCAATAGGGTGTTGTTAGGTTAATCAGAACATAGACTACTCGCACTGATTTCACTTCGTCATTGGGCTGCGGCAGCCGCGCGGATGTTTTCTAACACCGAGATCAACCCATCTACTTGTTCTAGGCTAAAGACTCCTTCGGGTCCCTGGAAGTTAATGTCAGTGAAGGAAACTCATACAATAAGCCTGGCTCCATCATGCCGTGATAAGTGGTCAATGATTAGGTATGCCCACGAGATGCGCAACCAGTGCAAAGGTAACCGCTGAAGAGATTACCTAGAAAGAGTTTCAGGCTTGTTCCTGAGTTAGAACTTGTCGATCGCACTTGCGTGATCGACAAGTTACCAAAGGTGGTAGTGGCAGCACTTTCAAATATGAGCTCGGAACGAGTTTGTTCTGAACAGGCACCAATGTCGAAGGGATCGCCAAGGGCTGAAACGGTTAATTCATAGTAGTTTGAGGAGGTTTGTCCGCACTGGTTGCGTATCTGGTGGGCACACAAGGGCACCAGGACCTGGTCACCTTGAGAAACGCGTTATGCCACTCCGGCAAAGGTTAGTAGATCAGTCATCGTAAAATCGCCGGTGGTTCCGTCCCGCCGCGGCAGCGTTGGCTTCCAACCCGGTGCCTTGAGGTAGGACCCCGGTGTGTCTTCTAGCAGTCCGAAAAACACCTCGGCGACGATTCGGCTACCAACTTGTCCAAGCCGTTTTCCACCCTGCTGGAGCAGGGCTTCCTTCAACACGTAGTACCAGAGCGGTGTGCTGGTGTCGAACTCAAGATCCTTAAGTTCCTGCAACTCGGTTGCCGTCAGCGGGGTATAACCGAACGCCTTGGCGATGTCCTGTCCGGACGCGAGACCATGCTGAAGATGCCGCTCCAGGTTCCGCCCTGCGAGCGACACGCGGGGATCGCCCGGATCAACCAGTCCTGGACCAACTGGCAGGTCGAACATCGGCGAGGAGATAAACGGGTCAATTCGCTTGTTCTTCTTGACCTTGTCCCGAACGGACCCTGTGTCCGGGTCGATCTCCTTCGTCCCGAATTGAAAGAATGTGTCCCACTCAACGAAGCGACGGGCGGCCCGGCGTCCACCCCGGAGGTCGTTCGGATCTCCCTCGCGTGGATCAACCCGGGCATCGAAGATGGGAGCCCCAAACCCGACATTCACCTTGTATCCGGGGCGGATCTGGCTGTGTCCGAACCGGTAGGCAGCGACTTGGAACTCGCGGGGAATTTTCTGTCGCAGTGGCGCTATGTAGAACTTCAGTCCGTTGTCTCGAACATCGGCGAACACGGTTGGGTCAAGAGTCACCGCGAGGAACTGGTTGACGACAATCCACTGATAGTGTCGGCGGACCTCTAGGCGGGCTAACTCGAACAACTCGTCCGGCGTCTTTGATGGGTATGACGGGACTAGGTAGTCGGTGACCTCGTTGTGAAACTTGAGAAACGCCAGGTGGAGCTGGGAGATGATGACGTTTTCGTCATTGCGCGGGTCGGCGATGATAGCCCGTTCCTGGCTCGTTCGTGGCAGGTCGCGGGGGGCGTCGATGTCGACGAAGAACTTGATCGGAGCCCCCCGGTCAAGCTCGGATGCACGGTCGTACAGTAGCCGGTCCTCCCGCGGACCACGACCATACACGCTATCTAAGTCGAAGAACCGCGATCGTAAGTTTGGGCTCGCCGTCTCTCCGCACTTGATTGGCTTCGGGTCGAACGTCAGATCGTGGTCGATGAACTGTCCGAGGAAGGTAAATCCGACGGTCATGTCTGGGTTCTTATTGTCGACGTTGCGCTTCGCCAGAGTCGGATTCGGGTGCGGTGTCTTCTCGTCGTTTGCGGCGAGCGGGTTGGTAACAGTGACTCGAGGGTCGCGGGCATCCATCAGCCCCCCCCTTGAACCAAGTTTGACAATTCGCGAGATGTATGGCTCTTCACACGGCGCGAAGGGACGTAACTTTGGGAACAACTTGTTGAAGTCGTCCGGCACAGCTCCACTTGGGGGAGCAGCGACTCGGTAGAGCGAGTCCTGGAACATCCGTGCGTCTTGTACAGGTCTACTCTCCCGGTTGATAGCCATGGTTACCTCTTCTAATTTGCTAGTGTTTTAACCGGCATCTATGTCTCAATTACACCTAGGTTGATCGTTCAACTCAGATATTTCCATTTTGTGAAATAGTCTTAGACAGCGTAGTACCCGTAAGGGTAGTATTTTCAAACACTTGAACTCGCACCAACTAATCTTCAAGTGCCCCTCCACCATTGACAACATGATCTTTGTACAAAATTGCAATGTGTTCCAGGTAGAATCGGTACCATGATTATTACGATCGCCAGCTTCAAGGGTGGTGTAGGCAAAACAACTACAGCTTTGCATTTAGCTCAATATTTAGGAAAACGCCGAGGCAGTGGCAAAGTTGTATTACTGGATGGAGACCCCAATAGAAGCGCTTTGAGTTGGTATGAGCGTGGGCAGCAACGAACTGCTTTCTCTGTGATGGATGGCGATCAGGAACCATCAACATTTGTTCATCTGATTATTGATACCCCTGCCCGTACCGATCCAACCGAGCTTTTGCCTTTAGCAGCTGCGAGTGACTTGCTGATCATCCCTTCGGAGATTTCTATCTTTTCATTAGAGGCTACGATCTCAACCGTAGGCGTTTTACAATCGCTATCTAATGATAAGTATCGGATTCTCTTGACCATGCTTCCGACGCGAGGTCTCAAACGGGAAACCAGTGCGAGGAAGGCATTGAGCGAAGCCGGTCTGATGGTGTTTCATACGGGAATCAAAGACCGGGCTGTCTATCAGGATGCTGCATTAGAAGGTTTGCCGGTAGGAGATTTGCGCGGTAGTGCTGCCACTTCTGCTTGGAGCGATTATGAAGCCTTGGGCAAAGAAATTTGGAAGAATTGGGGAACGAAATGAGTGCTAGTAAGTTAACCGGAGCGTTAGCGATCGCAAAAAGCCGAGGTGTACAGTGACTTTTTGTTTGTCGTGGAGACACATTAGTGTCGTTCCAGAAGCAGAGCTAGACCTAGCTTACTTTTCTACCTAAAGCCAACTTGGCAATCCTGGTGATCTAAGGCTAGGTTGCTGAACAAACACTTTCTGCAATCCTTGAATAGAGAGGGTTTGCTCAACGACATAAATTTGTCTCGATGTCATCTAGTTTGGCACTGTACACTTCACACCGCCGATACTGAAAATTTCACTAGCAAAGATACTCAATGAGAAGACTCAATTTGCTCACGCTTACGCTCAGTTTTATTACCGCTGCAACCCCTGCCCTCGCCAAAACCTGCCCTCTTAGTCAAAGTGTTTACCGCGACGCAAATGGCAAAGGGTTTGAGTTGGTGTTTGGCAAGCCTGTTTCAGGCAGCCCCTTTTTTCATGTCAGTGCTGTGATTAAGCGGGTTCAACAGGGCGAGTTATATCGGTTTGGGGTGGAGCAGGCGAATGGATACGGCTCGATTTTTCTGTCAGACCTCAAACAGAAGCAAGCTGGACAGGACAGAAGCTTTATCATCAACTTCTTCAACAGCAATTTCACGTCTGCTTCCAGAAGCATCGGGCGGGAAGTGCCTGCGCCCAAGTACGCTTTCATCAATGACTTAGGTAGTTACGACTACTACAGTCGCAGGGCTTCGCTTTCTGAGCGCAACCCGCCGTTAGGCGATACGATGTGGGTGTTCAATCGCTGCCAGAAGTAAGTAGCGGGAAAGAAATGAGCACGATCGCGCTCTTGCTGCTCGTAGTAACTGTCTCTGATACTCTTGCTGTTCACGTTCGATATCGATGCTACGCTTACTAATTTCTAATGAATGTTCGTATTGCCGATATTGATAGTCTTCTTTGGTGCGATCGAGCTTCGCCCGTGAGAGTTCTAATTCTGCCTTGGCTTATTTAACATCGCGCTCTCGTTGCCGTAACTTCTCTTGTTCGTGGGGCAGAGTGCTAGGGAGGAGATCATTCGGATTCATGCCCTGCAACAAATCAATCTTGCGCTGCTGTCGGCTCTATTCCTGCTCGACTTGCTGAAGGATGACTTGTTTGTGATCGATTTCTGCTACTTCTTCGATGAACGATGGCGTTGGAAGATTGGCAATCTCTGGCGCGGCTTTGGGTGGAAGGGGTTTGATCGGTGCTTGTTTGAGTCGATCGAGTTGGATTAAGACCTGGGCTTTCTGCGCCTCTAATCGTTGTCGTTCACGAGTGCGATCGCTTAATACTTGTCCCATCACAACGATATCGCCTTCACGGACTTTCAAATTCTCCGGCGCGGATAGGCTCAATTCCAGGGTGAAGCGCTTTGTTCGGGTATATGGAGCGGGTGAAGCTGTGGGACTGGGGACGAGAGAAGGGCTTGGGGTAGGAGTTGGGTTTTGGGCTTGGGCGGTACAGCCGGAGAAAAACAGGCTGATGAGAAATAAACGCTTCATAACGGACGCGGGGCAATCACCTTTAGCGTTAGTGTGCCCGTTCCAGATCACTCATCAAGCCTCACAGGTTTCTCAACTTCTTCCGCTATAACTAACTCATAGTGGCAGAAATCATTCAGCAATTGAGAGGAGGCTCAGATGACAAATTGGCTTAGAAACCTCACACAAAGATTGACCTTTGACTCTGCGAGTTGGGGGAGCCTACTGGTTCTGGCTCTGGGTATTGCAACCCTTGTACTATTCATGGTGCTCTTTTCGCACGGATGGTTGATGCAGCCTTCCATGACTTGAATTGCTTCAGGAAAGACGCGGAGTAATAACCTTTAGCGTAATCGTCCCCGTCCCGTAGTGATCACCCAATTCCAGAAAAACCCGTTCTAGGGGGTGAAATTCAAGTTTGACCGTATTCCCTACCATCTGTGCTGTCTGGAGCTGGTTGGGCATGATGGGAATTCGTACCGACTTAGGCGCGTCAACTACGATCGGCTACTGAGCAAAATCAAAGCCTTGGGCTGTGATGCTGCAATCTCCTGAAGTTTCGGTGCGATTTCTTCGTCGGTGAAGGAGACGGTTAGTAACTGAGTCGTGGCAGGATTACCGATCGTCGCCGCAATTCGCTCTGTCAAAATCTGCTGTCCCGTTTTGAAGAATCCGCCCTTCCTATCCGTCACGATGAACGGATCACCTCCGTTGGCAACGACGAAGTATTTTCCATCGGCGCGGGTGCGATCTGCGCTCCAAATCCCCTTGATGTCTGCCCAAACGTGATGAGTCAAGGATTTCTTGTTGTAGACCTCGACCGCTCCATCTGTTATACCCAAAGCTGTTGTGATCTGCTGAGTGAGTTCGCCACTGCTCCCAAGATGTAACCCCACAACGAGAAGCGCGATCTCAGTCACCAACACCCAATACTCGCCCGGTTTCCCGGTTGTGATTCTGCGTTTCGGATTGCTCACACTCCAGCACCAGGCGGGAATGGGATAGAACCACTGAACGCCCTTGACGGTGAAACAGTCAGCAATGCAAGTTAGCAGATGCCCGAGTGGCAGAGCAGACCAGATGAGGAGATTGTTGGTGAAGTAGCCGATTGGGAGTGCGATTGCGCAAAGGAATCCGGTTGCTAATAGGGAATGAGTGATCGTTCTGTGTGGGAATCGTGCTTCAAGCCATCGACTGATCGGAAAGAAGATTTGCCCAATGTAACTTGTGCTGGTGCCCAAATCTGGAAGCTGCGTCCCGATTAGCGATAGGAGAAGTGCCAAGGGGTCAGCGGTTCCGAGAATTAGGGAAGTGCCTGCGGTTGCGATCGCGGCATGGGTGACTGAGAGCATCAGGTGTAGGGTTTCTAAGATTTGTCTTTAGCTTGCCCCTACTGGTTTTGATGCCTATGATTTTTGTTCGGGTGGTAAGCCCAGCTTTTGTCGGAAGTCATCGTCGTAGTAAGCTTGTTCCTAGTTGAAAGCACCTCGAACCTGTTCTGATGTTAGGTTCTTGGCTCCACGAAAGTCAGTTAAACCAAGTAGGCTTCGTCCAAAATTAGCCATATCCAGATCAGATCCATCAAGGTCAGCATGGCGGAGCTATCCTCCGCTAAGCTCTGTTGCATTTAATTGAGCCTTGCTAAGATTCGCTCCGGTGAAATTTGCTTTATAGAGACAGGCAAAATAGAGTTTTGCTTTAGAGAGGTTAGCCTCAGAGAGGTCAGCTCCACTAAGGTCTGTTCTGCTTAAGTCGATTCTCTGAAGTGCCCCCTCTGGATCGTTTCGTATATCTCGTCTACTAATCACAGTGAGTGCTGCCTGAACATCCTTCGTAATTCCCGATGTAGTCGGCTTATCAGAATCCGTTGTTTGTTGTTCTGTTGGTTTCGCATAATCTGGTAGAGGCGATTTCTCTTGAATAAACGAAGTCAACACCTCCATGATCGTCCAATGATCCTTTGGCGAGTCCTTTGCAATTCTCTCTAGCGCATAAATACCACCTAGCCTAACTTCAATCTTCTCGCTTCCTAACTAGTTAATTGCCTGAGTAAATCGCTCTGTGACCTGCTTTTCCTCTGAAATCAAAATGTTTCGTTGAGTTGCCTTTAAGTTATCTTCAGCGATCGATACGTTACGTTGCGTTGATTTCATGTTTTGCCATGAGAAATAGGCAGTCACAACGAAGAAAAGACCACCGAATCCCTGAATTAGCGTGCCAGCGATCGTATCTTCTAGAGCTATTCGATCTTTTACCAATGCGGCTTTATCTTTAACATCCTCTACCTTGTCAATTTGCTGCTGAAGACCGTTTACTTTTTGATGCTGAATGTACCCATATACGCTCAATACGCTCAAAAGTGAGACCGCTCCGAGACCGAGAGCCACGCGAGCAACATTCTGGCAAATTTGCTTATTCTGCATCCTGCACAGTTTCCCAAACCCTGCTTCATATCAATACAAGAGTAAAGTGTTACAGGTCGGAAACTGGCTCAAGAATAATACTCGACTCCCTCCGATTGCCGTTCTAATAATTCAAGAATCTCAGCCCTAACCGACCCTGGCAGCTCGTCCCATCGCACACCTTCGGTGCAGCAAAGCTGACCGCTATTTGCAAACAGCACGACAACAGAATCGGCAAAGACCGCAAAATCCTCAAACCCATACTCATCGAACTTCTTCAGCAACAGATCCAAAGTCTTCACTGCCCTAACTTCCTCCGCGTCCCCGAAACTCTACCCAACTGCTTCAATGCCATTCCTACGGTCAAACAAACGCCACCTGTGATGTAGAGTCCCTTATTGTTAGTTCCCATATTGTTAGTTCCCCGCCCCACAAATCGCACCACAGCAAACGAGAACAATGCAGCGACCAGAATCGGCATGATGACAATTCCCTGGGTGTGTTCTACTTTGTCCTACTTCATGCCCAACTTCTCACGCTGGATCACTTTCCGCGCAATCATCGGGTTCTGTCCCACGAGTGGCTGCAATTCCGCGATTCTCGGCTGACCAATCTGTAATCCGAGTTCTCTGAGCCTTCGATGTCATCACATTGCGAATGTGAGCATCTGAGGGCAGTTCTAGCTTGACTTCCAGCATTCGGAGAAAAACATCGCGACTGGGATTGATCGGACTGAAGGCAACGATTCTTACACCAGATGCTTAGATTTCGGGTCTGTCGCCTCACCTGCTCATAAGTGAGACCGGAGCGCTCAACTAATTCGTTGCGGGTGAGCCCGTCTGTCTGATTGAGAACTGCCAGAATGCGCGATCTCATTCCTTTCCCTCGATTGGTTTGCTCGTATATCGACAGCATGAAGTGGTACAAAACTGCTGCTGTCAAAGTGCCCCAGCGGGTGAGAGGCAATCGCAAGGAACAGATTGCAAATATTGCTCTCTCAAGACAGGTCAGCAACGCTTATCACAGGGAGAACGAATCTCTATATCAGAAAAATCTGATTTTGTTGACTATTTGTAACGATACTGTTACATTAATTTACAGAACGCAACAAATTATCCCCTCGGAGAACCTGCAATGTATACCACCCGGAATGAAGACGGAATCCTCAACAACTACGCTTCGGAACCTACGATGTACTTTGCTGAATTTCCTTCCTCTGAGCAGCAACAACGTTACGCTGCACAAGGCGCGATCGCTGTTCTGCTAATTACCTTCACATTTTTGATGGCACTGGCTGCAAGCTAAAGGTTTCTAGAAGCTGTCTCTCCTCAGCTTCTGGGATTTCAATTGACGTTGAGCAATTGAGTTGATTGAAACAAACCTTAGCTTTTAGCTGGGGTTTTCGTGTTTGTGACGAGTTAAAGCTATGAGTCAGCCAATCATTAGACTGTCACTACTCAACTCGGAATACTGTCAATCCAGCGTGTTGGTTCACTCATCCTGCGATCGAGTTCATTGCATAACGACTTGATTCCAGACGTATAAATCAGTATCAGATAAACGCCATACCGCTTCACTTTCAGGCATTCAGGAGACCGATCATGTTGCACCTCACTTCCAACAAATTCATCGCTTCCCTCCTTCGACCGATCGCCCAAAAACTTGATGCGATCGAGATTCGTAATTCAGAAACTGCCCATTTCTTCTGTCGCCTAATTCCGGCTCAATGCCCGTTTGAACGCGATATCCGTTTCTTCGGTCGTGTTCTGCTCCACATTCCGCCGATGTGCAAGCTGAACCCGTTCTATGAGCAATTGGTAGGACTACGGTTCAAAGCGCTCTGTTACCTAGCTGATGTATGTGGTGAAGACATCGCGGTTTATTGCTAATCACCGATAGGGATAAAAAGAAAAGACTAGAGAACTTAAACTATGCTAGGAGAATTGATCAGCCACTAGAATCAAGACGAAATGACTTCGTGGTTGAAGATGACAAAAGAATTGACGCGCCGCAAATTTATCGCAACTGCCACCCTTGCAACGGGCTTCGCCCTGGCAGTACAGCCTATTTCTGCCAAAACCATTACCACCGATACAAAAGGATTGATTGCAGGGGCTGTCAAAATTCCCGTTTCGGATGGCGCAATTCCGGCTTATCAAGCGCAGCCTGCGATGGGTTCTAACTTTCCGATTGTTTTAGTGATTCAGGAAATCTTTGGAGTTCATGAACATATTCAAGATACCTGTCGTCGATTTGCCAAATTAGGATATATCGCGATCGCACCTGAATTGTTCACCCGCCAAGGCGATGTCTCGAAGTTAAGCAGCATTGATCAAATTCGCCCTATTGTCGCCAAAGTCCCCGATGCTCAAGTAATGTCCGATCTCGATGCAACTGTAAATTGGGCAGTACAATGTGCAAAAGGAAATGCTAACCGATTAGGAATTACAGGTTTTTGCTGGGGAGGACGGATTACCTGGCTCTATACAGCACATAATCCTCAAATCAAAGCAGGGGGAGCATGGTATGGGCGACTCGTCGGGGATAAAACACCACTAACCCCTAAGCATCCGATCGATATTGCCTCTACGCTCAAGGTTCCAGTTCTAGGGCTGTATGGCGGCAAAGATACAGGCATTCCTCTTGAGACGGTACAACAGATGCAAAATCGGCTCAAAACTGGAAGTAGTCACTCTGAAATGATTGTTTATCCAGATGCACCTCATGCTTTCTTTGCGGATTATCGCCCCTCTTATCGAGAGGCAGAAGCCAAGGACGGATGGCAACGACTTCAAAAATGGTTTAGACAGCAGGGAGTTTAATCAGCGATCGCAACATCGCCCCCCACAATTCCGCTTGCTGCGAATACATCCCGTCTCCGCAAATCGCTCTCCATGCTTCCTCACAGTCGGATAAGCCAACCACTGAAGCGGAATGTCCGTCACCTTCCAGACCAGCCGACCAGAAGAGTGCAACACATCTGAG
>NZ_JAMPLL010000058.1:0-14007 GCF_039962495.1 Leptolyngbya sp. AS-A5 | reverse complement strand
CAATTGCTTTGTCAACATTCTCGGCGGCTTGATTGCCTACTGCCATCAACCGAAGAAACCGTCCATTGCGCTCGACCACAATCTGCTGCTCCCGGCTTAACCCGAACTCAGGTAAATTACTGTCGTCCCTTTGATTCACAAACGAACTAGCAAAATTGCTGAATCAACGCAATAACGATCGCAACGAGTTGTTCTGGATCAATTGGCTTCCTACTTTGCTTGAGCTATGGCTGACAGCACGGAGTTACAGTGGCAGAGGTTTTTCCCTCTAGCCTTTGTTGCCGCAGTAAATCTCTCCAGGCAGCAAGAACCACTTGATTGTTTTGGGATCCTTGAATTTGTACGCCCAAAGCAGTAAGAGCGTCATACCAAATGCCGTATTTTGCATAAAGCTTGGCTCGATCTAGGGGGGTTTTGGCTTGTTTAAGTTCCTGTTGTAACGCGGGAGGTGTTGCAACGCGCTGAATCCTACCTTTACGAACTAAAGGTTTATCAAAAGTATTATTGTTCGGATCACTAGCAGAATTGCCCGCACTATCACAATAGAGGGCGAGATCCCATTGATAGGTGGCGATCGCAAGCGGCACACTTGCCGGAATAGAGAATCTAATGACACCGGGATTCGTTTTCGGCAAGCGGGAAGATATTTTGTAGCGCGTCTTACCCGTTGCGTCGCGTAATCTCCACTCTGCAAGTGTTCCCACAGTAATTCCGGTGGGAACATTGAACCAGACCGTTGGTCGATCGCTGACTGTTAAGCCCCAACGATCTTCAGGTACATTGGCATGAGGTGATGGAACTAATGCAGTTAGACCTGTGTAGACATCATCACAGGGACCGCGAGAGCCCCCGGCCTGTCCTCGGTCAGAAGGAGTACCTGGATCGGGAGGCGTGGGCGGAGAAAAGTTAATTCGCTGTTGAGCATTCGAGAATTGAGCGATCGTAACTGTACCGATCAAAACAACCCCTAATGCAGCCGAGGCAGTTTTCATAGAGGCTAGAAAGGTCATGGGAAGCGTCTCCTGTTGTTAGTTACGATGGGCTAAAAAACGATAGGCAACAATACTACTATTCAGAATGAGACCCAATAGTGCAGGGATCAATGGAATCCAGCCGCCTTGGGTGAGAATCAGCCAACAGCCGCTAATCAGTACCACAACACTGGCGACCATAGCGAATCCAATCCAGTTGACCTGCCGAAAGCACCATAGAATTAGTCCTCCTAGAAGCGTCCATCCTCCAATCCATAGAATTTCAATTCCAGGTGACCAAACCCAGAGTAAGGGGCGCTTGTCCAATACAGTACTGAGCATCTGGCTGATCATGTGTGCATGAATGAGTACACCGGGTAGTCTTTGCGAAAAACTCCTACTATAAGGGGTTGCAGCATAGTCTTTACTACTGGAAGCCGTGACCCCAATTAGCACAATGCGATCTTTGATTGCCGCTAAATTGATTTGTCCGCCCAGGAGCTGACGCACAGTCACTTTTTGAGCCATGTCCTGGGGAGATTTTGTCGATCGATAGTTGAGCAAAATCTGACTTCCGCGTGCATCAAAGCGTTGATAGCCCCCGGTTGGATTAGTTAAGCTTGGAAACACCGTGGAACCAAGCTGTAAATGGTTGTTCGAGGTGAACGTGGGCGCAATCTGGGGTTGTCGTGCAAACAGATATCGAAAGACTAGCTGCACACTCAGACTATAGGGAGTAGAACAGGCTGCGATCGTATTAGGACTCGCGAATAACAACTGCCGCCGAATCACGCCGTCTCTATCTTCGAGAAAATCGCTGAAACCAACCTCTGATTGCCCAATTCCAGGGGGTGGTGCAATTCCTGTCGGATCATTCGATTCTGGGTCAGGACGCTTACAGATCGCAATTAGCCGATCGTTCTGGGTCATCTGTTGAAGGCGTTTCTTTAAGCTAGAACGGCGGGCTGGAAAGTCTCGATACAAATCAAGTCCAATTACTCGCGCTTGATGCTGCTCTAGCGTTTCGAGAACGCGCTCTAGCGTTTCATCAGATAATGAGCCAGCATTCTCCGGTTGTTTCTGAATGTCTTCCTCTTCCACTCGAACAATCAATAAACGTGGATCAGGTGGCTCGATCGGGCGGTGTTGCATCAGAACATCAAACGCCTGGAGTTCCAAAGGTTGCAACAATCCAAGCCAGCGTGTCCCAACAATCAAGCTTGTAACCAGCAGCGTGCTCAGTGCGATCGTTTTAGCTTGCGATCGCGTCATCGGTGGTAGAAGCCTGCGTTTTTGACCACACCAATCTTGCCAAATTGGTGGTACTTCTGCGGGATTTTGACAAATCACGGGCAGCCAAGTTGCACAGGGAAATTCAGATTCTAGAGCTTGCAGTTTTTCTCGTGCCTTCCGAACCGCAGCATACAGAGATTGCCCACTGGAAAAGGCACTGAGAAAAGATTTGAGGAATTCCTGGGCAACTAGATCCGGAACAGGTTCCCGCATGACAATAACTTGGGGAAGCTGAAGATCGGCAAGATCCTGAGCCAACCCCAAGCCGTCACAGGAGTTGAAGATTGCCAGCTTTAGACCTTGTGCGATCGCATGGCGTAAGCCGTATTTGAGTTGTTCGATCGTGAGAGTTTCCGTTTGATTGATTTGAATGTAGCCTTTTTCGCTAGTTGAACTATGTCCAGCAAAAAATAAAACATCCCAATTCGCTTGCCAAACTTTTTCCTGTAAATCTTGCGCGGTCGGTTCGACTAAACAATGAATTTCACTATCTGGCAAGCTTTCTAATAGTCTGCGATCGCGCTCAACATCAATGCCTTTCGCATTGCCAAGAATACTCAAAATTCTCACTTTTTTACGCCGAGGCGGAGATGGGAGTTGCAGCGATCGAGCAAATTCCGGCAAACTTAGTGCAATTTCAGCATGGGGATAGTCGGTGAGAAAGTCCCACAAACACCACGGCAATTTTAAGATCTGATTGTCTTTCGCAACAATCATTAAACGAATGTGATCTTGGGGTGAAAGGCGAGTCCGTAACTGACGATCGATGACGCGAAAAGAACTCGCACTCAGCCACGCATTCAATTGAAGTTGCAGATCGTGAGATAGTTGATGAAATTCTGAGGCGGAAATGTGAGTGATTTCTTCTTCATCAATTTCAAAGTCTGGATGGTGTGTTTGTCGCCATCCTAAATGAGCATAAAGCGCTGTGTAAAGAGATCGCCATCGTTGATAGCGATCAACGATTCCCGGAATCGCGGGTAAGCTTCCGGTAAACTGCATGGGAGTCGATCGCCCGGATTCCCAAAGTTGAGCGATCACGGTTGGGAATCCGTTTTGCCAATTGCCTTGCCCAAGATTGAGAACAACTAGATAATCCATAGTGAGCATCGCTATCTGTTACATAAAATAAGAACTCCGCCAACTTCCTAAACTATAAATCTCTCCGTTAAATCTGCCGAATCTAACGAAACTTGTAGCGTAAATCGTGTCCCGATCGAGCAACGAAATCGCTTCAGTTGAATGCCATTATCTTGATCACGAGCCGTCACCGATTGCACAACATCTCCTGAGTTTGACAGTAGCGACAAACGAACCCCCGTGGGCAGAATCGCCGTGGGTTCAGCTGAACCAAGTTGCACTCGAACCGAAACGCGATTAACGCTCCGCACACTACCTAAACAATCGCCCTCCTTTTCTGATTTGACTAGAAGCCACAGCGTTTGTTCTCCGAGTTCTAACACTTTGGTTTGCTGCATTGGTGCATCGGCTAGTTCAACGGTTTGCCGAAACTGATGCGTGATACAGGGTTTGTTGCTTGGTTCTGAATCTGATGGTTGCCGATGAGCCGTAAAGGTATTCTGTAACCATTGCCGGAGTTGGAGCAAGGTGTTAGGAAAAGTCATGGCAAGCCTCACAAACAGAAGGTTAGGACAGCAAAATCCGATTGATAGTCTTAACGTGAGTTCGACGAAGTTTCTTGCTTGGTTTTAATCGGCTTCTTGCCCCCTAAATCCCCCATTCTGGGGGACTTAGAAAACAGCAATTCCCCAAATTGAAGCGGTTTCTTAACCTTCAAAGTCCCCCACGAGTGGGGGATTTAGGGGGCAACCCAACTCTCCAATCGAAGCGAATACGGTCTGTCGAACTGACGTTAGTCTTAACCACGTTTGCGTTTGGAAAAAATATGCAGTCGATCGCTCTCAATTGACGAAAATTTCTGTCCCTTGTGTGTGGCTCGTAGAAGCATCATTCAGATCGGCTCAATCGGATTGCTATCTTCTACCAAGGGTTGCCAATCAGCGTAAATGCTGCCCAGTGATGCGGGTGAGCGAGGTTTTCATCGATCAAGGGCACAATCCCTGAAAACGAAGGCCGATTGCGGAGGCGTTGCCGAATCTCAGCCGAGTTGCGAATCATCTCGATCTGAGCTTCCCGTATCGCATCCGCCTTTACCTCAGCCGTTTTGAGTTGCCGATAAAATTCCTGCATCAGGAGCAATGTACTTGCATCACTCACCGACCAGAGCGCCGCGATCGCCGCTTTACTTCCCGACTGCACGGCTAACCCCGCAAAGCCCATTTCTGCTTTACTATCCCCCAAAGCCGTCCGACAGGCACTCAACACCAACAACTGCACGGGCGGATTGCGTAACCCTAAGTCCTGAAGCTGACTGAGCCGTAACTGCTGATCCCAAAACTGAATGTACGACCGGTTGACATCTCCCGGCGCAAATTCCGCATGGGTTGCCAAATGAACAATGCTGTAGGGCGTTCTCTCGCGTGCGGCTCTCAGTTTTTTGAGGGTGAAATTTTGATTGAGCAACACCGTTCCTTCCCAAGGCGGTTGAGTAATCGCCGATAGCTCGATCGGCACACCAAGCAGAGGTGGCTTATTGCCAAAAGTCGATGCACCCATTGCCAAAATCCTGGTGTTCGTTGACGTTCGCGCTTGGCGATCGAGTAAATTAAACGCAGGAATAATTGCCAAGTTATACTTTTCGATCAAAAACTGTTTGCCATCATGCAGAGCCGCTAACGGCGTACTTCGTAATCCTGCTCCGAGACAAAATATGAGTTGATTAACGCCTTGCTCCCGTAACTGCGGCTCTAAGGGGGCAACAATCCACTGATAAAGCTGTTGACCGGGTTGTAGGTAATCCTCTGGGTCTGAGTCCTCCCGAACCACGCCCATGCGAAAGGCTTGAATCGTTTTAGTCAATGCCGCTCGGTTAGCCGCGTTAATCCGGCGATGAATCAGTCTACCGTTTGCCGTTACTAACATTAAATCGAGATGATTTGCTCCCGGAATAGCGTACAGCAAAGCAGATTTGCGTCCGGTGCGACGATTAATTTGTCCGAGAGACTCAACGATTTGAGGAGCAGACAGCACTTGAGTTGTGAACTTTCCTTGAAAGTACTCTTCGTATTGCTTTTTCCATCGCCGCTCAATTTGTAGAACCGCTTCCGCAACATCGCCACGATCGAGCGCTTGACCCACGAGATCCGGCGGTGGGCTGGGAGAGGGCGTGACCGAGGCGGTTTCTTGAGCAGGTAGCGGAGCGATCGAGAACATCACGACTGAAGACGTAAATTCGCACCCAACTAGAGCAACAGAGAGTGCAACCCCAACAAACGGTAGATGCTTGTTCATAAGTCCTCGACGAAATAGCAGGTAGATAGTAGACGGCTTCAGTGATGTCTCGGCTCGATCGTTGAAGGATGGATATGGAGAGCCATTAATCTCTAATTGATCAATCTCGTTTTCATGGATCTGATGCCCTGACGAATAGATAGCAGTATCTGTTGCATGAATTCATGAATTGGCGACAAAACTTTGGATTTTCCCCTTAGGTTCGTTGTCGCAGACTAGGTTTTTATAGCCCCGAATCGATTCACTAAGCTGTTTCCCAGATCGAGCCGTTTTAACATTGAAACGCTTCGATTAGAACCGCATTGCCCAATGCAACCTGCAAACTAAATTCAGTCCCAGCAGGGCACTTAAATCGTTGTAGCTGAATTGAGTTATCTTGCTCCCGTGCTTGAACCGATTGCACAACATCGCCCGAAGCAGAAACCAGCGATAGCGCCAAACCCATTGGCAAACACTGAGAGCGCTCTGCTGGACGAAGTTGCACTCGAATGCTGACTCGATCATCCGCTTCGGGAGCAAGAGCAAGCATCAACAGAACCGTTTGTTCCGCAAACTCTAACGGTTTAACTCGTCGAACCCCAGTCGGCTCCATGATCTCCGTTTGGCGAAAACTGAATGCCAGTTCTTCAGGATTCAGCCACGTCTCGATCGCGCTCCATCCCGTCGTAAACGAGTTCTCTAGCCATTGACGCAAATTCGTTGCAACCGTTACATTCGGATTGCGACCTTGACGCAGTTGATGTAATCTTTCTCGCCACGATCGCGTTTCCAGTAATGATCCCCACAGCGTAAACGGAATTTCTAAGCGCGGTTGCTCCACAGTAGCCAGCCGTTGCAGTAAATTTTCTGCTTGTGTTTCCGCAACTGATGGTAATTCTGTAACCCCAACTCGTGTGGGTTCCGTCGGATAGAGTTGACGCATGACCCATAACACCGCAATGTCCTGAACCAAAAACTGAGCATCAAGACCGTAAGCACGATCGCTGGAATCATACTGTCCGAGCGCCTTGATTTGCGCATGGGTGGTATATCCCCAAATCCGCAGCGATGACTCATCGGGATTGACTTGAACCGCCAAATAATAGTCTCCAACCCAGCTAGGAACATCAATCCATTCTTGTGGAACTCTCAGTTCACTCGTGTCAAAACTTTTCTCTGGAATCAGCACCAAGCGTTTTTCATTCCACTCAATGGCGCAACCCTGAATCAAGTCCCACGCGGTCAAAGAAGCCGTCGATCGCGACGCGTATTCCGCCTGCAACCACGGTAAAACTGTCTCCAAACAAACCTGATTCAGATATGCTGTCCATTGTGCTTTCGGCATCGAATAGCGTTGGCTGTGTTGCCAAGCGCGGTGATCGATCGCTGCGGAAATTTGTAATTCTAGTTGCGTAATGCTGTCCATAACTGTTGTTTAAGTGTCTGTACGATTCAATCGATCCTCATCCCCTCTTTTCCATTAGCCATTCTTCCAATACCGCGCTGATTTGTTTTCCCACGTCTGAAGTTGGTGCAATATGCAAAGTGTCCTGACTCCAACGCAAAAGCGCCGATAGTAAAGCCTCGCGTGCCTTACTTAGCTTGCGAGATACAGCATATTGCTGGATTCCTAATTGTTTTGCAATCTCCTGCTGAGTTAAATTTTGTTGATAATAAAGCTGCAACAGCTCTTGGCTCGCAGGATCAAGTTTGGCGATCGCCGCTTCTAAAACTTGATTGAGTTGCGATCGCTGCGCCTGCCGTTCCTCAAGGTCTTCCTGAGAAATCAAGTCTGTCAACAACGACTCTTGATCCGGATCAACTATGTCATCCTGAAATTCTTTAGTGTCTTCGCCCAACTTCGGCGCATTCAGCGAAGAGACAGCAGGATAGAGGTACGATCGCACACGGTTGACACAAGCCGTTAACCATTTCTGGATCACATCCGCACTTGCCTCATCGCCAGGAGATCGCAGTTGATGGCGTTGCTGATTGTAGCAACTGGCGATCGCGTCCCACGTTTCCCGATTGGGTGCAGGAAGTTGACGCAATTTGGGAGATTTTGTGGGCAAATAAACCGATTCAAAACACGACCACGCTAGAATCCAGCGATCGATGTCATCCGTATTCAAGCCCGCATTCTGTAAAGACTCCACCAATCGCTTACGACTGACTTTTAATAACAATCCCCAATCGCTACATAAATCAATTTCGCGACTCTGCCGCAAAAAATCTCGAATACTATTACTAAAGGCTTGACTGGCATAAGTTTTCAGACTGCCGGGATAATCAGGATCTCGCGCCTTGAGAATTCTTGGCACCTCTGCGATCGCCACTTGAAAACAATCCGATAAGCGATACCGTGATTGTGACAAATACGGCATCGTTTTATATGCACTCCAGTAACAAGCCTCTTGCAGGTACGCAGATAGATGCCCCAACGCTGTCTTTTTATCTGGGTGCTGTTGCCAGACTTTTTGCCAATAAACGACCCAAAAAGTATCTGCGTGAGGCTCCGATCGCTCAGATAAATGTGTTTGAATGCTGCGCCGCAATCGTGCATCTGTTGCCCATCCCCCAAAGCTGTCAGCCTTAAACTGTACAAAGGTTGAAAATAAATCGATGATGCTTTGACGGGGTTGCATGAAACGCACTCCTGCTGTGCAAAGGACTCAACCCCCCCAAATTACTAGGTTTATCAATGGGTTTCAATATCCGATGCGGAAGTTGTGGTTGTGTCGCGAAAAAATTAAGGTACGCTAAATCTGTTGTGCAAGAGCCGAGATTTTAGCGTGTAACTGCCCTTTCTGTAGCGTAGTCAGAATTTTTTGCGACACAACCGTGCCATTTCCCTCATCCAGTCTGCTTTGTAGCCGCGTTGCCACCCCCTGAAGAAGATCAATCTCTTCACTGCTTGGAAAACAAGCGGTTATGGCTATATAACCACTGCTATACCTGCTCTTACTGGCAGTTTCTTCGAGGAGTCTTACTAAAAATCTCCAGGCGCTTGAAGCAGCCTGGAGATTGAAATCAATTTATCAACGTAAATTAGCCACCCGCGATCGCAGGAATAATGCTCACTTCGTCACCATCTTTAAGCGGCGTATTCACTCCATCAAGAAAGCGAATGTCTTCGCTGTTCACATAGAAGTTGACGAAGCGGCGCAATTGTCCTTGCTCATCACACAACCGCGCTTTAATACCTGGACAGTTAGATTCA
Organism: Leptolyngbya sp. AS-A5; assembly: GCF_039962495.1. Classification (NCBI taxonomy): domain Bacteria; kingdom Bacillati; phylum Cyanobacteriota; class Cyanophyceae; order Leptolyngbyales; family Leptolyngbyaceae; genus Leptolyngbya; species Leptolyngbya sp. AS-A5. Next base: position 5,172 of record NZ_JAMPLL010000058.1, on the reverse strand, counting down.
AGCGACTCTAACAATGTACCAATGGTATCGCCGCTACATTCAACGGTTGCCTGATCGTTGGTGAGCTTTTGCAGAGGAGTTGGAATTAAAACTTTAACAGCCATAACCTTAGAACAATGTGGAAAGAACTAAAACATTAAACCAAAACTTGTTGCCACTCTAGACGATCGAGCGTTCTGGATCTTTCTAATGCACGCTCGAAGCTATCGAGTTTCGGTTCGATCGTGAACGGTTCGCCGACGTAACCTTGTACTGCTTCTTGAGTCTTCAGACCGTTTCCGGTGATGTAGGCGACCGTCGTTTCATCGGGATTGATCTTGCCTGCTTCGACCAATTTCTTCAGCACTGCGATCGTCGTTCCGCCTGCGGTTTCGGTGAAGATTCCTTCGGTTTCCGCCAGTAGCTTGATGCCCTCGATAATTTCAGCATCGGTGACGGATTCGATGTTGCCGTTGGTTTTCCGAGCGATATCGACCGCATAAACACCATCTGCGGGATTTCCGATTGCGATCGATTTGGCGATCGTGTTCGGCTTCACCGGGGAGATAAAGTCGCGCCCTTCTTGAAAGGCTTTGGCGATCGGAGAACATCCTTCCGCTTGTGCGCCACTGAATCGAACCGCTTTTTCATCAACCAAGCCCACTTCAACGAACTCTTGGAAGCCTTTGTAGATCTTGGTGAAGAGTGAACCCGATGCCAACGGAGCAACAATGTGATCTGGCAGTTGCCATCCAAGCTGCTCGATCACTTCGTAGCCCAGAGTCTTTGAACCTTCAGAATAGTAGGGGCGCAGGTTAATATTTACAAATCCCCAACCGTGGGTGTTTGCCACTTCAGAACAGAGGCGATTCACTTGGTCGTAGTTACCGTGAACTGCCATCACAGTTGGGCTGTAGATTAGCGTTCCGAGGACTTTTCCGGCTTCAAGATCAGACGGAATGAACACACAGCAATCGAGACCTGCATGAGCAGCGATCGCCGCAGTCGAGTTGGCTAAGTTTCCGGTACTGGCACAAGAAACCGTGGTAAAGCCCAATTCACGGGCGCGGCTCAATGCTACCGAAACGACGCGATCCTTAAAGCTCAGGGTCGGCATGTTCACTGCATCATTCTTGATGTACAGCTTCTTCAGACCCAACCGACGCGCCAAACGATTTGCTTGCAGCAAAGGAGTCATCCCAGTTCCGACATCAATGACGTTATCGGTTTCAACGGGGAGAAACGGACGATAGCGCCAAATCGAGTTCGGGCCTGCTTGAATGGTTTCGCGAGTGACTGTTTTGCGGAGCCAATCGTAATCATATTTGACTTCTAACGGGCCAAAACACATCTCGCATACATGAGTTGCTTTTGGCTCGTATTCTGCGCCGCACTCTTTACACTTAAGCGCTTCAAAAGCAGATTGGCTAGAACGAATTTTGGAATGGGTAACGGTCATCTCTCGAAACTCCCTATCAGCAAGCTTTCTATCGTTTGACTGTGATTTCGCTTGAAATCGTATCACGCGAAAAATATCGAGTCAAACAAATCCGATAATTTTTGTCGGGATTGCTCAACCACCGCTCACAGGCGGGATTAGAACGATTTCATCGCCGTTTTGGACGATCGTCTCTGCGGAAACAAATTCCAAATTTATGCCAAATTGAGTAATACCCTTGAGCGGCGCAAGCTGAGGACGATCGTACAGGATGCGATCGCACACCTGCTCAATGCTCACGCCTTGGGGCAATTCTAGTGTTAGTTCTGGCACTCCGTAAGCATCCTGATACGCCGCAAATAGCTTTACGGTCACGGTAATTGAGTCAGACATCTTCGGTAAAATTCAACAGGTTTGTTCAAAATCAGGCGAAAAAGATCACTCTAAAGAAAAACGATCGCGCCTCCTCTGAGTATGACGTACTGTATTAACCCTGACTGCCCCCAGCCTCAGAATCCAGATCGCCTTGAACGCTGTCAGAGTTGCGGCACTCTGATGAAACTCAGAGGACGTTATTGCGTTGTGCAACCGCTCGGACGAGGCGGATTTGGCAAGACTTTTTTAGCGATCGATGAAGATCGCTTAGGAGCTCGCTGCGTAATTAAACAGTTTTTGCCGCAGAGCAAAGGAACCAAGGCGCTGAACAAAGCGATTCAACTGTTTGAACAAGAAGCCGTCCGACTTCATGAACTCGGAGAGCATCCCCACATTCCCACACTCTTGGCTTATTTTGAGCAGGAACAGCGCCTCTATTTGGTGCAGCAGTACATTGAGGGGGCGACTCTGGCGCAAGAACTAGCCCAAACCGGGGTTTTTAACGAACAAAAGATTCGAGAAGTGTTAGTGCGGCTGTTGCCGATTTTGAAATTTGTTCACGATCGCAATGTGATTCATCGTGACATTACACCTGCCAACATTATTCGCCGCAAGCTAGACGGACGATTAGTGCTGATTGATTTCGGCATTGCCAAGGTGTTGACGGAGACGGATGCAATTCAGCCCGGAACCAGAATCGGAACAGAAGGCTATGCCCCCGTCGAACAACTGCGAAACGGCAAAGCTTATCCTGCAAGCGATTTATACAGCTTAGGTGCAACTTGTATCTACTTACTCACTCAAGTCAGACCTGAAAAACTGCATGATCCAATATCGGGGCGCTGGCTTTGGCGCGAACACCTGGAGCGGCGCGGCGGTGGCATTAGCCAAAGGATCGGGCAAATTCTCGATCGCTTGCTCAGGGATCTAGTGAGCGAACGGTATCAAACTGCCGATGAAGCGATGCATGACCTAAGAATGGCATTATCTACGCCTGCGGTTGGTGCAATGAGGGAGTTTGAAAGCAACGAGGTGACAGCGCCAGTCCTCGCAACACAGCCGCCGGAGTTGCGCCCTTCGCGACCGAGCATTCCGCCTCCGCCCTCGATACCCACGAGCGCCGCCCGCTATGTTTCAAAGAGTTCACAGCCGCGAAAATGTCTCTACACCTTGAGCGGTCACAGCACTTGGGTGATATCACTCGCGATTAGTCCAGACCAACGCACGTTGGTCAGCGGGAGTTTAGACGATCGCATTTTCATGTGGGATGCAAGCACAGGCGAACGGTTAGACACGTTTATCGGTCATACGAAATCGGTGAATTCGCTTGCGTTTAGTCCTGATGGGAGGCGATTGGTCAGTTGTAGCGATGATGATTCGATTAAGATTTGGGACTTACCCAGTGGTGAGTTAATCCGATCGCTCTGCGGTCATTTGCGCGATGTGAACGCGATCGCGCTGAGTCCCGATGGACAGTTTTTCGTCAGTGGTAGTGAGGATCGCACCGTTTGCGTTTGGCGATTGCAGACTGGGGAACTGCTGCAAAGCTTCACTACGTCAGGGATGGTGCGATCGGTAGCGGTCAGCCCAAGCGGTCAAATTGTTGCCAGTGGTGGGCTGGATAATCAAATTAGGCTGTGGAGTTTGAGAACAGGTCAGCAAATTCGGACATTAAGCGGACATCAAAATTCTATTATGTCGATCGCGCTCAATCCGCAAGGCGATCGTCTTGTAAGTGCGAGTAAAGACAAAACAATCCGGATTTGGGAGCCGAATTCTGGAGAACTGCTGCAAACCTTGACCGGACATTTCGATATTGTTTGCACGATCGCGATTAGTCCCGATGGCAAGACCTTGATTAGTGGCAGCAATGATAAAACGATTAAGCTTTGGAACCTTAGCACTGGAGACCTTCTTTGCACCTTGAGTGAGCATTCTCAAGCGGTCAATGCAATCGCAATTAGCTCAGACGGCAGGTGGTTCGCTAGTGGTAGTTCAGATAACACTGTAAAAATCTGGCAATTAAGAACGTTAGAACTTGTTCCACCGCTTTGAGCTTAGGCAGCACTGACTGAAGGTTTGAATGATGTCTGCAAATCGCGAATTCTGTTCCATTAGCGCCATGTGCCCCGCTGGAGACAAGACCTCCAATTGTGCTTGAGGGACTTCTCGACTCATACGATCGCTCGCAATCGGTCGAGTTGCAATGTCCGATCGACCTACTACAACTAAAGTAGGAACTGTTATCTTCGGTAACGTTGCAGTTTCATCAAATCTAAACATTGCCAGAACACCCCGCGCCAAAATTCCCGGTGGTGCTTTGATACCAATTAAACTAGAGAAATTAAGCTGCCCGCGTGTTTCTCTTCCGGTAAAGCCAGAAATTTCCGTGGTTAGCAGGGTCGTACCATTCAAATAACTGAGCCAGCTTGTCAGATGCAGTAGTGGAGAAAGCACGATCGCAAGATATAGCAAAGGCTCTAGCAGAGGTTTTTGCAGTGCTAGCAATAGTTTACTGAGAATGGTCGTTCTCAGTGGATTGGTGTAGGTTCCATCTACCAAGATCAAGCCTGCAACTCGTTGTTCAAGTCGCTCTGGAAACAATCGACAGAAGGTGAGCAGAACCATTGCTCCCATACTATGTCCGAGCAAAATAGCAGGCTGATCTCCTGCTATCTCCAAGACTGCATTCAGATCACGAGCATATTTTTCCAAAGAGTAGTCGCGATTTTTCGGCTTTTTAGATTGACCCAATCCAGGCAGATCCCACACAATCACGCGAAACTGTTGAGCAAGCTGCTTCTTGGCGTAGTACCACACGGTACTATCCGGCCCCCAACCGTGCGTCAGAATCAGCGAGGGAGCATGGTCATCTCCATAGAATTCAACTTTAATTTCGCTGCCATCCGGTCGAACTAGGCGTTGAACCTGGCTGCTGCGGTAAGGTTTAGGTTCATCCCGACCAAGACGACGCAGTAGTAGAACCGGCAAAAAGCCCAAGAATGACCAGAGTAAGAGTCCAATGCCTAGATATAACCAGCGATCGTCTTGCCATTCTCCCTCATACCACTGACGCAGAATGTAACCGCTACCACCCAGTAGAGCGATAGACAGCAAGCCTGCGAACGATCGCAGCAGAAAATCGAGGGGCATGAACATCACAGAATTACTCTTTAAGAGCAGAGAATTAAACTAAGCTGAGATTAAAGCAAAGTTCGAGCTAAGAGTAACCCTCTGAGGATAGAATAGCTTCGTCTTAATGTTCTCTAGGGCGTATCTGCAAACTATAGAGCGACCCCAAATCTAGGGTGCATCTTCGAGCGGTACTGGGCACTCTAGCGTCTGGAAACAGATGGAATGAGCAACCATGGCACAGCATC
>NZ_JAMPLL010000057.1:0-14043 GCF_039962495.1 Leptolyngbya sp. AS-A5 | reverse complement strand
CACTATCTTTTCGAGCGGCAACCAGCTGTTTGCCCAATTGCACCTGATTTTGCAACCGATTGTACAATCCTTCCGCAATTTTTTGGTTGCCACCGACAACGTGATAGCGTTCAGTTTGAGTTAATGTTGACTCAAATTAAACTGTCAGAAGGCAAATCATGAATAAATCCCAGATTAAAATATCGATGTGACTAAAGGCTTGCATAGCAGCGTTCATAATTTGGTTAGGTGCAGCGGGCTCAAGAAGATTTGCTTCAGCGTGTGCAATATGAGTGCCGTGTTGCTGAAGGCTTGCGATGAGTGCAGCAATTCCATCTGGATCAGTACCCCAAGGTTGACTGGCATCAAATGGGAAAAAGAATGAATACGTTTGCACCTAGCATTGCTGATTGTTCGAAGATCGCAAAGCCAATCCCCTTACGCCGACTAACACCAGTAACAAGGACGACACGGCCTTTCAATCCTGCTTAGGACAAAACTGTGAATTGGAAATAAAGTCGTTTACTAGCAAATATCTCTCCACATCTAGAGTGGGTGGATTCGCTAAAATGGCATTATCAAGCAGCTAAGCGTAGTCGCAGTACCAATCAGCAGAAGATCGAGCAGCGCCTGAAAGACGGGCGGGGTGCCAATCTTTAGATTGAGAAACCGCTCAGCTTATGTTCAAGTCATATCAAGCTAAGTTCTTGCAAAGCGGTAGTGAGGGTGCTGATCTCAACTGGTTTAAGCAAGTAGAAGTTGATACCTAGCTTGTAAGCTTGTGGTAAGTCTCGATCGCCGCAACCCGTCATGGCGATAACCGGTAATTGCTCTAGATTAGGCTGTTGCCGCAGCCACTGAAGGAAATCGAGGCCTGGCATTCCGGGCAACTTCAAGTCGAGGACCAAAAAGTCAGGCAGTGGATAGCGGGACCGAGCGGCATAAGGCCCCTCACCCCTTAAATAGTTCATCGCATCTTCTGCTCTGCAAACCTGATGAATCACAAGAGTGAGCTTGAGTTGGCGAAAGACTCGCTCGAGATGGAGTGCATCAAAGGGAATATCCTCGACGACTAATACCGCTCGAGACGATGCAGTTTGCGGTTTGGATCTTAAGAAAGCCCGTACTCTTGCAAACAGCTCCTCAAAGTCAAATGGCTTGCGAATAAAGTCATTCGCGCCCAAATCTAATCCTTGAACTGCGTTGTCCTGCTCGTGAGCCGAAATGAGCAGGATGGGAAAGTCGGGCAATGCTGGATTTTCTCGGATTCGACGCGTCACCTCATACCCGTTCATATCAGGCATCATGACATCGAGCAGCACTAAATCAGGTGGATTCGCTTCAATCTTTTCCAGGGCAAGAGTTCCGCTCTCAGCGGTTTCCACCTCATACCCCTCAGCCTCCAATAAAGTTTGCAGGAGCAGAACGTTATCGAATAGATCATCAACGACCAGAATGTGGAAGCGTTCTTCAGAAGACACGGTACAACGGCTTGTTAACAACACCTCTTTATACAATACGTTCAATTGTCCATTTAGCAACGTCTGAATTTAATCTGGAGAATCTTTAGAAAAGATAAAGCTGGCTTAGCTGATTAAGCTAGTAATCACCGCAACGAGGTCGTACGGATTAACAGGCTTGGCCATATGGCGTTGAAATCCAGCAGAGAGGGCTTGTTGTTGATCTTCTGCTTTCGCAAATGCGGTCAACGCGATTGCCGGAATCAAATTATTTTGGTCAGTTTCCAGTTGCCGAATTTTCCGAATGAGATCGTAGCCATCCTTCTCAGGCATTCCAATGTCACTTACTAGAACATGGGGGTTGAACTGAGAGAACACAGCTAATGCAGCATCCACAGAGCTTGTGGTTTTAACTTCAGCCTGGCACTCCTCCAGGACAAAGGACATGAGATCAAGCGTGTCTTGGTCATCATCGACCATAAGGACTCTCAAGTTGGCTATCATGGGAAGTTCAGACGGGATAGCTGACTTTTCTGGCTCAGGTTGTGCACTCAATTGCAGCTCTTGAATCGGCAATTGCACAGTAAAGGTTGCCCCCAATCCCTCTCCAGCACTGTTTGCAAACACTCTACCGCCTTGCATCTCAACTAGATGTCGGACGATCGCCAACCCTAATCCCAGCCCCCCATGTTTCCGAGTAGTGGTGTGAACGCCTTGACGGAAGCGATCAAATACATAAGGGAGAAACTCGGCAGGGATTCCCTGACCGTTATCGCAAATAGTGATTTGAGCCTGGTTGCCAATTTGCGATAACTGCACCACAACATGTCCCCCCTGCGGGGTAAACTTGATGGCGTTAGAAAGCAAATTGCCAACAACCTGCTGCAAGCGTTCTGGATCGCCGATTATTAGCCCAATCGACGGATCAAAGATCGATTCAATTTCAATTTCCTTCGCCGTAGCAAGGGAGCGCATATCTTCCAGCACTTCGTTGATCACCGGAACCAAGTGAACCACAATCTGATTGAGACGAATTCGATTTTGAACAATGCGGGAGATGTCGAGGATATCGTCAATGAGCTTACTTTGGAGTCTGGCATTGCGCTCGATCGTTTCCAGTGCCTTTGCTGCTGTTACCTCATCCAGCTTGCGGCCGCGAAGCATTTGTGCCCAGCCCAGCAATGCATTTACCGGGGTGCGAAGCTCGTGGGACACGATCGCTAGAAACTCATCCTTGATGCGATTCGCTTCCTGAGCCTCTTGATATAGCCGAGCATGATCGAGTGCAATCGCAGCTCGATGGCCTAGCTCCAATGCCATCTCCAAGTCTGCCTGACTATATCGACGATCGCCCCCGACAGAGGCGAAAGCAATCGTGCCGAGGGTGCGATTCCCCAGGTTCATTGGAACTGTCATATAAGATTTCGCTTGAAGCTGACGCAGCAGTCCTAAATGCTTCTCATCTTGAGCGATCTTTAGGAGAGTGGTTTCAGGAAGGTCAGACGTTAATTCTGGAGTTCCAGTTTGCAGTACCCTGGCAGGTCCGCAAAGTGCATCCGGGGCGGGTGGGTAGTGTTGCCGTAATTGAAGCAGCAACGCCTCTATGTCTGGCGTACTCGTTGCAACAATAGGTTTGGTGAAATCCACGCCTGTATTTTTGACAATATCAACAAGACACCAGTCGGCGAATGTGGGAACTGCCATGTGAGCGATACTGGTCAGCACTTGGCGGTAGTCCAGTGAAGACACTAGCATTTGGCTTGCTTCTGCTAAGAAAGTAGCGCGCTTTTTTTGGGCTTCCGCCTCAACCCGTGCAGCCCGTTCGCGTTCCAGCAGTTGATCCCGTTCTGCCTCTATTTGTCTACGATCAAAGGCAGCCCGAATAGCAATCGGCAACCGGACAAATTGTTTAGAAGACTTGAGCAGGTAATCATCCAATCCGGCCTTTATCGCTGCGACGGCAATTTCCTGAGTCCCACTGTCAGTAAACATGATGACTGGGCAGTTGGGATTACAGTCTCGAACTTTGCGTAAAATGGTCAATCCATCGCTCCAGCGGAGACGATAGTCCGTGATGACGAAATTAAAGCTTCTATCCGTTAAAGCCTGTTCAAAACTAGCAGCATGGGTGACATGGGTGACCTTAGATCCAGGAAATTCTCGCTCCAGTTCCCGCACAATGAAGGTGCGATCGCTCGGGTTGTCATCAATCAGCAAAAAGTGAATCATCCGGTTCCTTCAAGCCTGCTCTTAATTTGTAAAGTGCATTGAGAGGGGTAAAACGTGATGAACATTTACGGCTAGCGATCCAAGAGCCGAAACTGTTGGAGCCGTTAGAGGCACGTGCGAAAGCGCAGGATCAAGAACAATACTAGGTAGTACTCAAATGATTCGGGCATCGATCGGCGTTGGGCATTGCCAGTTTATCTAATACTGATACTTCTCGAAGAAAAATAATAAATATTGATGCGTTGCAACTATCTTTAGATAGAGGTAGAAAGCATATCAGTTCGGCTTGAATTTTTCTGTTAGCTGAGATACAGAAGTTCCAGTACCGCCGGTCCCAAGCCTGTCTTTTTTGCTACTAGGGGTCTACGTTCACGATTCAGTAAAGCCTTTCAAGGCAAAGATAAATTGTTTTCTGAATTTCTGCTTCATGACTAACCTTGAATTGCACCTTCTTCAAACGCGGATAGCTCAATCCAAAAGCGGCTGCCTTGGCCGACTTGGGATTCAACACCGGCTCGTCCACCCATTCGTTCTAATCCGCGCTGGACGATCGCCAACCCAATGCCTGTACCTGGGTAGCTTTCCACGCCATGGAGACGCTCAAAAATACGAAAAATCTGGTCGTAGTATTGAGGAGCAATGCCAATGCCATTATCCTCAACCCATAAACGAACAAACTGATCGCGGCGCTCACTCCAAATTCGGATTTGAGGTTGTACGCCTGGAGCCACGAACTTAAGGGCATTGGTGATTAAATTGGTGATTGCCTGCTTCACCGTTAGGTAGTGTCCTATTGCAGTGGGCAAGGGTTCTTCGACAATGACGTGAGCTTGTCGTAACTGAACTTCAAGCTGAGAGAGAAGTTCTCTCACAATAGTGTTGAGCTCGATCGCTTGTGGTGCTAACGCCATTTGACTCAGCCGATTGTAAGACAACAACCCCTGGAGTATGTCATCGATCAGATCGGTGTTGTCCCGAATTTGAGCAGCGTATGCCTGACCGGTTGCATCTAATTCGCTGGCGAAGTCCTCCAATAGAATTTGAGCGTACCCGCGTACTGCACGCAGCGGCTCTCGTAGGTCGTGAGACACCGAGTATGCAAACGCCTCCAAGTCGCGATTTGCTTCTTCTAGCTCTTGGGTACGACGGCTCACCTCCTGCTCAAGCTGCTCAGTATAGCGCTGCCGCTCTTCCTCCTGGATAGTTTGTAGCCGATTGGCATAACGTTTGAGTTCTGTAATGTCTTCCACTAACCCATTAATGACTGCTTCTCCAGTGATAGAACTGAGGGTTTCAACCAAACGAATCCAAAGCGGGTCGCCCGCCTTGTTGGTCAACTGCAATTCTCGCTCTCGCTTCTGCCCGGGTGAAAGGTCTGTGGCTTCTGACAACTGTTCGGTGAACTGGCTAATCGATTCGTCTGCGAGAGAATTAATTTGAAATAGTTGAAGAAAGGCGCGATTCGCTTCAATTAAACGGCGGTCGCTCGTTGCCCGAAACACTCCAATACTCAGTTGCTCTAGCAATGATTAGTAACGAATCTCTAATAGAGCGGCTCTCTGCCTGGCTCCAGCTCGTTCTACAGCTGCCCTTGCAGATGCCCGCAAACGCACATAATTTTTAGATGACTTCAAAATGTAGTCATCTAAACCTGCCTTCATGGCTTCAACGGCAATTTCTTGATTAGCAGTATCGGTAAACATGATGACTGGACCATCAGGCGAGCGCTGCTTTAACCGATGCAGCAAGTCTAGTCCAGTAGTCCACAACAATTGATAATCGATAATTGCTACGTCAAATCGATTGTCCGCTAGCGCTTGCTCAAATGTGTTTTCATCGACAATTTCTTGAGTCTGTAGCCCTGAAAATTCTTTTTTCAGTTCTCGAATAATAAGAAGTCGTTGATTGGGATTGTCGTCAGCTACCAGAATTCGCATAGGAATGAAATACGTATTTCTTTCAAATTATGCAGGTGGCTTGCGTAACTCGATCCAGAATCGGCTACCTTGCCCTGGCTGTGATTCGACGCCAACTCGCCCGTCCATCCGTTCGACTCCTTTGCGAACGATCGCCAGCCCAATGCCTGTACCTGGATAGGTCTCGGCACTATGCAAACGCTCAAACACCTGAAAGATTTGCTCCTGAAATCTAGGTTCAATGCCGATACCATTATCTTCCACCCATAACCGTACCCACTCGGCTGTTCCATCGAATCGTTCTTCCACCCAAAGATGAATTTGGGGTTGGCGATCGCGGTGAGTAAATTTCAGTGCATTGGTCAGTAAGTTGGTGAGAATTTGGCTGAGGGTGATGTAATGCCCCATAACGTTGGGGAGATCTGGCTCAACCTTAACTTGAGCGCGCTTAGCAGCAATGTCATCTTGGAGGTGGGCTACGACTTTTGCGACTACCCGATTGAGATCCAGTGCCTGTAATTGAATATCTGCCCGACTGAGGCGGCTGTAGTCCAGTAGGTTCAAAATCAAGGTGTCCATTTCTTGAGCCGCTTGCACAATCCGCCTCATATATTCCTGCCCATCCTCGTCGAGACGATCGCCATAATCCTCCAGCAGAATCGTCCCTAATCCCTCCATCGAGCGAAGGGGGGCACGTAGGTCATGGGATACCGAATAGGTAAAGGCTTGCAGCGCTTCATTTGCGTCCTGAAGTTCGGTGGTTCGCGCTTCTACCCGTTGTTCCAGTTCAGCCGTATACTGTTGCAGTTGTTCTCGCAACCGGGCTTGTTGAATCGCAACGGCAAGCTGGTTGGCAATTTCCTGGGAGATCGCCCGATGCTCGGCATTGAAAGCAGCAGGTGCCTCAGCAAATAAATACAAATCTCCGATCAAACTTCTCTCTACCAAGAGAGCAACAATCAGGACGCTCCGGGTTCCCTGGGTAAACTGATACTCCAACATGGGAGGACGCTGAAGCATGCTGCCCAAATCTTCGATGTAGCGCACTGTTTCCCGATAGTGCAAGCTCTCGATTGGTGAGAGTGAGGTAATGGGCAAGACGGAACCTGCCGCTGTCGAGTCAACCTTTCCTGCCAGCACTTGAGCTTCCTGAGCCTCAAAATTGAATAGCACAACTCCTGCCTGCTGATACGCAATCACCTGATTAAGCCGTTGCAGGGCGGAGCCAGCAATGGCTGCGGATGAGGTAGCTTCTAAAATGGCGCGATCGATCTGTTGTAAGGTTTCCAATCGTTGAACTGTGCGACGCAGGGATTCCTCTGTCTGTTTGCGTCGGGTGATATCAACGTTGACTGCCACTGCACTGGAAATTGTCCCGGCTCCATCTTGAATGGGAATGGTTGAATTCAAAATTGTCTTACGCTGACCGTCAAACGTCTCAATTTCAATCTCTTCATTCAAGAAGGTTCGTCCCTCTTGTAAAGTGCGGGCTAGCGGCCAGTCTTGGCTAGAGAGACGCTGATTGGTTCCAGACCACCACCCCTTGTATTCCTGGTACTCATCCGTTGAGTCCAGCAACGGAGCTTCTTCTCCCCAAATCGTGCGAGCCGCTGGATTCATATCGAGGAGATGCCCATTCGTATCTGCAATAAACACACCAACTGGCAGAATGTCGAGAACGGCTCGTAAGCGTTTGCGCTCTAAATCACTATTCGCTGTCTCTTGGGCTAAGGCTGCTTCTGCCTGCTTGCGGGCAGTGATATCAAACCGGACAGCAAGATATTGAATGGGTTTCCCCGACTCGTCAAGCAAGGGAACAATGGTTGTGTCTACCCAATAGTAGGTGCCCTCTTTGGCCCGATTTTTGATCTCGCCATGCCATACTTCGCCCCTAGTAATCGTTGCCCAAAGATTGCGGAAGAATTCTTTGGAATGGTAGCCCGAATTAATAATGTGGTGATTCTGCCCAACCAGTTCTTCTCTGGAGAATTTAGAGAGCTCACAGAATTTATCGTTGACTTCGGTAATCGTTCCTTGAGCATCAGTAATGGCTAAAATCGCTGCCTGATCGAGGGCAAACTTGACATTAGATAGGTCACTTAAAGCCTTACGTAATGTCTCTTCAGCCTGCTTGCGGTGGGTAATATCTAAAAACGCACCGATACTGCCTCTCGTTTGTCCATGTTCATCAAAGAGCGGGGCAGCATACTCTAATAATGTTAGGGTACGGCCATCGTTCCAAACGATGTCAAGCTCAAGATCCCGAATTTCAATTTCTTCAGCCGCTGCACGCTGTAAAGGTAAATCTTCTGGGGCCAATTCCTGGTTATTTTGATAGATTTTAAAGCCTGTGGGGCGATCGCCCTCTGGTGCACTTAAAGACGCATTTTCAGTCGGAGCGATCGCTAACATTTGAGCAAAGGCTGAGTTGACCCGAATCTTTTCACACTGGGGGTCTTCAGCAATACCAACACCAACGGGGAGAACGTCTAATAGTGTTTTAGACTCCGCTAACTGCCGCTGGAGTTCTCGGTTTAAACTCAGAATTGCTTGCTCGGCTTGTTTGCGATGAGTGATATCAATCAGGACGCCAATATACCCCTTCACAGAGCCAGCCTCAATCAGTGGAAGCGCTTGAATGTAGTACCAGAGGATACTACCGTCTAGGCACACAATTCTGCCCTCATTCTGGTAAATACTCTGTTGACGAGCATTCTGCGTCCACTGTAGCCATTCTCGCACCAAACGATCGCTGTCGTCCGGGTGGAAAGTTTTTACCCAGCCCATTCCCAAAGCAGATGCCTCCGAATAACCTGTTAACTCACTCCAACGGGAATTGATATAGATACACTCATTCGCTGCATTAAATTGGAAAATGACAGCCGGAGAGGCTTGAGCTAAAGTAACAAATCGTTGTTCGTTCTCTTGTAATGCATCTACTGCTGCCTTGCGATCGGTAACATCGCGTGTGACCTTTGAAAAACCCCGCAAATTACCCTGCTTGTCTCGTAAGGCACTCAGTACCACATCTGCCCAGAATAACGACCCATCCTTTCGTCGCCGCCAGCCCTGTCCCTTATATTGACCTTCTGTGGTAGCAATCTGTAACTCCTGCTCTGGCTGGTGCTGCTCAAGGGCTTCTGGTGGAAATAATAATGAAAAATGCCTACCTAACACCTCAGAGGTAGAGTAACCTTCGACCTGCTCTGCTCCTGTATTCCAGGTTGTAATTTTGCCATTGGGATCAAGTAGGAAGATGGCGTAGTCTTGCACCCCCTCTACAAGTAGGCGATAGTTTTCCTCGCTCTCCCCCAATGCCAGGGTTGTTTTCTCACTCCGCTGCTTAGATGTGATAAGGGCCTGACTGAGATAGCTAATCATCACCCCTTCGGTCAGGAAGATCGCAATCCGCACTCCGTTTGCTATCCCGGTAACACTGAGGCTATATAAAGGTTGGACAAAAAAGTAGGTGCCAACCAGAGCGCTTAAGGCCGTTGCCAGTAACCCTGGACCTAGTCCACCATACCAGGCCGCAAACATGACAGGCATGATGAAGACCAATAGCGGTGCTTCATAGCCGAGCACTGGCACTAGCAGAAACCGGATCAGTAACGCTAGTAAGCTTACCAGTGCAGCGATACCATAGCGAGACAGTAATATCCGTCTTGCTCCTGACATTGTCTAGCCTCCTCCTGAAGCAGGACTGCTTGAGCAACCAGTCATTAGCAGACTACTCTTAAGTGAATCTGTTGAATGATCGCAACAAGCAGGCTGTAGTTAACACCTTCATATGCTAACGCTAAGCTTAAAAGCCGACCCTCTAACCCAGTGGGGGTAAGAAGGCGATGACTTGTTGGAGGGTGGTTACTAAATCGTTGAGATCAACAGGCTTAACAAAATACGAATTTGCGCCCAGTCGCTCAAACTGCCCAACCTCCCCTGGATCTCCAGAACTGCTCAGCACAACTACAGGCAAATCTCTCCACGCCGATCGCTGCCGAATCCATTGCAAGAGTTGCAACCCATTCATCCGAGGCATTTTCATATTGGAGATGACTAAGCTGGGTAAGGGGTAGCGCTCGCGATCCCCATACTGCCCCTCTCCCTTCAAATAACTGACGGCCTCCTCCCCATTGACCACGTGGTAGAGGATGACTGGTAGGCTCCCACGGTCGATCGCCCGTTTTATGAACAACAGATCGTTTGGATTATCCTCAGCTAAGAGAATTGGGTATTGAGAAGGTGACGACATGTTATGTTTGCTCTCTTACGGAACAAGTGAGGCAATTTAGCTTAGCGGAAGCAACCCAAAGGTTCATTACAAAGCACGGTACACCCTCCCGCTTGGGAGCAGTTACACAGCTATCGATTCGTAATTCTTTCTAAGTGAAATTCTTGGTTCTAGGTAGTCACGAGAGGAACCTCCTCCAATTCTCTAGCTTTGTCGCTGCGGCATGACAGGCCTAATGAGCGGTTGGAATGCTCCTTCAACCCGTGAATTACAGCAAGTTTGTATTCTTTACTACCAGGTGATCTGAACTTCCGCTATGTCCACTATCTAAAGAATGGTTTAGCTTCATCCATCGAATAAAGTATTCGTGAGGCTGGTAGAGAAATGGTTTGCTAATCGTAGTTGAATTGTTTTACGTCTCAATGGAGATGACAATTGCCAAATATATTCTCTTGGAGGAATCGCGACTAAAGATTAAGGCTTGAGGAGCCTATTGCTCCAAGAGTGGGGACCTTAGTCAAGATTCCGATGGTTGTTAGGAGGCATTGGTGGCTTGCCTTCAATAATGCTGCTTGTCTAAAGTGTAACGAGGGACTGGAACGGCGATAGCAGATGAATAGCATTCTCGATACGATTACCGATGGGATTGTCGCGTTTGACCGCGAGTGGCGTTTTATTTTTGTCAATCAGCGAGGTGCCGAAATCCTTGGTCAGACTCCCCAAGCCCTGTTAGGACAATGTGTATGGGAGCTTTATCCAGAAGCGGTTGAAACCAACTTCTATCGAGAGTACCAGCGAGCGCTCACCGAGCAACGTTCAATCTACTTCCAAGAATTCTACGCACCGCTCGATGTCTGGTTTGAGATTCATGCCTACCCTTCCGCCGCAGGATTAGTAGTGCTCTATCAAGACATCACGGTTCGCAAGCAAGCTGAATTGAAGATGCAGGAGACCTGCACCAACCTGCAGAGCCAGGTGGAAGAAAGAGCGACTGCCTTAACTCGCCTCAATACTAAACTTGCTGCTCAAACGACAAAGCAGCAACAATTAGAAGTTGCGCTAAAGGCGACCAATGAGCGACTCGCTCAAATCTTCGAGAGCATTACTGATGGGTTTTGTGCTTATGATCGCGAGTGGCGCTATACCTATGTCAACCCAAAAGCCGAGGAGTTGCTGGGGAAAACGCAGTCAGAATTGATTGGTAGAAGCATGGGGGATGTTTTTCCAGAAGCGATCGATTCTGAGTTTTACCGTCAATGCCAAGAGGTGGCTCGAACACGGTTTACCCTTAGCTTTGAAGATTATTCTCCCTTTTTAGATTGCTGGTTTCAAAATACCCTCTATCCCTATGCGGAGGGGGTGGCTGTTTTCTTTCAAGACATTACGGCGCGAAAGCGCATTGAGCAAGAGCGTAATCAATTACTCATCGAGGCACAAGGGGCTCGCATTCGGGCAGAGCAAGCCGAGCAACGCTATGCTTTCTTGTGCGAAGCCAGCGTTGTTTTATCTTCTTCACTCGACTATGACACGACACTTGCCCATGTTGCCCAACTGGTAGTTCCCTTCCTGGCTGACTTTTGCCTAATCCACAAGCTTCAGGAAGATGGGCGGCTCCAGCCTGTTGCAGCGCTTCACTACAATCCTGAAAAGCAATCTTTAGTTGATCAGTTGGGGCGATATTGTCAAGCCAGTGTTGCTCGTTCTAGCTGCCTGCTTGTCCGAGCGCTGCAAACCGGAATGCCTCAACTGGTTGTCCAGTGGTCTGATGTTGTGGCTCGATCCATTGTTCAGGACCAGCAGTTGCGGGAACTCTATTGCCAGCTTGCTGTTCAATCCATCATGGTTTTACCTTTGAAGGCACGCGATTGCATTTTTGGGACGCTCTTACTTGCCGTTTCCAACTCAGAACGTCGCTATAGCCAGACCGATTTGATGTTAACGACTGACTTGGCACACCGTGCGGCGATCTCTCTTGATAATGCCCAACTGCACCAGCGGGCATTGGAAGCAGATCGCTTAAAAGACCAATTTCTGATGGCCCTCTCTCATGAATTAAGAACCCCCTCGAACGCAATTTTGGGATGGGCAAACATTTTGCAGCGGCAGCGCCTAAATGAGCGAACCGCACAACAGGCGCTGGAGGCAGTTGAGCGCAATGCCAAAGCCCAAGTTCAGATTATTTATGATCTGCTCACCACTGCTCGAATCGTGACGGGGAAATTACAGCTCAACCCCGTTTGGGTGGATCTGACGTCGATTGTCGAAGCGGGAATTGCCTCGTTGCGGTTGGCAATTGAGGCGAAATCGATTGAGCTAGCAGTCCATCTAAAATCTTCTGTCGGGCCGCTGCGAGGCGACCCCAACTATTTGCAGCAGGTTGTGTGGAGTTTGCTCTCAAACGCCATTAAATTTACCCCCGATGGGGGGCAAATCAGCATTCGCTTAGGCCGTTTTGGTAATCGCGCTCAACTTCAGATTCAAGATACTGGAGAAGGTATCAAGCCCAGCTTTCTCCCCCATGTCTTTGAGCGATTTCGTCAGGCGGATGGAAGTACTCAACGTTCCCATCAGGGACTAGGCTTGGGACTAGCGCTCGCTCGCCACTTAGTTGAGTTACATGGGGGAACCGTTCATGTGGAAAGCCAAGGAGAGGGACGGGGAACAACATTCACGGTCCTGTTGCCACTACCAACCGATGTGTCCACCAGTATCTCTCCACCCCAAACACTGACTCCAGCAGAGAAGTTAGCCCAAACTCAGCAGGTTTTGAAGGGTCTACAACTGCTAGTTGTCGAACCCGAACCTGATGTAAGGGAGATGTTAACCGTCATCCTGGAAGGCTATGGTGCTGCTGTCAATGCTGTGGAATCAGCACAGAAAGCTGTTGAAGCCTTAAATCAATTTCAACCCGATGTCCTTGTCAGTGATGCTGCTATCTCGGATGCCAATCTATTAATGCAGCAGGTCAAGGTATTGGAGACAGATAGGGGTAAAGAGATTCCAGCAATCGCTCTCACCTCTAGTGATCGAGGGGGAATGGCATCAGGACTGGTCTCCACAGGATTTGCGCGATATGTTCCAAAGCCGATTGATCCAGTTGAGCTAGCAGCCGTAGTTTCAAGCGTTGCTACCTCAGATGAATCTCAATAGTGCCTTGAAAATCTGTTTTTAACCTGGAGAATAGAAAGAGTTCTTTAGTTTATATGCTATTACTTCTCATATTCATTTTTGACTGTGAAGCTTGTAATTAACGAGGAGCCAGAATGAACGCAGAACTACTACAAAATTACGCCACTGGAGAGCGAAATTTTGAAGGGATCAACCTGGCTCACGTAAATTTAGCTAGGGCAGATTTATCTGGGATTAATTTGAGTAAGGCAAATCTTGTGGAAGCAAATTTGAGTGGAGCGAATCTGGGCCAGGCAAATCTGCGGGAAGCAAATTTAGCTCGAGTCAATTTTACGGAAGCAAACTTATGTCATGCCATTCTGCTGAAAGCCAATTTGACAGAAGCCCAGTTTGGATATGCCTCTCTAATGGGGGCAGTCTTGATCGAAGCGAATCTGGTAAATGCGTTTATGTTCAATGCTGTGGTGACTGATGCTAATTTCACCGATGCTCTAATGAAGGGAGTGGTGATGCCAGATGGCTCGGACTATCAGCAGGTACTTGTATAAAAATTGCTTCTTCTAGATTTGAATTATGCAACTGACTGAAGTCCTGAATCAAGACTCTGTAGCCGCTTCGATGGCGAGGTCTGGATGTCTAAGATTATTGCGATCAAATTGTCAGGGTCAACCGGTTTAGCAATATAGTGTTGAAATCCTGCCGCTAAACACTGGCGCTGACAAAGCTCAGGCTCCAGAGCGCTCAGAGGATGTCTGAAAAGACTATCAAGCTAAACGGCGAAGCATCAATCGAATGTTCACAACATAGATAAACGCTTCTGCTGTTTCTGGCAAAACCTCATAGTCTTTACTCAACCTTCGACACCAGTTAAACCAGCCAAATGTCCGTTCTACTTTCCAGCATTGCCGAATCGGAACGAACCCCTTGACTTGCTCAGTTCGCTGTACGACTTCTAGCACCCAGCGATACGTATCCATCACCCACTGATGAAACTCGATGCCAGCATAGCCGCCATCGACCCAAATCACAATCAGGCGCGTAGAACCAATGCCGCACCGCTGCAAGTTGCGCCAAGACCCGTTTTGCTCCGGTTCGTTCC
>NZ_JAMPLL010000056.1:0-14315 GCF_039962495.1 Leptolyngbya sp. AS-A5 | reverse complement strand
ACCGCTAGGAGTAATTGGCTCCGATAGGGAAATGTAATCAGTTCTCCTTGAGAGAATAATTCCGATTGGCGCAGCCTTCTGAGTTTTTACACAGTCTGCTCGGGCGCAGAAGTTCGAGAACGGAGGAGGTTATGCATTTTTGTAGAACTCCATCTAGGAGAGAAATTTAGCCCGCGTTGATGTTTTCGAGGAACTGCTAAAAGTGGCTCAGCAAATTACTTACCAGGAGGCTCTTAAAACATCCCTTTAACTGAAAAAAGTAGATTTAAGGTTAGCCTGTCGATTACTAAGTACCAACGAGAGAACAGCCTTGGCTAACTTATCTGCCGCAACTGGTTTGGCAAGATGGCTCTGGAAGCCGCAGCCTAGAGCTTGGTCAACATCTTCTCCTCGGGCATAGGCAGTCAGAGCGATCGCAGGGATTTGTCCTCCTTGCAGGGATTTGTCCTCCTTGCTCGGGAGAAAGTGCCCGCACCTGTTGCAGCAGGGTAAAGCCATCTGTCTCAGGCATTCCAATATCGCTGACTAACACATCAGGTTGAAAGGAACCTAGAGCCGCTAAACCTTCTTTCGCAGAGGCTACAGACAAGACCTCTGCTCCATATTGGGTAAGAATAACGTTTACCAATTCACGAGCATCGGGTTCATCGTCAACAGTCAAAATACGAATCCCTGTTAGATCCAATTCTTCTACCCGATCGATCAGTTCTCTTGCGGGCTCTAGGCTAAGTAAGGGTAATCGGACGCTAAAGATTGCCCCCTGTCCTTCACCTGGGCTTTCCGCTGTGATCGTCCCACCATGGGCTTCGACAAGGTGACGAACGATCGCTAACCCTAACCCCAATCCACCGTATTTCCGGGTTATTGAAGCATCTTCCTGCCGGAACGTCTCGAAGATATAGGGCAGAAACTCAGCACTGATTCCTTTACCTGTATCACTGACCGTAATCTGGGCTTGATTTCCCACCTGCTCTAAGCGAATCTCAACCTGTCCACCTGTAGGCGTGAACTTGATGGCATTAGACAGGAGATTCCAGACAATCTGCTGAAGTCGGGATGTATCGCCAGAAACTTGACCGCTATGTGGCAAGACGGCGCACAATTGGATTGATTTAGCGTTAGCTGCTGTGGTAACGGTTTCGATCGCTGCTTCAATGACAAAGACTCGATCGACTGACGTGTCATTCATATTCAGCTTGCCTCGAAGAATCTTGGCGATATCTAGCAGATCATCAATCAGTTGATTCTGAAGCCGAGCATTGCGTTCAATCGTCTGGAGGGCTTCCTTAATCTGTTTTGGTTCGAAGGGGCGAGATTGTAGCAGGGTTGCCCAGCCTAGAATCGGGTTAAGCGGAGATCGTAACTCATGGGAGAGTACCGCTAAAAATTCGTCCTTAATCCGGTTTGCTGTTTCGGCTTCTGCTCGTGCTGCTTGTGCTTGCTGTAGCGATATTTCTCGCTCTGCTTCTGCCTGCTTAGGTTCAGTTAAATCTAGATGGAACGCCATCAGCCCTTGTTGTTGGTTGTATGATTCTTGCAGCAGTGCCAACCCGATTAGAATGGGCACACGCGTCCCATCTTTGCGAATGTATTCTTTCTCGAAGGGTGCTGTAACTCCTTTCATTCTCAGTTCTCTCAATGCCTTTTCTTCAAGCGGAAGATACTCGGTTGGAGTGATATCTCTCCATCCCACTTGCCCGGTTTCGATCTCCTCGCGAGTGTAACCCACCAGGTTGAGAAAATAATCATTGACATACTGGATGTTTCCAGTAAAGTCGCCAAAAGCAACCCCAAACACATTCGATTCCGCCAGGCTACGGAAGCGGTGCTCACTCTTCTGTAGAGCGTCCTCAGCTTGTTTACGATCGGTAATATTCATCTGAATTCCGATCACTCCGGTCTGATTGCCCTGTTCGTCATAGGTCACTTGTCCAATATCCGCCAGCCAACGAATCGAGCCGTCGGGTAAGCGAACTCGATACTCAGAATGAATGGGGCAATTCTCGTTTAACGCTCGCTGTATTGCCTGCTCTGCCATTTCGCGATCGTCAGGATGAACGGCTTGAATCCAGGCTGCATGGCTGGCAGAACACTGACGAGGCTCATAACCTAACATCCAGAAAGTCTCTTCCGACCAAATCATTCGGTCATCTGTTTTAAACCATTGCCACATTCCTGCTTGGGCAGACTGCAATGCAAGAGATAACCTTTCTTCACTCTGGCGCAGTGCCTCTTGAATCTGTTTTTGATCATCAATATCAGTATCAGTGCCTACCCAGCTGATCACTGCACCATTCGCGTCTCGCACTGGCAAAGCCCGGCAGAGGAACCAGCGATAAACACCATCCCAGCGCCGCAGACGGATTTCAATATCGAAGGCTTCAACAGTTTCTACGGCAACTGACCACTGTTGAAAAACACAATCTCGATCTTCAGGATGTAATGCGTTACCGCTCTCTGCACCCATCGATTCGGCTTCACTCAGTCTTGTGTAGTCATACCAGCCTGGGCTGAAGTACGTTATCATGCCGCTCGCATCAGTTGTCCACACAATCTGAGGAGATGCCTCCGTTAACTGGCGATAGCGTTCTTCACTCTCTTGCAACGCCGCTTCTGCCCGTTTGCGTTCCGTAATATCGATCGCAGCACAAGTAATGCCAACCACTGCATCCTGACTATCCCATAAGGGTTCGACAGTCAAATCGTATGAATAAACTTTTCCATCAGCGGTCAAGTTCACTTCTTCCCGAACGCCGATTCCCGTTGCCAAAACATTTCCTTTAATTTTGTCCAGAGTGGCTGCTTCTTGCTCTAAAACAAGATCATGATCGGTTTTGCCGATGACTTCATCGACTTGATAATCAAGAGCAGGATTGTAAATCCAGGTATAAATGAGATCTCGATCTTGATTGAAAACAGCAATGGGTGCGTTTTTTAAGGCAACACGTAATCGTTCTTCATTCGCTCGCATCGAGCGTTCAGCCAGGGTTAATTCCTCAACTCGATGCTGCAGCTCTTGATTTAACTTTTTAATTTCTATCTCTGAAGCGCGAAGTTGATTCAAAGTCTTCTGGGATTGTTCTTGAGCCTTTTGTAGTGCTCCAATTAGAAAGCTGATTAGAAGCCCTTGTAGGGCAAATAGAAACAATCGGAAACCACTATCAAGCGTCAATGACCAAGTGTACTGAGGCTCTAAGAAGAAGTAGTTGGCAAATATGGCTGCTAGTACTGTTGCAGCGAGCCCTGGGTTGCGTCCACCACAGAAAGCACTGAGAACTACAGCGCCGAGAAAGAGTAGGAAAGACGCTTGAGAAAAATGAATCAAGGGATCGATCGCTAACATGACTAACAGAGCGAGTACTGTTGTCGCAATCGCAAAAACGTATCGCAGAAAGAATTGCGTTACCATCCCATTTGCTCCTAAGTTCCCAAATACTGCGATCGCCCTTCCCGATGCTTCTGATCGAATCGGATTGGCGAGACGACGTTGAAAGCCAGTGGTAAGAGTTTACTGTTTTCCTGCTGAATGGCATAAGCAGCCAGCGCACTCTCATATCGCGTCTTGAAGCGTTCACTCAGAAACTTTCTGCCTATGGGTATGTGTTTAACAAGGAATTGGTTTTCATAGGTCAGAGTGTTTAACTGCTCATCGCGATCGCTCCCGAATTCACCAAACATCCTCAATACTGAAACTGTCCCTGCTTCTGCAATTCTCTTAGGAACAAAATCCTCTGTGCTCTGTTTTGATGTCATATTGAAGCCGCTACCCCCCTTAAAGAACGGTGAAAAAATATCCAGTGCGCCGAGGCTCTAATTGAATTGAATCCAAGTTGAGATAAACCTTCTCTCCAGTGGATGCAATGCCCATATACTCCCAGCGATCCGGTACGGCATTAACAGAGGTAGCGGAAATTCCAAGGGTCGCGAGAACTGCGATTGCTGATGTCATTTGACGCAACATTGTCTAAATCCTTTAGCTTGATTGATGCATGCTATTTGTTCAAGAGATAATATTCTTATCAAGCCTCACACGAAGCATCTCTCATTCCTCAAATCAGGCAGAGTAAATTAAGAATTTAGAACGGTAGAGCGTATGTGTCTTGCTCTAATCATCTGGAAACCGCCAACAAGCAATACTTTCCACATTTCTACGCCCACAAACACAAGCCGCCGGAGTAGAAGCAACCCATTCATGATCGCGTTCCTTTTCCTTGTTTGTTTGCTCGTATATCGACAGCATGAAGTGGTACAAAACTTCTGCTGTCAAAGTGCCCTGTGGGTGAGAAGCGATCGACAGAGATTGACACTCAATAAGAAGAATGGTACTTTAATGAGTGAAATAGCTATGACTTTCGCGCACTAGCATTTCGACGTTCAACGAGATGCGATTGAACTTAGTGCAGGACTTCATAGCTATTCTGCTTTTAAAGGCATTTTAGAGTTCTTTGCCACCAATTAAGAATCACGGCCACAACATCGTCCCTCACAATTCCGCCTACTACGAATACATCCCGACTGTGCGAATCGCTCTTCATGCTTCCTCACAGTCGGATAAGCTAACCACTGAAGCGGAATGCTCGTCACCTTCCAGACCAGCCAAAAGGCGATCGTGGGCTGCCGCCAATTCCCTAGTGATTGAAGATATCAAAGAGTATCAACGCCTAATCAGTTAGCTTATGCTGCTACTGCCTGATGGTACATTTCTATTCGTAAGCTCTCCAACGGGTTAGAATTTCTCGATTTGCCCTTTCCTTCTCGCCTTCGAGGACGGTCGGATCAAAGTTAACTTTGATCGTTTTCCCTGTTTTCCTGCCATTGACAACCTCCTTGAAGGAACCGGATGGAAAGTTGCAGTATCCTCGAACTTCACTGATCAGTTTTCCACGAATGTAGTCTCTAGCAAAACAATTCGTGTCGCTACCAGAGATGACAACTGTCCGACACTGATCCCCAGACCACAGCAGGCTCTTATCAACTGTCAGTTCAACAACAATTCGACTATCCGTTTTTCCTAGGCCCAAGTCGTTGTTAAAAACTTCCGTACTGAGAGGTTCTGGACTGCTGCTATTGAAAGTGATTTGCCCTTCGGTAGTAGCACGGACGGAAGGACAGCAACCAGCTAGAAGAATTAGAACGGACGAGATCACCAATCCGAGTTTGTTCATTTTCGCTTAGTTCAGAGCTTTTTTGCTGTGTGCGTCCTAATATGTAAAGCCTACTCACCTTTCTTCAAAAGCATCTTCAAATCTGTGACACTGCTATTTGTGGTTACTTTTGTCCGGGACACTTAGATGTCCGGAGACACTTAGAACGCCTCGACTCGAATATCGCCTGCGCACCTTTCGCGCTCGCTGAGTTTACTCTCAAGCTCTACTTCTGCAAGTCGCACTTGAACAAAAATAAGATAAAAACAAAACAGGGATGATATTAAGCGCATGAATTCAAAGCCCCCCTTTCGAGAACTCAGACAGAAATCCCAAAAGCACAAGCTCAAATCTGGAATCAAACAACGATTCAATGGAACCTGTGCCTACTGTGGACGCACTCCCCGAGTTCTCACCTTAGATCACATTGTGGCTGAATCCAAAGGGGGCAGGAATGTCAAATCGAATTTAGTCGCGGTCTGTAACCGCTGCAATCTAAGCAAAGGTAGTCTTCCCCTCTGGCAATGGTGGCAAGCCTCTCCCTGGTGGAATGAAGAAAGAGCGATCGCGGTTGCTGCAACGGTGTTAGTCTGTCCGCTTAAGTCGCCAGCATCCTCAACGCTACCGCTTCCGCCGTCTTAATGCCGTCAATTCCTGCCGAAAGAATTCCGCCCGCATAGCCTGCGCCTTCTCCCGCTGGAAACAAGCCTTGAGTATTCACACTCTGCCCATCTTCCCCGCGCTTGATCCGAATCGGGGAAGAGGTTCGGGTTTCGACTCCAGTCAGAACCGCATCGGGCATCGCAAACCCTGCGATCTGTTTTTCAAAGGCGGGAAGGGCTTCGCGGATTGCCGCGATCGCGTACTCTGGCAAGCTAGCTCCCAAATCTCCTAAATGCACACCCGGCGCATAGGACGGCAACACACTGCCAAACTCGCGCGACGGACGATCAGCAATAAAGTCTCCCACTAATTGCCCTGGAGCCTCATAGGTTCTGCCCCCTAACTCAAATGCCTGCATCTCTAGCTGTCGCTGCAAAGCAATCCCCCCTAAAGGACTCCCTGGATAATCTTCGGGCGAAATGCCAACGACAATCCCACTATTGGCATTGCGTTCATTGCGAGAATACTGGCTCATGCCATTCGTGACGACATGCCCTGGCTCTGAAGTCGCAGCAACGACTAATCCACCGGGACACATACAGAAGCTATAAACCGATCGCCCATTTTTGGCATGATGCACTAACTTATAATCTGCCGCTCCCAATCGTCGATCGCCTGCATATTTTCCGTATCGTGCACGATCAATCACGGGCTGCGGATGCTCAACCCGGAAACCGATCGAGAACGGTTTCGGCTCAATATAAACGCCTTGATCGAACAACATCTGGAACGTATCGCGGGCGCTGTGTCCAACCGCTAGCACCACATACCGACCTTCGAGGATTTCTCCGCTGTCTAAGCGAACGCCCTGCACTTGCCGATTCTCGATCAAGACCTCTTCAACTCGACTTTGGAAGCGAATCTCACCGCCCAAGGATTCGATCGTTGCTCTCATCTTCTCAACGATTCCCACCAGCTTAAATGTCCCAATATGCGGACGATTCACATACAGGATCTCTGGTGAAGCGCCCGCATTGACTAATTCCATCAACACTTTCCGCCCATAGTGTTGCGGATCGCGAACCTGGCTGTAGAGTTTGCCATCGGAGAAGGTTCCTGCTCCGCCTTCGCCAAACTGGGCATTCGATTCTGGATTAAAGTCGGCTCTCTTTTTCCAAAAGCCAAACGTATCTGCCGTGCGATCGCGGACTTGTTTCCCCCGCTCCAGTAGAATCGGGCGAAATCCCATCCGCGCCAGCATCAGTCCCGTAAACATCCCACAGGGACCTGTGCCAATCACGATCGGGCGCTCTGTAAATCCTTTCGGAGCTTGAGCCACGGTCCGATAGCTCATATCCGGTGTCTCTTTCACCCGCCGATCTTTCTTAAACCGTTGCAGCACTCGTTTTTCTTGCTTTATTTCTACGTCCAGAATATAGACTGCAGTAATCTTCTCCCCTCGATTGCGGGCATCATAGCTGCGCTTAAAGATGGAATACCCAACCAATTCTTCCGCTGTAAGGTGCAGCATGTCGAGAATGGCGCTTTCAATTTCCGCTTCAGTATGATCTAACGGGAGCTTTATTTCACTGAGTCGCAGCATAATCCAGAGTCCAACTGACAAAGTTCAGGATAACGTCTCCGCGATACCGACCAACTCCGTTTCGGAAGCGATCGCGCAAAAAGGTAGATCACTCTGCTATTTCCATCAACATCTGCAACTGTCGATCGATTTCCTTCAACCGATCGCGCCGATACTTCTGTCGTTTCGCCTCCTGATGCTCCAGGCTACCCTCTTCACCGATATAACAAGATTTGCCCTTTCCCCTAGAACGTTTTGAGCCGAACATCGCCTGCGTGCTTCGCCACCAGGCTTGTCTAAATTGGCGACCTTTCACCTTACCCGTCTCAATCCAGCAATGCTCCAGTGCAATCGTCCCCTCTGCTCTAAGTCGGTCCCGTTCTATCTCCAATCGCGTAATCGCATCCTGAATGATATCCGCCTGATTGTTTCTCACCCTCACCCGCGCACGTTCTAGGGGAAGAAGTTAATCAGGCGAAATGTCGGTCTGGTGCATTACTCCCGCTTCTAAGTATCGAACTCGAAAGCAACCGGAGCCGTTTTGTGCGAACCCTTCGGGAAGCGAAGCTACCGCTAATCCAACACGCACTTTTTGCGATCTCTTCGAGTTACCCGCAAGGAGTCGCTCTGGTGTTGAAAATCGAATCGGTTTTGGTTCAATGTCACACATTGCAAAGCTGGAAACTTGCAGATAGAGCAGATCCGGAAATAGCGAAAGCTGTTTACCCTGATAAAAGCATTTGACTTTTGACATTTCGATTTAGCTGTCATTCACTTCATTGAGCTTCTCTAGGGGTTTCGCGATATGTAAACGAACCTCCGAGAAGAATTCAAAGTCAAATACAAGCTGATTGAGTAGAACAAGTGAATTGTTCCTTTCACCCTTCATATTCTCCCCCTCGGTGTAAAATCTCTTTTCCTCACTGGGTTCTAGCGATTTTGGTGGATCTTCAGAATCAACCTCAAAGATCGCTGTAATTGTCTCTGACTGAACTGTTTTACACGATCCTGATTGATAGTGAATGGGATGCCATAGTTCGAGGTGGTTGTAGAGGGTTCGGGTACTGATTCCCTCAGCAGCGATTAATTTCGCTCTAGCGGTGGCAGTTGAGGGAAACTGACCTTCCTGCTCTAAGCGAGACACAACAGCCTTAATTCGTCTCTGAGCGTCTTCTGAGCGCAGAACATTGAACGGAACAACCTTCTCACCTTCATCGCTGTGGGCATTCCCCGATCGCTTCGGATGGCTCCCTAATACCCAGTAGTAGTTCTCGGCTGATCTTGCCCAAATCGTCGATCGCATTCGGATCTCATGTCGGTGCTGACACCATTCCTCGTAGCCTGGGAGGTTCACCGCAGTCTGTTCGACGTATTCAGCGAGGGCATCTCCTTTTAGTCCCTCAAAAACGACTCCGTGACAAGCGATCGTCTTCAATAAGTGATTCGTTTGCCCGTAGTCAGTCCAACCCTCCTGAATCTCAGCCCGAAGGTCTTGGAGCCAGTCTTCGACGATCGTGGTGTGGCGCTTCCGTCGATTGCGGCTATTCGTTCGAGCGGTCGAGATCGCATTCATCAACTCAGAGAGATCCTGTCCTGCTGCTGCTATATCCCACTGCTGGAAGAACTGCCCTAAATCGCGGCTAATCGGGTTGTAATCATCATCGAGTAAGCAAGACCCAGAATCTGGCTGCAAGGGAAGTCGATGCGCGTTGTACTCGGTATAAGTGCCAGGGATCGCATACGCCTTACAGTTTGGAAAAACTTCGAGATCCCCTTGTGCGATCGTCAATCCCTGCGCTTCCAAACATTGCTTGATCGCTTGAGCCAATCCGAACGTTTGAACAGCATGAGGTAACGGAATGTAGAGGTGTAAGCCTTCTGACCAACTCGATCTGATCAGAATCGTGCGGCAAATCCCGATCGTTTCCAGTGCCGCTCGAATCAGAGTGAGCGATTCTGGGTTCTGGTAGGGGTGGAACTGACCCTTGAGATCGATGTCGATCAGCGCGTAAGAGGTCTGGGAGTCGAATCGAACGCAAATTAATTTGGAATTGTCCTTCCACTCTCGCCATAAAATGCGCGGACGTATGGGGTACTTAGTAACCGTCTGCCACTTTGGGGTAGTTTCGTTGGTTGAAATAATCGCGTTCCACAGATAAGGGAACGTCTCACATAGACGTTTACCGATTAGATTGGAGGGAAATGGGTCGTGACACTGGCTTTTATTAGAATAAGTGCTCATACCGCTAACTCTCTAAAGCTGAATTGGCAAGACTTGTAGCTGTTGACGAAAACTTGAATTGTGTGAATCTTTGAGATTGATGGTTTCCATAGCAGAGTCATGAATTAGAATGATTTCAGATTCGTCAAAAGCGAATTGTTGTAATCCTCCCTTGGTTGAATCATTATATTCGCTCTGGGTTAAATTGATGCATCAATATTTCGATCAGACGCTCAAGCAACTTGGAATTACAGGAAAGAAGCTCGCTGAGGTAACAGGGATTAGCACAACCCATATCTCAGAGTTTCGTAATGGCAAAACGAATCCGTCCTGCGAAATGCTGGAGCGAATGCTAGACGGTGCAGATCAAATTAAGCCAGGAGCGAAACGCTACTTCTGCGAACTTCTAGCTGGTAAAGAACCTCGACCAGTAGAGGACCCGATCGAGTTGCTAGATGATACACAATTGGCACGATTACTATTTAAAGTCGCCAACAGACTTGAAAATCGGAAACTAGGGCTTTCTCAGGAATTACTTAGCGCCTAGGTTAAAGCTGGATTCGCATATCTATTAATTCACTTAGTCAATTTTCTGTTGTCGTATCAGAAGTCAGGTTTTTTCCTTAGTCGCTAAGTAAAAGAGCAAGGCTCAATTAGTAGAGTTTCTAATGCGAGCCTCTAATGAGATCAAGAAACAGCGCTCAAGTACGTAATTTCAGTGTACATGCCGCTTGAATTAGGTTCTATTTTGGAAATACAACCTTGGCTGCCTTTAGAAACTCGATTTACGACATGAGTATTACTTCAAAACTCAACCGTTCTGAGGAATTAACCTTAGTGCCCTACAAGAAGAAGATTGCAACGTGAGTATCGTTTAATCCAGTTAAAACTAAATATTGCGATAGAGGCTAGTGCAATTTCCCTAACCTGAGTTTGGAGCAAAAGAAGCAGGCTGACCATCTGGAAAGATTTTAAGACATTTGCAGTCTGGTTCAAAATTCCGGTATCGAAAGAAGGTGTGTGCCGCGTCAATTCCTTGTAGGCTTCGAGACAATTAGAACAAATGCTCAAACCCTTAAGAATAAACAGCGATCGCATTTACGTATAATTGACGCAGCATAAAGGTGGTTTCAATCGGCAACAGGCCGATCTAGAATGAGTCGTTCGTATAGCAGTTCATCACGCTGGAACTGCACCTCACAGAAGTAGACAACGCCTGGTTCAGTGTCCGGTGGCAGGAATACGCCGTCAATCTCAAACCTGGGCTCTTTCACCGCAACTGAGTCGAATCGGTACTGCTGCGCATTCGGGGGACTCCCCTCCAATAGCTCAAACAGCAATGTTGGAGCCTGCGCGAATAGTTTATAGAAAATAGAATCTCTCCGCATAGGCTCAATCTATCCTTAAATTCCCTCATCTTTGCTAAAGATTGATCTCGTGCCTGACTAAAAACAGGCAGCAAACTAATGAGGAGCTGATGGTATAAACTGTTAATACTATTTTTACCGTTAAGAGAGTATGACCTCACTACAATTGAATGAGCACTGCTACCTCATCAGCAAGTTGGTCAATCTCTTGAATAGCAGCGGCTGCTTTACTTGTCATATCTTGAACAGTCTGACCAAATACAGCAGACTGCCGGTAGACCTGACGATGATGAATCTGACTTTTAGCAAGTTCGATGCCGAATTCTGAAAGGATTTCTAAACTTTCCTGCGTCAGAGTGGTTTTGGGCTGGCATTGATTAAGCACAAGGCGCGCTTGCAAAGAATCATTAATATCTCCAACATTCTGAATAACTTGGCGAATTCCTACGGCTGCCCACATATCTAAGGGTGATGGGATAATTGGCACTAAGGCTAAGTCGGCAATTAATAGAGCACTTTGAGGAATAGGTGAGTCGGCTGCCGGAGGGCAATCGATGAAAATACAATCGTAATTCTCCACAAACTTCTTGACCTCCCGATGCACCTTAGCATTCGCTGCACTCAAGCCAATTACGGATGCTGGGAAGGGCAGCTCATCATCGGCGGTTGCTGCCCAACGAGTTGCAGTGCCTTGAGGATCAGCATCAACTACCAATACCTTATACCCACGCCGGGCAATGGTACCAGCAAGCTGCATCGTAACAGTGGTTTTGCCGGAGCCACCCTTCTGATTTACAACGGCAATGATCTTAGCTGACATGGTAATAAATTTCACAAATGATATAAATCATTAAAATAGTATAAATAGTTTTAATGATTTATAGATTTTATACTATTCATATTATAGTGTGCTTTACTCTGGCACAACCTCAAAGCAGTTGTAGAAATAATAACTGTATATATGGTTTTAATGATTTATATTGTTAAAACGGTCTATACAATTTATTAGTTGTTGAGTAGCGAGCCCTTATGCCTAGAAAAGATATGAAATCAGCCTTGACATCGTCTCTCAAAGCAGAGGATGCAGCTGTGCGTGATCGATTTGAGAGAGCCGAAAGCCTACTCAGCGATCTCAGGACAGAGGAACCTGTTGTTCCTCCCACTCCAGCTCCTATTGTAGAAAAGGTGGAAGAGAAAGAGCAGCCAAAGGTGAAGCGCGATAGCTTTACGATTCCTGTTTCGGACTATGAAATTATTGATACTATCAGGAAACGCTGTTTGGCTTGTGCTCTAAATGTAAACAAGAGTGAGGTTATTCGAGCAGGGTTACACGCTCTTCAAAATATGACCAATACAGAATTGATCGCTATGATGGAAAGCCTAGAAAAAGTGAAAACGGGACGACCAGCAAATAAGGTATGAAGAATTGACTGCATAACCAATATAAGCTTTGGATATGGTTAAAACTATTTGTATAGTTTTAACCATATAGATGATGTGCCTTTTGTTTATCTAAGAATTCTCAGTGCAAACTATTTATACTGTTTATACAGTTATCTAGAATGGCTATACCCTTATTAAAAGAGGGGTGTCTTTTGAGCGGTTTCAGATTCTAAGGAGAAGCTTTGATTCTTCTGACTTTCGGGCAGTATCGAGGAAGAGGAGCAGAGGGCATCTTGCTCTATCAAAAACTGACTTTTTTTATGGAGTTTGATACAGGATAGATAGCCTTCAGAACACGAATTACAGGTACACCTCGGAGCAGATTGCTCGACGGCGTGTTCATAAAAACACGTTGCTTAGTTTGCGAGCCTCAACGAAGAAAATCCGGAGCACATTGGGTAATTGGGTACATGTCGAGGTGCGTGGGGAAGTTCCAGCGGATCGAATCAATCTCTCCGGGTTGTGTTGCCACCGCTTTTCATCCAAATTGCTCCATGATTTTTTCAGGCTCATCTGCGCCGAAACACTAAGAGGAACCTAACTTTTCCAATAAATGATGTTTAGCCATCTGTAGGGCATCAAGCAAAGAGCGTCCCAGAACATCAAACAACAGGATACTGTTCAGGACTGAGAGTGAATTGGTCTCCTCAAATAGAGTCAAAACATCGGCTTCATCCAAATAGACGAGCAGACCTTCCACAAGCCACAAGATAGGATCGATCGTGTTCATTCCGATCTCAATCAGTTTGCTCTGCCATTCCTCTCGAATCTACATTCCGCCCTTTAACGGGCACATCAAAATATTAAAGCCGAAGCCCTTTTTCCGTGAGGATTTCAAAGAGTATTAGTTCCCTTGAACTAAAGAGCACCGATTCTCAGTTGTGCCGTCTCCTTCTCAGGGGAGATCGCTATGAAGCTGATTGCTTCGTCGTTAATAGTCAATGTGCCAGTGAAAAGGGCGGAATGTCGGTATAGCTTCAGCTCTAGCAACCTCACTTCAAGAAAAGAGTGCGCCGCACTCTTTTCTTGAAGTGAGGTTTTACATCCCAGATCTAAACTGCGTAACTGCTTCGGTGTAGCGAATGGGCAGCACATACTCCAGGTTCTCATTGGGGCGCGCAATGATGTGAGTTGACAGCACAGAGCCGCCATTAACTCGCTTGATTGACTCAATGCCCGCGGCGATCGAAGCCTGCACTTCGGAAACATTGCCCCGGACGACGACGGTAACTCGACCACTGCCGATTTTTTCGTAGCCGACCAAGGTAACCTGAGCCGCTTTCACCATGGCGTCCGCCGCTTCGACAACCGCCGGGAAGCCCAGGGTTTCAATCATTCCAACAGCAATTGTCATAAAGATATGTCTAACCTTCTTGATGGTTTTGATGGTTGATAAACACCTAGGTATCTGTCACTGATTCCATTTGAACGAATCTGCCTGATGGGTTGATACGGTGCCCAACCCATACTCATCAGGTGCCCTTTGTTGCCTGTTTTATAGAATGCCGTGCCTGTTAACTAGGTACGGTGGTAGTAGCCCTAAGAACTAAATACTACAACTTTTGCACTCAATAGTGTTGCGCAGCACTATCAATAAAATCCAGGATACGGTGTCAAATAAAATCTTGATTTCTCAAAAGTGTATCTAACGTTAAGTGTAACGCTGTTCGGTCATGACATGGAACCGAGAACGGAAGTCTTTCTAAGCTTCACGTTTCTCTCTATCTATAAAAAATTGTGATCTTGCAGCTGAGCGCGGTAGTTACAAAATTAAGACCTATAACTTTCTTGGAGAGAGTGCTGCATCGTAACTATTATTCAGTCAAGAAGGGAAATTGCTTCTTTTTGTGCCCTATCCGTAAACGAGCCTTTTTTGATAGCAGCAATAAGCGCTGCCTGTACCCAGTTACTATGCGTTTACAGTTCCAACTCATAAATCTGGGCAATCTCCTCGG
>NZ_JAMPLL010000055.1:0-15892 GCF_039962495.1 Leptolyngbya sp. AS-A5 | reverse complement strand
TGCCCTTACTTGTATGCCCTTACTCTTATAAGAGTAAGGGCATACAAGTAAGGGCATAAGCAGGGATCGCCAAAAGTAAGTAAGGGCATCAGCAATTCTTATGTATAGGAATTTGCCCTTAGAAATGTTGTTTATGCCCTTAGAAATCTATGGATAGGAATTTGCCCTTAGTTCTCCAAAAGATGCCCTTAGAAATTTATGGTTAGTTCCTTCGATCCCTCGCTCAAAATTACGAACACTTTCCGACCATCGTTTTATTTTTTTGCGCCAATTCCCCGCACTGGGATCAGCGATCTCGCTCCAATCTGTTCGTAATGCCACACAAAAGCAGCGCGGTAGAGGGATGGTAGAGGGATGAATAGGGATGGTATAGGGATGGGTAGAGGGATGAAAACCTTACAGGCGAGGGAGTCTAGGGATTCTAGGGGTATCTCCCAATACTTCTATAAGCGTTATATGCATTTATCTTTATCTGTAGTGTGTTGTAATATGCTCTTTCTTCTTTCTTTCCTAAATATCATCTATCTATCCCTATCATCCCTAGAATCCCTCGCCTGTAAGAGTTTCAGTCTATCTCCCCATCCCTATCATCCCTCTACCTATCCCTATTCATCCCTCTCCCATCCCTCTACCGCACACTGAAACCAACACAATTGGGCAATGGATCGACTGCAAGAACGCGAAATCAGCGCGAGAAATTCACAGGCTTTGTAGTATGCAGCCTGTTCTAGAGAAAGGCTTGAATTGAGTGATCGCCTGAAACCCGTTTAATTTGCGCTATAGACCGCTTAAGTGTCTTTGCTGATAGATTCATCGTTTGAATTCTTAAAGCTATCCTATAGGTCATTTTCCGACCGTTCAGGCAATGAACGCTGCTTCTATCCCTCTGAACTTTGCAGCATTAAAAAAGCACCCTGTTCGAGTGCTTCATCCGCTCCAATTCCGCGATCTCATAAATCAAAAGCGACTCCCTAGCAGGAAGGCTAAGGAGTTGGGCTTGAGATCAAATCAGCTTCACTTTCATATAGCTTTCGGTCGCTGCAAGCGCGTCATGATGTAGAACCTTCGACATCACGTAATGTTGTGGCGTTTCGGCGGATGATTCAGCGTCATAGATTAATTGCATATGATAAGCGGCATGAAAATCGCGTGTGTCCTTGAATTGGCGGATACCAGGCAAAGATTTTTCATTCTCCTCAGATAATCCAGCTTTTGAAGCGTCTTTCATTGCTAAAACCGATTTAGGAGCGCGATTGCTGAATTCTTTCGAGTACCGAGCATTCACGCGCTCATGATCGATGCGGTAGTTTTTAGCTTTTGGGTTGTTACCGTCCAACCATTCGATCGCGCTTACCACTAGATGAGAGTCGATTAGTGGCAGAAGGATCACGCGCTCATCAATGCGGTTCAATGATTTAGTTTTAAGTAGACCAGTGAACGCTAAATGATCATTGTCTACCGCTTCCCATGTCGAATGGTCTCCTAATATCTCAGCCATCCGTCTACCTGTTGCAATGCCGATTGCATAACTTACAGCGATGTAGTTGTAATCGTCTGGAGTCGATAAAACCATTTCGGTAAATTCCATCACAGGTGCTTTACGGATGAATCGCAGATCTCCTTGAGAGTTTTTAACCTGCTCCGTATAGTTCTTTCTGTGCTGATTGTTTACGGGTACGGTGATACTTTTCAATTCGGTCTTGATTTTGGCAATTGCTGCTTGATAGTTCACAAAGCGATCATCACGCGAGATTGCTTTGAAGAGTCGATTCAAGCCTGTTTTAACAAGAGATTCATCTGTTGTGTAAGTCTCTCGTAAGCTCCCTTCAATTAGGTCTGAAATCTCTTTCGGTGTCAAATTCTTAGATAGTGCCAGAAAGACTAAATCAATTGTACGAACATCGATAACGCCATCGTCGATCATTGCATCTAGCGCAGTCGCTTTAGCTTTGCGCTCCGCTTCGATAAACTCGCTTAGACGCTCGATCAGGATGTTCTTAGGGCTACGCTTCCGATCTTCTGTAGTTTGCACAAGTGCGGTTGCTAATGCTCGGATCGCGTCAATCTTCCAGATGGGATTCTTTGCAACATCCAACATATTTAGACCCATTACAAAGTGAATCTTAGCCTTACGCGCTTCGATAGGATTCTCTTCTTTTTGCGGATCGATAATGAAGTTTGTTCCATCTGTCAGAAAGTAGCGGTTAGACATTTTAGAAGCCCTCTTTTGTTGCAGTTGCCCTTACTTCT
The DNA here is from genome assembly GCF_039962495.1 of Leptolyngbya sp. AS-A5. Lineage (NCBI taxonomy): Bacteria > Bacillati > Cyanobacteriota > Cyanophyceae > Leptolyngbyales > Leptolyngbyaceae > Leptolyngbya > Leptolyngbya sp. AS-A5. Next base: position 13,642 of record NZ_JAMPLL010000055.1, on the reverse strand, counting down.
ATAGAATAGCACATCGGTTGCCGTTGTCAAGAAGTAAGGGCATTTATTTTTAGAGGGTGTTTACCTGAGAATCAAGCTCAAAATGGAATTCGCCGTACTCAAATTTACGGATCACTTTCTCGTTTGCATCATCCACATCCAACCATAGAACCGCTAGAAATCGCACTGGTTTTTCTAATGCTGATTCAAGCGCTTTAATCAAGTCGATTAGATTTGCTGTGTAATGCAAATAGTCTGATTCGTTTCTGACATCAAACACAAATCTTTGATACTCTTCCCACACGCTCCAAAAACCTCGATTCACGAATTCTTGCCAGTTTGGATCGAGTTTAGTCATGAAGCTTTCGCGTCTCTGTTCAACAATACTTTTCATTTTTCTCCTAACATTAATTGTCGAGTATTTTCTAACACTATCCAGAATCGTAGATCGATTCGGCATACCCCTACATAGTGCGATTCGGCAGAAATTCGGCAGAAATTCGGCAGTCTGAAACCCTTATAAAACTGTACTTTCGGATCGTTTCGCCGAAATCCGCCGAAATCCGCCGAATGATTCGGCAGGGATTCGGCAGACGTTTAAGCGCTATAAATTCACCGTAAAATTCTCCCCACAGTTTTTACATTTGCGGTACTGCTTAACAGGAACTCCATTGCTATCTTTGAAGGTTTTCCGCACGTTGTAAGACGAATGAGAACACGTTGAAGAATCAGAATCAGAAGACTTTAGAACATCCTTAGAAACCTCTGAAGCTTGATTCAATCGTGTCCAGTCGCAAGCGATAGAATCAGCATTGGGCAACTCAAAAAAGGTAGCTTTACCCTGAGTTACTACGAGACCGAATCGATAGGCATTCCAAGCGGTTAGAGGGTCTAAACCGTGTTCCTCATTTTGTTTGTCGCAGTAGTCAGAAAGCTTTTGATAGGTCTCTTTCAGTTTGGCGGATTGCATCTCTAGCGCGGGTGTTTTATCGATAGCTGTTACAATCGCAGTACCGAAATAGACAGCGTTGAAATTATCCAAATCAGCCCATTCAAACCCCTTCTTTCCAACTGAGGGAGATTGCCCAATAATTACGGCTCTCATTCCACAATGCCGCATACCTTTAGCTGTATTCAGAAACGCTTTATTGATGCTCGGATCGTCGCTTGCAACGATATCAATTTCGTCGAATACATCCAGTGTGAGCGGTGCTGAAATTTGATTTTCTAGACGATCATTGAACTCCTTAGCGAATATTTGAACCGCTTTTCTAGTAGCGTTCTTACCCTTGGAAGTCTTAGGAACTTGCCAATAGTCAGCACTAGAGCCATCCATCGGATCATGCAATCGCACCGCGCTAGGAGTCGATTGATTTGCTTCGACTGCCAGAAGCAGATTTACAAAAATACCTTTGCCCTCACCCGTTGAGCCCATAACGCGAGTCATCGGTTTTTTGAGCAGTTTAGCGGTCTTGCTTGCGAATTGTTCTGAAGGAATCCACAATTTATCAATCGTTGTCTTAGGTGCGATTTTCTCAGGTTTTCTCAAAACAAAGGATGCTTTGATTCGGTGCGGGTTTACTCTGTCGTATTCAAATTTCAAATCCTTGATCGTGCCACACAAGACAGAGAATTCATTCCCGCGCTCGTTCAAAGCGTCGATTGTAGCCTGACCCCTAGCGCGTCTGTCTCGCAGGGAGAAATAGACATCAAAGCCGCTATTGTCACCGTGGGGCACGATTTCAGAAGCATCTAAGCAAATGCGTTCTTCAGATTCCCATAGGGATTTGATCAGTCGATTCGGTCTAACGAAGTCCCCAATATCATCGAACAGGTGAGGTTTTTCGAGTTCCGAGATTTTCGCACTGGCTGCAAGTAGCATTCGATCCCGTGTGGATAATTCAGAATTGAATTCTTGCTCGACCTCCTGAAAACCTTGTCCGGTGAGATAGGCAAATTTGCTCTGAAGCTCTGCAAACTTAGAATCATCCTCAGTTCGCAAGGAGTTATATAACGTTGCCAACTGCTTAAACTCACCCATCTTCTGATCGTAAGTTTTCTGCAATTGGGCAATCGAATCTTTTAACTCTGAGGCTTCTTTGTCGGCTCGGAGTTTAGCGATTTCGTCGGCAGAATCAAACCGCGCTTTGTACTGTAGATTCTCGCGTTCAAGCTGTGCGATCTGGCTGTGTAGTTTGTCGTATTCTTGATTCTGTTCAGAAATCAATTGATCGAATTTCTGCACCCATTGTTGCTTTTGACCTTCAAAGCTTGCAGCTTCAGACCTCAATCTGTCGCACTCTGCTAGAGCGTTCTTAAGCTCAGTCGCACGTTGATCGAAAGCTTTCCGAACTTCATCGAATTTCGTCTGCAAATTTGCGTCAGAATTGAGCTTAGACCGCATTTCAGACAGTTTGGCCTCATAGTATTCCTGACGCTGCTTTAATCCTTGCTCTAGGCTTAATTCGGCGTTCCTCAGGGAAAGTTCCATCTGATGCAACGAAACCTTGAGCGCGTCTCTTTCTGCATAAACTTTCTGATCACCGCGCTTTCTAGTGACTTCGCGGTAGCCAATCGCTAAAGTGCAAGCCGTTAGAGTGCTGAATGTGGCGATCTGTGGATTCGGTTTGATCGTATTAGTTACGAGCGCTAGAACAGCACCAATCCCAATTCCGCCAAATGCGAGGGTTTCAGCTAATTGATCAACAAAATTGCGGGTTATCATTTCTTCAGTTCCTTTTGTGATGATTGGGGACTGGATCGGGGTCTATCTTTAGACCCCTTTCGATTTTTTGCTTAAGCTGCAATCGCTTGAACGTCTACCACTGGGAAGCGCGTATCGCGTTCAATCATCAGCTTTTCAGTTTCTCTATGTGCAATTTCGGCTTGAACTTGCAACCCTTGTAATTTGGCTTGGTAGCCTGATTGAAGGATTGGTAACTTATCGGTTTCAAAACCAAGCTTCAATTGCAACTGTGAAAGCTCCGTCTGAGAAATTGCGGTCTGAGTTTGAGCCTTTTGAAGCTTCACACCTTCATTGCGAATCTTCTCAAGTCCGGTCTGATACTTGATTAGAGTCTGTCCTAGCGTGGTAGCTTCTACCCCTGCCTGAACGATGTTGTTTACAAGCTTGATACCATCCTTCAAATTCTCGATCGTGTTCTGTTGCTCTCGATAAATTTGCGCGTGTTGCTCTCTAGCCTGATCGGTAGTTCTTGCAATGTTCTCACCTGGCGCGAACCCAGTTTCAGGCGATCCGATTGCTCCATCTGCTAACTGATCAAAGTTTGGTAGCTCTACATTGAAATTTTGCGGTAGTTGAAAAGCCATTGCGGTTTACCTCCTAAATGAATTCGATTCCGTACTGTGCAAGAAATTGATCGAGTTGAGCAGTATCGCGATTCTGTCGAAAAGCTTGATCGTTGCCTGTGCTGGTGAAAGGGATCACGTTGCTAGTATTGGAAGTCTCGATCGGCGGGATATCGTCGAAAATTCCACCGTGTGACCCTGGCTCATGCTGGATTGGAAAATCAACAGGCATTTCTGTAACGGGATTGTTTTTACGAGATCTAGGCATTGGTTATTTACTCCGAGTTTGCTTAGGTTGATCGATTGCGTTTGTATTGAACTGAAGTACACCAGTCGTAAACATGAGAGTGATGCAAGTGCCCATCGTTAGACCGATCCAAAACATTCTTGATTGATTCGTTCTATACATTTACTTGTGACCTCTAAAAGTTTGCTGCGATTGAGTTTGAGGCGTTGCGTAATACTTAACGGTTTGACATCCGACAATGAGAAAGAACAGGACAGCGAACGCTTTAAGGAAAGCAAGATCGATTGATTTGGAGACTGTTGAACGATTCATAAGAGATACCAGAGAATAACGATTGATAGAGTGATAGCGAACAGTTGAGGGAGCGTTAGAGGTCTATCGAATTGGGCAATCGGATCGACCTCTAACGCTGAATCGGTTACTTTCCCACCGGGTTTAGATTCTGGGAATGCTGCGCGATTTTTACGGCTGTTTGAGCGTCGTATCCTTGCTCGATCAGCATTTCGACTAGATCGCGATTCTTCTTTTTTGCCTCACACTGTTGGGCAAATTCGGCTAATTCTGCCAGTCGCTTTACTTCGTTTTTTGCTTCGATTTCGACTCTCAGACGCTCGATCAATTCGTCAACTTTTGAGAGATCCGTTTGCTTCACTTCAGTCTGAATCTGTAGCGGTGGAACATACGGAGCGGGTACGATTTCGCGTCTAACCGTCAACTGTGAACCGTTGCAAAGTTCAAGGGTTTCGATGATCTCACCGTCGATTGATTCGGTTTCTTGCTTTGCAGCAGGTTTCTTAGAGATGTAGCTTTCGAGCAGATCAGGCTCTAAAACTTCCCATACTTGACTGCTCACTTTGCGGGTGATGGCGAGATCTGGGTAGTCGGTTTGAGCGCGTCTGACGAGTCTAGTGAAGGTGCTATCTGATAGCGCGTGAGTGGTCTTGAAGTCTTTCGTAGTAATCATTTCAGCTTTTGTGATGATTGGACTGTGAGCGGTTGACTGGTCTCTGATGGGTCGGTTTGACTGGTCTCTGGGTAGTCAGTGACTCTTCAGTGATGGGTGTGTGACTGCTCACAAATTTAATATAGCACAATCTTTCATAACCATGAAAAAATCTTTCACAACCGTCTATTATCCTTTCACCGTGACGTTATAATCAGATCATGATTATGAGAAAATATGCTATGCGGATTGATTGTTTGATATGGCTCTAAAAGAACTGCGTATAGCTCACGTCCTGTTACCCGATGAAGATTGGGATCGCCTTATGCTTGCTTGTGATGAGCTTGGCTACAACAAATCGAGCATCCTGAAAAATGCTCTACAAGGTTATTTCAGGCGCAATCGTGATTTCTATATTTATGCGGGGATTAAAGATGCTGAGGCTAGAGGGATCTCCTCATCAGAACACTTTCAAATATTGAGGGACAAGTCAGAAGATGATCTGCCGTCTTACACTCGTTCGCTCGTTCTAGATAAGCAAGATCCTTTAACGCTGGAAAATATCATCGCAATCCCAAACGATAAGCAGTTCAGACGCGCTTACAACACGATCGAGATCTCTGCTTTTAATTTCGCACTGTTACGAGTTGGGCATATCGTTCACCGCGATAGTTACCCTCAGATGGTCGGTCGGATGGTTCGCTGGCATCTCCTAAAGAACTGGGCTGAAGCTTATCTGCCACAGATCGAACTAGACAAGAAAAACGATTACCAATAAGAAAGGAGAATCAAAAATGGTACAGGCACTACAGACAGAATTCACAGCCGAGAAAGTAAACAAGGCAGTCTCAGCAATTCTTGAAACTCTAGGAGAACCAGAAGCGGATTTACACAAGAATGCGCTAGAAGCTTTCCAGCGTGGTGATCATGCAACGGTGAAGCGATTAGCGTCTACCAACCTGACAGACAATTTCTGCAAATCTCTAGGCTATCTAGGGGGAGCGCTAAAGCTCACACCTAACACTGATACGATTCTGGCTGAATCCGCTCGCGCTGCTTGCGAACATCTCAAGGAAAAGCATTTGGTAAAACTTGGGATCGAACTTGGGAACGCTTTAATGTAACGACTGAAGCGCAAATTTATCTCTAAAACGCAAAAAGCAGGGAATATGAACCCCCTGCTTTTTTATTTTCATTGCCTTTGGATGGGTTACCAATCCACCAGAGACACTTCCTACAAGTACAATCCAGATCTATAAGGATTTCTGTATTGCACACACTTTAACATAGGCTTGTGTTTTTGTTTAGGTTTCGTTTTCCGAAATATATCGGAACTTTTCAAGCTTTTGGAAGACGGAACATATTTTCTTTTGTCTTATTGAAATACTGACAATTCCGAAAGCTTTCGGATGCACTTATCCAGATCCTATACCTATAAGTTTTCTTTATCACCCTTGTACAAGGGGGATCTGTTTTATGAGAAAGATCTCTTTTCCCATTCTCACTTTAATGAAATAAGGTTACACTAACCGCATAGTTGAAACACTAATAGGTCTTACCAACCTAGCAGTATCAACTTATGGATGGGTGGAGACATTTCTTACAAGTACAATCCAGATCTAAAACTAATGAGTACTTGTGAGAAACCTCCACTTCGACTCTCACTAAATAACGGAGACCCGAATGGAGATCTATTTTCGCTTGAAGCTCAATCGAGCTTGCTTGTCTGTTTTGCTGTCGGCTTTTCTGGCGTTACTCTCAGGAGCACACACAGGAAAGCCGCCACATAATGTGGAAGGTGACTGTCAGAAACCTGCGATCGCAGATGTTCAGAAGGCTGGAGGGCTTACCAATCTTCCACAAACTGACACGACTGTGCAGCAATAGTAACTATTGCTAGTTACTCGAAAGGAGTCGATCTCATTCAGATCGGCTCTTTTCTGATGTGCCTAGAATAGAAGTATGTATGCTATGCAGTGTGATGAGTGAAGAATTGCTATTAGACAAATTAACCGTAAAACAGCGAGCGTTTGCAGAGGCTTATACAAGCAATGGAGGTAATGCTACACGCGCTTATTATCAGGCTGGTTTTGTGGCACGATCTGAAAGTGTAGCCAGTACCGAAAGCTCTAATTTTCTGAGAAAACCTGAGATTCAGAACTATATTAGACACCTGCAAGCCAACGTAAGCAAGCGTTTCGACATTAGCGCGGATCGTTTGGTGCAAGAGTTAGCGGCGATCGCTTTTGCTGATCCTAAGCAGATGTTTAATGATGACGGTGAACTATTGCCCATTAGTGAGATACCCGATCATTGTCTCGGAGCGCTGGCAGAAATTAACGTAGAAACAGTTACGGATAGGCGCGGGAATGTCACTATCAAACGTAAGGGCAAACTAGCAGATCGACAACGAGCGCTTGAAGGTCTAATGAAAGTCACAGGCTTATCGAGTGAACTAAACCTAGCGCTCAACACATTGAGCAAATACGGCGTTCATTTGAAGCAAGATTCTGCCACAGGTGAATGGAGGGTTGAGAATGGCTGAACTTGATCGAGTGATTGCACTCATTAGTCTGAAGCATGAGCAGATCGCTAGAGATCAAGCGGTAGATAGTCTCACAAAATTATTTAACTGCGATCGCGCAGATGTTGAACGGCTGATCATTCAGGTGCATCCAGCTAATCAGAATCAGAGCAAGAAATCTAGAAACGATTTCGTCTTTAACGATTAAATTTTCCCATAGCTGTATAATTCGCCTTGTCCACCGGATTCCACCGGATTCCACCGAACAGCTAGAGCGATCCTATGGAAATTTCAATCGCGGCAGACGATAGAACTCCTGTGTCTGAACTCCCTAAGCGTTATGGAATAGGCAGAACGCAATTATACGAGCGACGATTAACCGCAATGGCTGAGGCTGGATTGGGTGAACCTGTGCGGATTCAGAATAAGTCTTTCGTCAGTTCCGAGCAGTTGAGATTTTTAGATAGCCTGCATGAATGGGTGCAACAGAACGGCAGCGACGTAGATCGGTTTCTATCCGAGCGCTACGGTACTAAATCCAATGATGGGCAATCTCTAGCGACTACTGACACAACACAGGCGGAATCTAAAGAATCAATGCTTCTAGGGTTATTGTCCGCAATCGTTCAACGGAATCCAGCGAACACGCTTACAAATTTCGATGAACTCGAAAAAGCAGCGATGAACCGATGGAGATTGCCCACAAATAAATTGGCAGCATTGCTAGAGTTGCACACTATAAAAGGTGACTCGATCGAGCGCTACGGGTTTCGATGCACTCGAATGCAATCTAAAGGTAAGCAGTCTGAATGGTTGATTGAAAAGCTCGATTAGATCACTGCATTTATACAAATCTGCTAATAGAAACACCTAAATAATCCACAAAAATGAAAATGCTAGACTGTAAGTACAGATCAGCATTTCCTAATGTCAAAATCAGAGCGCGTTAACTTACGAATGACCCCTACAGAAAAAGCTGAGGCAGTTGCTAAAGCTCGATCTAGGGGTCTCAATTTGAGCGCGTATATTTTGATTTTGATATCAGAGTCTAGTCAGCAAAAAGGGGATCGCGTTGAATCCCCCTAGTCTTTACTTCTGCCAATTGTCTATCGATCCACTAATTAATGATGACACAAAACAACAAAGATGATCTCCTAGAAGATTTCGGTTTATGGGTTTTTCACAAAGTGAAAGATGAGCCTATCGAAATCACATTTTTCAATCAGCATAAGATGATGGGTGCTGATATGCCAGACCGCTATTGCTTGCAGTTAGTTGTTTCAAGTTTTGCGTGTTCACCTGTGATCGGCTTAGATCTAAAACCCCGAATGTTGACTATCGAAGTTCACCCATCGCAAAAAGAAGCTTTGCTGGATGCAGTTGAAGACAATAGACCTCTGATCTTACGGGCTTTCCCAGATCTTCTGTACACAGATCAATTGGGCAATCCTGTACAACCGATGAGCTTTATTAACGGGCTTAAGAAATCAGTTGCTCAGTCGAAAGGTTTCGGCAACACACCCCCTAAGCAAATGATGAAGCGACAGAAACGCGTCAACCAGTGGAAGAAGTCTAAGCAGGTGAACCGATGAACCCTATTAAAAAGTTATTCAATCAAGAGGCATTTGATCCAATGGATTTCGACAAATATCAATCTGTACTCTCGGAGAAAACCCGCGCTCTGATGACGCTGGATGCTCAAAAGCGTGAGCTTGAATCAAAAGAGAATCGTAAGCAGCAATTGATCGCTGCTATCGGTGAAGCTAGTGCCCAAGTTGATCAGACTGATTCCGACGCTGAAAAGCTGAAAGGTGATATTGCAGCAATGCAGCGAGAACTTAACAATCTAGAAGCGTCATTGTCGAAAGAGCAGAAAGTCGTTTACGCGCAAGCGCAGAAGATTCTAAACAATCGGATCGAACTGGCTAAGAAGTTCAACGCTCTGATCGATGAAGTTCACGAAATTTGGCGCGAACTGGGGGCAGAGATTGATCAAAATGAAGCGCTAGTTCTTCGCACTGCGTTCGATGTGTCGAGACCCGTCGATTTAGGTCAAACCTTCGATTTCAACTTTAACGATCTGCCGTTGTTCTGCAAATATCCGAATTCTAATCAGGTACAGGCTACAACACGCTACCAGGGAAGCGATCACGCTCTCTAAAGCAAACCTCCTAAGTTTGAACTAAAGAAAAGCCTCTAGGGTACACACTCTAGGGGCTTTGATTTATACAAAATTGACAAATAAGAGTGTGATCCGTAATTCCCACGTCGAAATGGTTTCGCGTTTTCCACTGATCAAATTCATACAATATCGAGTATGCTACAGTAAATTGGTGGTACAAAATTATGCCGCGCGCAAAGGAAAAAGAGAAAATGATCCGCAGAAGCTATACGTTTCCCGAATCAGTTGTTAAAGAGTTAGAAGAAGTTGCAGAGGCGGAATTCGACTGTAACAACTCATTCGCACTGAGAACGGCGATCCGAGAGTTGTACAAGTCTTACAAGAGACGAAAACAGAGAGAAGCGTCTGAGACCGCGATCAACGCTTAGAAATGGAAAAACCCGCAAGATGTTTGCACCATCTTAAGCGGGTTCAACGTAACAAATTTAGTTGTAGGACAATTCTAGTGGATTTATACAGATCTGACAACTCTCTAGAAGAGTTAGTGGCTATTGGATCTCAAACGCTACCCTTTCATGATAGCGATATTGAGAACGCTAACGAATCAAATTTGGGACAAGCAAACGAACGAATTTCGACAGATAAAGCAACAGAAATCTACTCAAGAAATCCGGGCGTTCAAGCGACGATCGAAAAACTTCTTTCTCTCGGATTACCGCCGATCCCAGTTGCACCTGAAACCGGTTTTGTATGTGGCAAAGCACCTAGCTACATTAGCAAGTCAGGAAAAACCAAGCTACTCAAACACAGCGAATTTCATGAAGCCAGATTGCCCAATAGGGGGGAGTTGAGTGAGTGGTTCGCTGATCCGCGTGTCGGAGTTGGCACTTTTGGTAATTGGTCTGATATCGTTTGGATCGACTTTGATCGCAAGAATTACCAGACTCAGGAAGATTGCGACTCTGATCTAAACCAACTTCTAGATCGCATTCCTGATACTTGGATCGAGCGGTCGGGGGCTGGTGGCTATCACGTTGCAGTTAAATGCAAAGCTGCATCTAGATCCTTTAATTTTGCAATATCTGAGAATGGTGCTTTTGTTGGCGAGATTCTTCATAAAGGGAAGTTTTGCGTATTAGCTCCAACGATTCACCCTAACGGAAAACCCTACGAGCGCTTAAGCTTCTGCCAACCTTGTGAAGTCGAGAGCCTTGAATCTATCGGCATTTTTCCAGTAAAAACTGGTTACAAGCCAACTCAGACCGAACAGGGTACTAAACCTATCCAACCTGCTAAAGTTCAAGCTTCTGATTTTGACAATGTAGCTATTGATCTGATTCCGATACTAGCTAGGGAACATCAAGACATTTTCACTAATGGAGTCTCTGAGGGTAATCGTAATAAATCAGCCTACAAACTTGCTTGCGATTTAGCAGGTGTTAACAGATGGGTAATTCGTGATGGTTATAGCGTAGAGCGTTCACCGCGCTCATTGTGGGATGAAGCTTTAACGCGATTCAATCCACCTCTAGACACTTCTGAAGCTGAAATCATTTGGCAGTCAATGGAGAAACGTAGCGACTACGATCCAGTTGCTAAGGACGATTTTAAGGATCGCTTGAAATTCCAGCTAAACAAGAAGGCTAAGATTCCCTCGATCCGACCTAAGAAAGCACCTGCAACAGTTCAGAAGCAATCAACCTCTGAAGCCGTACCGCATTGGATTTTAAGCGCTCGATCTGGCGAGGGTTTACCGTTAGTTGAGAAGATTTCTAAAACTGAAGGCACTACCTATTTACTTCCGAGTCATGCCGTTGCAGTCCAATACACACTAGAACGGTACAAAAACAAGGTCGGAACAAATGGGCATTCTCTGTACTGGTTGAATGAATCGAAGGGCATTTTTGAGCGTGTATCAATCAGTAAAATTGATCCGAACTGCAAAGCCAGATTGACCGACAAGCTTACATCGGTTCTAGAACAGGCTCATCCTCAAACTGCAATCCCTCTTGTTTCCCAGAACTGGATGAAAGGCTTTCGAGATCTATTTATCTCGCTCTGTGAGCCGATTACGTTCTACACAGGTAAACAATACTTCCCTTGTAAGAATGGCGTTTTAGATGTCTATAGTAAGACGCTGCATACTTACCAGACGATGACAGACAAGGGGATCTTTTTTGATTGGCAATCGTGCGCTGATTATGATCCGGCTGCAAAGTGCCCATCTATGATGCAATGGTTAACTGAAACCTTGTCTGATGCTGATAATAGAAAGCTGAGAGCTTGCGCCTATGCAACTCTATTGGGTCTCAACTACTTAAAGATCCTTGTCGAATTAGTTGGAGAGCGTGACACAGGAAAGTCAGTTTTTCAGCGTGTGATGATTGCTCTCGTTAGTCCTGAAAAGCACAAAGCCTTAGAAATGCGTAAGGTAAACGAGAATAATTTTACGCTTTCAAACTTGCTAGGCAAGAAGATTGCAACCATCCCAGATACTAAAGGTTTTGTGGGCAGTCCTGACACATTGAAGCGTTTATCAGGACTAGACACGATCGACGCTGAAGGGAAAAACAAAGATGCTTTTGATATGGTATTCCCTGGCATCATTTGGATCGCTGGAAACGATTTGATTAAGACGGCAGATGATGATGACGCTTTCCAATCCCGTCGAATTGTCCTTAGATTCCCTAATACAGTCCCACAGGAGAAACAAAAGCCGTTACTAGAGTTCGACTATGGGAGCGGTAATCTTTCGGGTGTTTTTGCTTCTGAGCTTTCAGGGATTCTAAATTGGATCATTAATTTAGGCGAAAATGAAGCAATCGACATCATTAAAGGTACTAAATCAGACAAAACGCAATACACGCAGACATTGTTAGAAACCAACACGATAGCGCAATGGCTCGATCAGAATTGTCTAATCGGTTTCGATGAATCTTGCGTGACTGAGATTGGCGTTAAGGGTGCTAATTCTACGAAATACCTTTACGCAAATTATCTACAATACTGCGAGGAAAACGGACATAAACACCCTGTAGCGATTCAGAAGTTTAAGTCTCAAGTCTTAGACATTTGCAATAAAACTCAGGACTTAGTGAGAATCAAAGCTGCAAATCCTAAATCTCACGGTACGCGCTCAGTCCTTGTAGGTTTATCGCTGATTCAGCGTAACGACAAGGGCGATCCAGATGTCGATCAGTTAATGGTGTCTTATCATCCACTTACTGGTAAACCTGCTGACCAAGATGTAAATCGATTCAGACAAATGGAACTTGCAGCACTTTGGATTGACGGGTTAAAGCAAGTTGAATCGGTAGAACAGACAGCAGAGAAGCTAGAGATCCTATACGATCACTATCCTCTGAGTGATGAAGGTACGCGCTTAATGAAGCTGAAATTAACGAGCAAACAAAAGCAGCTTTGCAAATCAGCATTCGAGACCGATGAGAGTTTACGAATCCTTCGAGACGCTGTGAAAACTCTGAACGTCTAAATCATCGGAACACAATCGCAGATCTCAAGCCCAACTCCTTAGCCTTCCTGCTAGGGAGTCGCTTTTGATTTATGAGATCGCGGAATTGGAGCGGATGAAGCACTCGAACAGGGTGCTTTTTTAATGCTGCAAAGTTCAGAGGGATAGAAGCAGCGTTCATTGCCTGAACGGTCGGAAAATGACCTATAGGATAGCTTTAAGAATTCAAACGATGAATCTATCAGCAAAGACACTTAAGCGGTCTATAGCGCAAATTAAACGGGTTTCAGGCGATCACTCAATTCAAGCCTTTCTCTAGAACAGGCTGCATACTACAAAGCCTGTGAATTTCTCGCGCTGATTTCGCGTTCTTGCAGTCGATCCATTGCCCAATTGTGTTGGTTTCAGTGTGCGGTAGAGGGATGGGAGAGGGATGAATAGGGATAGGTAGAGGGATGATAGGGATGGGGAGATAGACTGAAACTCTTACAGGCGAGGGATTCTAGGGATGATAGGGATAGATAGATGATATTTAGGAAAGAAAGAAGAAAGAGCATATTACAACACACTACAGATAAAGATAAATGCATATAACGCTTATAGAAGTATTGGGAGATACCCCTAGAATCCCTAGACTCCCTCGCCTGTAAGGTTTTCATCCCTCTACCCATCCCTATACCATCCCTATTCATCCCTCTACCATCCCTCTACCGCGCTGCTTTTGTGTGGCATTACGAACAGATTGGAGCGAGATCGCTGATCCCAGTGCGGGGAATTGGCGCAAAAAAATAAAACGATGGTCGGAAAGTGTTCGTAATTTTGAGCGAGGGATCGAAGGAACTAACCATAAATTTCTAAGGGCATCTTTTGGAGAACTAAGGGCAAATTCCTATCCATAGATTTCTAAGGGCATAAACAACATTTCTAAGGGCAAATTCCTATACATAAGAATTGCTGATGCCCTTACTTACTTTTGGCGATCCCTGCTTATGCCCTTACTTGTATGCCCTTACTCTTATAAGAGTAAGGGCATACAAGTAAGGGCA
>NZ_JAMPLL010000054.1:0-16644 GCF_039962495.1 Leptolyngbya sp. AS-A5 | reverse complement strand
GTGGATGCACAGATGAAAGCGTTCAAGAATAATTCAGGTAGATGAGTACAGAAGCGATCGCGCTATTAAAACCAATGCATTCGGACCCGTAGAGAATTCCTTCTTTACCGCTCTATGCCTTCACCAAAAAGTGCTCTCTACGATTACACCATCGAGACCAGCACCATTGAGATTGGCTTCGCTGAGATCGGCACCGCTGAGGTTGGCATTGAAGAGGTAAGCACCCCGGAGATTAGCTCTGCTGAGGTCGGCACCACTGAGGTCGGTAATGTTGCTCAGCTGGGGGAAGTTGCGTTGGCTCATCCATCTGTTCCAAGCTTGAATTTGTCCTCGCTGCAAGAGGTGAAAAGGCACATCTCCTGCAATATAAATAGGAAGCGCAGAGCAATCTGAGGACTTAAAGAAAGTCCTCCAGAGTAGACCAAAGAGCCTTTTTTCCGCCCCATGGATCCCGTCCAATCGAGCAGCGCTGGGTGATTCAATCTTTATTTTCAAGCGGGTTAATTTCGTTGGGGACTGAGAAAGAGGAACTGGGTTAGGCGGCGGGGAGGGTTGCTGCACAAAATAGCTTCGGTTCTAGATGGACAGTTCAGGGTATATCAAATCTCGCTGCTCTGCCAGAAGTCCCTAACCCCCTAGCCCAAGCATGAACACCAGAAGCAGCAAAGCTGCGATCGCGGGTTCAGAATTCATTAAAAAATCGATTTCTTCCATCGCCACTGGGAATAAGGAACAGGTTCAGTGTTCCCAAACTGAGCGCGATCGCGCCTCCCCATCCTCAAAATAATGTGTGTGAGAACCGCAGTATAAGCGTTCTAGTAAAAAATCAGCTTCTCACACACCGCAAAGATGGCGGTATCAATATCGGTATTCATAGCTTTATTTGGGTATTTCTCCCCATCAAAAGTTGTGAATACGGCCTTGATCCGCAGTCCACGCTATTCAGTTGTAAGCAGGTTCTGGGGAAATTTGGGGTGTACGTTTATACAATAAATGTCGCTGTTCGCGCGCTAATGTCGTTGATATTGAAACAGCTGGAGCTCTTGCCTCGTAAGGAATCCAGGTATATTTGTCTCGCAAAATCTCGTCGCACGATCAATGTCGTTACTATTGAATTCGCAAGTTTTGTGTCGCTACTTACTTAACAAACTTCATAAAGGCTTCGCGCGCTCGATGTCGCTGTTTAGATCAGATAAAGAGTATAGCTGTTTCATTGTCAGAGATGGAAAACTACACACTTGATTATCTCGTTCAGCCTTCTTGAATTCTTTAAACCTCATGAATGAGGGCTTGGGACTTCTAGATATCTCCTCATGACAATATAAACAGTCTTGCTAGCTCCGCGATCGTCGAGGCTGGCAGAAGTGCTTGGAAGACCACTATGCTGAGTTAAAGGGGCATTGGGTGGTCTGGCGGAAGGATGCTAATTTGTATCGAGTAAAATTGGTGCGAGCTTCTAGGCGACAACGGGTTCAAGAGAAATGTCCGTAGGACAAATTCAAGGTGTTGCCAGAAGACCTATGCCAGGAACGAGACTTGAACTCGTGACACGAGGATTTTCAGTCCTCTGCTCTACCAACTGAGCTATCCCGGCGACTGCGCTTTTCAGCGCTTAATTAACTTAGCAAAAGAACCAAAACTTTGCAAGTGAATTTGCCAAGAAACTTAGAACTGCAACTACAGTCAGGAAAACAAACGGTACGATCGCCCAAAATTCAGCCAAAATAAACTATAGACTCCAAGTCATGGTTGCAACCGTTACCCTGATAGAGTATAAAGCGACTTTCTTTGAAATCATCCTATGACTCGCCGACGTTCTACGCCCTGGATTTACCGAAACTCTCGCCTGCTGATCGGCGCGATCGCGGCACTCGGTATTCTCAATACAGGCTATATCACCTTTAACAAGCTGGCTAGTACCACCGTTGCCTGCCCCACAACTGGATGCGAACGGGTGCTAGAAAGTCCGTATGCCGTGCTATTTGGCTTACCGCTATCGCTGTACGGCTTGCTAGCTTATTTAGCGATGGCGGTGTTTGCGCTGGCTCCGCTACTGGTGAATCCAGAGGAAAAGAAATCGTTACGCACGAACTTAGAAAATCAGACTTGGCTGTTGCTGTTTGCGGGCGCAACGGCGATGCTGCTGTTTAGCGGCTACTTGATGTACATTATGTTCTCCAAATTTGTGTCGCAATTTGGGGTCAGCGGGATTTGTTATTTTTGTCTGGCATCGGCGACTTTTGCCACGCTGATGTTTGTGTTGACGCTGATCGGGCGGGACTGGAACGATCGCGGACAATTAGTATTCTTGGGGTCGATCGTCGGGATTGTGACGCTGATCGGGTCGATCGCTTGGGGTGCCTCGGTTGGGCAAGTTTCTGCCGATGCGGTCACAATCTCAGACGCGCAGGGAAATCCTTATTTTGTGATCGAGAATACGTCGGGAGAGGCGGAGACGCAGTTGGCGCAGCATTTGAAGCAGACCGGAGCCACGATGTACGGGGCGTATTGGTGTCCGCACTGCTGCGAACAAAAGCAATTCTTTGGTAAGGAAGCGTCTAAAGAATTCCCTTATGTAGAATGCGCTGAGGGCGGAAAAGATGCTCAAATCGAGACTTGTCAGCGGGTTTTAGGAGAGGCAGAAAAGCAGACGGGGCAAAAAGTAGGATTTCCGACTTGGCAGGTTAACGGACGATTTTACAGTGGGCGGCAAACGTTGCAGCAGTTAGCAGAGAGTTCTGGCTATAAGGGGCCGCAGAACTTTAAGAACGAGTTCAAAGCGTGCAGACAGCCTTAGGGATGTCTAGAAAGCAATTCACAAATCCGTAGCTCACCCTTCTCGAATTCTGGCTTTCCCGCAAGGCTAGGATTCGAGATTTTTTAGGCTGGGGGTAGGGGTAGAGCGATTCTGGCTGCCTTCTAATTCGTCGGACTGACATGAGGTCTATGTTCACCCAAGCGCTACATCAGTCCAGTTCCTTGGACAATATGTTTTACAGTGGTTAATGTCTCTAGGCCGATTAAACCGCGTCGATGCCCTTTCTGATTCGACATACCCAAAAAGATGGCATCTCCGCGTTTCGGATTGCGATAAAACCGAGGCGACGCATTGATATACGTTGTCGCGCTATTCACTCCCAAAGCGAACTGGCGGCTTTCTTGGTAGGACTCAGTGACAAGGCAATCTGCATGACCGCTACTGTAATGATTGATGCAGTTGATTGCGCTTGGCAACCCATCCACAATCCGAAAGCTAATAATGCGATCGAGATACGCTTGATTCCATTCCGAATCCTCAACCAGCCGAAGGCTTGGGAATTCGTTGGCTAACGTCATGTCACCTCGAATTTCAAATCCTTTTTCACGCAGACTATCCCAAAGCATTACTAGAGATGCGGGATTCTGCTGTCGATGAATCAGCACTTTCTCGATCGCATTCACGGGATCAGGTTCGCTCAGGTGACTATCAATAATCATCGATCGCGTCATCTCCAAACTCCCCGACGGCGACCAATACAGATAACAATTTCCCATCGCCGATTTCAATACAGGCGCAGTCGCTTGCCGCACAACTTGCTGTACCAAACTCGGTCGCCCGTAGGGAATCACCAAATTCAAATATCGATCTTGAATAATCAAATCTCGAATCGGCGCGTCTTCTGCCGGGAGCAACTGCACGCTTTCAATCGGTAAACCTTCATCTTCTAGCGCTTGCTGTAATGTTTCCGCGATCGCCAGATTCGAGTGGCTTGCCTCGCTGCTTCCCTTGAGAATCAGACAGTTTGCCGTTTTGATACACAACCCAGCCGCGATCGCGCTGAGTTCAGGGAACGCTTCGTAAATCAGCGCAATCACACCCAGCGGCATTAACTGCGAATACGTCTGAGCGCGATCGGTCTGGAAATTTGCAGGCATCACACGCCCGATCGGGTCTGGCAGTTCGCTTAACCGATTGAGAATTTGCACGACGTTTTGCAGCCGTTCTGGGGTCAGTTTCAGCCACTCCAGCAGCAACTCCGAAATCGCCATTTCTCGGCTAATTTCGAGATCGAGCGTATTCGCTTCTAGAATGTCATTTTGGCGACGACACAACGCCTGCGCCATCGCTTGAACTGCTCGACTCCGATTCACGCCGCTCGCCGATGACAACGTTACCGAAGCCGTATGAGCCGCACGTAGGGCTGAAATCGGGTCAAATGCCCCCAAATTATCCGTCGTCATTGGGCTACCGTCGATAGGCTAACCAAACCATGAGCGCAGGTAGCACCGCTAATACCAATGCCACGATCGCCCACAACATAATACTTGCTCCGGAGGGCGAATGCAGCGCAACAGGTAGCCAAATACTCAGCAGAACCAGCAAAATACCGAGCGCTAAAGGCAGATAGCTATCTCCCAATCCCGGTTGCACCACATTCCACTGGTGTCCTGTCCAGCGCCACGATCGCTTATACGGATAAGTGGTGGCAAGCTGTTCAATCACACAACCATTTTCTTCAACAACGAAAATCTGCTGACAGCGATTACAGCCAAACGCTTCAGTCAGCGCGATCGGGATCAAGCGACCGCGACGGCGGCACGGGCAGGGATAATCCGTACCGAGATCAATCTTGTGATGCTTCTGGGTATGCACAAGTCGGATGAGAATTTTATTAAATCGGGGTTGATATCGTTGCAGCGGGATTGCGTTTCCACAGCACCCATCACGTTTAGAATTGAGCAAGCTCAGCTTCTAAAGTGATTCTGCTAGGAATTCTAACATTCTCCCTTTCGAGACTCAGCCCTCCTTAAGATTCAGTTGTGTTTGCCTGTAATATTTGGATACATCAGGATTTGCTATGGGAAAGAAACCGAAGCCCGATCGCGATATCTCCGGCACACGCCAGCGTGACCGCGTTGTTTATTCTGAGTTCGGCAATTCAGAAGTGTTTGAACGCGCTGTGCCTGACTTGCCTCCCAATCAGCAAAATGTCCGCATTCAGGTGTCTCGCAAAGGGCGCGGCGGTAAAACGGTGACGATAATTTCAGGATTTCAACACAAACCAGAGATCTTGAGTGATTTAGCCAAGAAATTGAAGGCGCAGTGTGGAACGGGGGGAGCGGTCAAGGAAGAGACGATCGAGATCCAGGGCGATCACGCGCAAAAATTGCTGCAATTGCTCACAGAATTGGGATATAAAGCCAAAATTAGCGGTGGGTAAACCGTCTGATGGATTGACGGATCTAACATCAGGTCTTTAAGCGGGGTCTCGAATACAGTAAGATACGTGAGCCAATTTGAACCCCAAACCTGCCATGCAAGCCCGCCGAATTTCCCGTGAACTGGCACTTCTCAGCATCAGCCAGCTTCCTTCTGATTTGGAAAAAGTGAGTCAACAAAGAATTCAAGATCTCGTTCTTGCTTCGATTCGGACACTCGCCGCTGAAGCCCGCGACACGCTTGAAACGGCTGCGGCAGAACTGCAACGCGGCGATGCCCAACTGCTCAAAAGTCAAACCCGCGCGGCGAATCTTGAGTCTGCCCGCACGATGGTACAAGAAGCGATCGCCCTGGCTCAAAGCGCGATTAATCGTATTGGCGGTGCGATCGAGCTTCCGGAATTCATTCAGCTGGCAAACCAAGCCGAAGTCCGCACTTATGCGATGGAAATCATCACGCGGCTCCAAGTTGAGCGTACAGCCATCGATCAACTGCTCAACGATATTTTGGTCGATTGGAAGGTTGAGCGATTAGCGACGATCGATCGCGACATTCTCCGCATCGCTACGGTCGAAATGATGTTTCTGGGCATTCCTGATCGAGTGGCGATCAACGAAGCCGTAGAACTGGCAAAGCGCTACAGCAACGAAGACGGACACAAGTTTATTAACGGAATTCTTCGCCGCGTCACCGACTCACTCAATGTGAATCGCTAAGTGAATCGCTAATTTCCATTAAAGTGAAGATAAGCGATCTGGAATTTTGGTATGACGTTTAATTGGTTCAATCGGTTTAACAAAAAAGACGAGCAAAATCAGCCCGAACCCACTCCGGCGGCTGAAACACCGAACCTTTCAGGAAGCGAAGCTACCGAGGAAACGCCTGCTGAACCTGCGGACGAGCAATCCTCCGAGGAGGACATCCGGATCGCCAATGCACGAGCGATCGTCGAAGCGTTTCGCCGCAAACAGCAAGAAGAAGCGCAGAAAGCCGAAGCCCCCGTTGTAGAAACCGATGCAATCAACGAAGAAACCGCAGGGCTTGAGGAGCCTGAAGTTACAGAATCGGCTAAGGAAGAATCGACTGAAACGGCTGAACCTGTGGGATCGGTTGAAGCAGTCCCAGACATTTCAACATCTCCAGAAGTCGTTAAATCTGGAGCATTGACCGAAGTTCCGGCAGCAGTTCCAGAAGCCGTTGAATCCGCGACCGACCAACCCGACGAAGCCGAAACTGCTCCCCAGCCGACGCTACCGTTCTGGGCGCAAGCCGAAGCCGATCGCCAAGCTCGACTAGAACGCCTCAGGGCCACCGCGATCGAAGAAGAACCCGAATCCGTCGAACCTGTTGCCGAAGCACTCGTCCCAGAGCTGCCGGTGTTTACGATCGACGAGGGCTTCATGTGGTCAGCGGATGTGCTTGCGGCGATGGGTCGTCGGGCAGAAGATGTCTCGATCGAAGAGATCACCTGGCTCAAACGCTTGCGTCAGGGACTCGATAAAACTCGTCGTAGCTTAGTCAATCAGCTAAAAGCGATCGTTGGTCAAGGGCCTCTAAATCAAGATGCCGTTTACGAGATTGAATCCTTGTTGCTACAAGCCGATGCAGGGGTTGAGGCAACCGACAAAATTATTGAAGCGCTGCAAACTAAGCTACGCCAAGAAACCTTACCGCCAGATCAAGCGATCGCATACTTGAAGCAAATTCTGCGAGACTTGCTGGATCAGCCGCTCCAAGGTTCACATAGCGCCTTCTTCGCACCCGAAAAAGATGTCCTCAACATTTGGCTCATGACGGGTGTGAATGGTGCGGGAAAAACGACGACGATCGGCAAACTCGCCCACATCGCTACGAAATCTGGCTACAAATGTCTCATCGGAGCGGCAGATACTTTTCGGGCGGCGGCAGTTGAGCAAGTCAAAGTTTGGGGACAGCGCAGCAACGTCGAGGTCATCGCCAATCCCGGACAAAATACTGATCCGGCAGCAGTGGTGTTCGATGCCATTACTGCGGCTCAATCTCGTGGCACAGAGCTGCTGTTAATTGACACAGCAGGGCGACTTCAGAACAAAAAGAACTTAATGGACGAACTCAGCAAAGTTCGCCGCATCATCGACAAAAAAGCCGCAAATGCTAAGGTCGAATCGTTGCTCGTTCTCGATGCCACTTTGGGACAAAATGGCTTGAAACAAGCAGAAGTCTTTGCACAAGCAGCACAACTCAGCGGAGTTGTTCTTACGAAGCTAGATGGAACCGCAAAAGGCGGAATTGCGCTAGCAGTGGTCGAGCAACTTGGATTGCCGATTCGCTTTATTGGAGCCGGAGAAGGTATCGAAGATTTACGTCCCTTTTCTAGCTACGAGTTTGTAGAAGCTTTGATTAGTGGATAGAGGGCTGAGGGGGACTTAGACTAAAGCAAATATACTTTGAGGGCGCGATGTCATGCGACAGCCCCCCCAACCAAATATCATTCGGCCTAACTGCTTCCTGATGCGATCGTCCTGCTATCTTCTTGCCATCCCGTCTATGTTTGACAATATCTCTCTACATTAGTCTGAACACCAGAACTAAAAGTGAGACTGCATTTCTGCATAAATAGACTGAGCAATTTCATGTGCAAGTTGAACTGGATTTGTTATTGTAGTTTGATCGAAATGTATAGAACCCATTTGGGATCTTTTACTGTGTTCGCAAGGTCGATAACTTCTCGGTTTCATGATTCGGATAGTCTTTGCCCTATGATTTTTCTGCTAGATTTACGAATTTCTCGAAACGGGCTTTCTGCTTACGGTAGTCCTAAACAGGTAAGGATGCATTGTAGTCATGAATAAAGTACCAAATTGCACCAATGTGATTGTCCAACTTCTTAGAGAACGACAGCGTTTTTCGCACCATCCTTCGATTTCTGCCAAGTTCGTCATCTAGCTTTTGTCAGCCTCGTTCTACAAGATTTTTGCTATCGCTTGAACGTGGACATCTAGCGCTTGTCGCTCTTCAGCAGTCATCGCGGGAACCTCTTCAGGAACAGATTTCCTCTATTCTCACTTCTCTCCTCAGAAGGTGACACGCTCCCGTTATTTAAGCGGTAAGCAAATTGTAAATTTTGCCCCCTGCCCAACCGAACTACTTGCCGTGATCGTGCCATGATGGGCCTGAATGATGCGCTGTGAGATCGCGAGTCCCAATCCCGTACTACTGCCTTTACGCGACGGATCACCCGTATAAAACTGTTCAAAAATTCGAGGCAATGCGGTTTGCTCAATCCCAGGTCCTTGATCTTGAATTGTTATCACGACCTGTTGACCCTCTTGTGCCCCTGTGATAAAAACCTGAGAATCTTCTCTAGAGTGTTTGATAGCGTTGTCCAAAATGTTCAATAGGGCTTGCAGTAGTCGTTCTGGATCGCCGATGAGTGAAACCTTTGCGATATTGAGACGAAATGACATCTGGCGCACCTGCATTCGCGTTTCTACGGCTCGAACGGCACGATCGATTAACTGCTGGAGATCGATCGTCTGCTGCTCCAATAAGGTTGCTCCGGCTTCTAATCGTCCCAAATCGAGCAAATCATGAATCAGTCGGGCTAATCGTCGTGTTTCATCTTCAATCGACTCAAAGAAGCGATCGCGTAAGTGCGGCTCTTCCACGGCTCCGTTTTGCAGAGCTTCTACGGTCACTTGAATGTTACTAATCGGGGTGCGAAGTTCGTGCGAGACATTGGCGAGAAATGTCCGGCGCTCTTGATCGAGTGATGCTAACCGCTCACTCATGCGATTGAGTTCGATCGCGAGTTCATCTAATTCATTGCTTTGACGAATGCTTAATTTATCGCCAAAATGACCACTACCCAAGCGAATCGCAAAGTTTCGCATCGTTTGAATCGGGATGGAAAAACTTCTGGCTAAACGATCGCTGATCACTGCACACAGAAGCATTGTTAGCAACAACGTCCCTATTACCGTCCACCACAGAAATGAAAATTGCCGCTGGAATTGCTCAAGCGTTACAGACATTCGCAGCACACCCAAAAGCTGTCCATTGCGACGAATAGGACGTGCAATGTACAAGCGATCGTCATTCGCTAATACGCCTTTTGCAGTTCCCTGCGCCATCTGATTTTGTAAAGCTTCTCGCACACCTGGAACTACCAACCAGTCTGTGATGTGATGGTCCTCATTAGCAGAGGATGCCAGGAGCTGCCCTTTTGGACTTAGAACACGCACGGTTACTGTTTCGGGTTTACCATGACGTTCCATCAACTGCTGGACGCGCTGAACATTTTTTTGCTCTAGCTCATCTGCAACACTTTCACTGATCGCAGTTGTCCAATTTTCTAAATCCGTTTGTCGCATCTGCATAAAGTACGCGGAGAGCGATCGCAACAGAAACCCTGCCATTAGCGAAGTTCCCAGCACGGTGAGCAGCCAGTATGTGACTAACAGCTTTGTGTGTAACGAATTCCACCGAATTGCACCCAATCGTTTCAGCCACATTGTCCCTAATCCATGATCGGCGATCCTTCTGCCGCCGAGCGTCGCCGCAAGACCGCTCGAATGCGTGCCAACAATTCTCGTGTGTTAAATGGCTTCGTAATGTAGTCATCGGCTCCTGCTTCGAGTCCCCACACTTTATCGATGTCTTGATCTTTTGCGGTCAGCATCACAATAGGAACATCGGAAAATGCTCGGATGCGCCAACATACCTCCATGCCGCCTACCTCTGGTAGCATCAGATCCAGCAAAATGACATCCGGCACTTGCTTATGAAATAGTTTCAATGCAGCAGCACCATCTGATGCAGTTGTGACTCTATAGCCCTCCTTCTGCAAAGCGTAGCTTAAGCTATCACGCAGCGGTGCTTCATCATCAAC
The DNA here is from genome assembly GCF_039962495.1 of Leptolyngbya sp. AS-A5. NCBI lineage: Bacteria > Bacillati > Cyanobacteriota > Cyanophyceae > Leptolyngbyales > Leptolyngbyaceae > Leptolyngbya > Leptolyngbya sp. AS-A5. Next base: position 6,574 of record NZ_JAMPLL010000054.1, on the reverse strand, counting down.
CAGTAAGACATGAGGCATATTCGTAACTTAGATAATCCATTATAGAATATGTCCCTCGTATCGATTTTCATACCTCCCCCTTAAGGGATAACTTGTTCAACTCGGCGTGTAATACAAATCGATGATTTAGTATGAAGTCACGTTCCCTTTCCGCCCACTTTCAAGTTTCTCCGTGGATAGAATTCTTATGACTGAAGCCTTGACTCCCCAGACACAGCAACCGACATCACACCTGCGGTTCCTTACCGAATGAATGTCAGAGTTGCCTGAAATCAAGGTTAGCTTCTTCAGAATCTAAGGCTGTTATTGCTTCTTGATATCGCTGCTCCACATCATGGAGATCGCACTTCTCAGATAGCGCATTTTGGCTACCGCGCTGAATCATTTCTGCATGACGACGTAGAACGCCTCTCTGGGTTGAAGTTTCTGCATACGTTGCAATCAGCGCGATCGCTTCGAGCAGTCGAATTGTGACGGCGGCATCCGATCGAGCATATTGTCGAATCTGGTTGAAAGCCCGATCGGTAAGAGCCTCAAAGGTTGTCGGTTCAGCAATGATTCGCAGCGTATGATTATCGTCGTAGCGGTAAGGAGAAGGAAAATCTCTCTGGGCTAATCGGCTTAACCCTGCACCGAGCCGATCAATGCAGCGAATGGCTGTAAAGGGATCATTCACCGCAGGAGAAATCGCTCGCAATGCGATTTCGACGAGTTGCTCGATCGGAAAGGCAATGTCTTGTTGTTCAGTCCGTTCATTGCCGAAGATGAAAGCTTTTTGAATTTGTTTGACCAGCTTTGGGGAAAGGTTAGAGTGTGGATAGACCAGAACTAGGGGAGTGCTTGGAATCACGTACTTTCCGGGTCGTGTTTTGAGGCACAACATCACATCGGCTTGACGGGCGAGTTGCATCAGTTCTTCATCCTCGATCGCTTGTAGATATCCTTTTTGTAATGCTTTGACGGGCGCGGATTGCTGCTCGAACTGATTGGGAATTTCTCCCACCTGTCGCTGTGAATGTTGTCCAATTCGCTCCGGGTAAAGTCGATCAATGGCGCGATCGAGATCATCACTAACATTGACAATCACTTGCGAAGCTTGAATGATAGTTGAAGCGTGATGAATGAAATAGATTAAAACACCTGTGCTAACAATGGCAAGCGCAACGCCAACGGTGACAGCCATCTGAGGAACAAACGGCGAATAGTTCTCTCCTCGAATCGTTCTCAAGACTAATAAGCAGTAGATAAAAGTTCCAATGAATGTTCCTAAGACAACCTGGTTGCCGACATCCTGCATGAAATTTCGCAGCAAGCGCGGTCCGAAATTAGAAGCAGCGAGTTGTAAAGCGACGATCGTAACCGAAAAGGCTGTTCCTGCAACGGTAATCATCGACCCTGCGATCGCAGATAACACAGCTCGTGCGCCATCTGGTCCGCCTGTATAGAGCCACCAGAGATGGGTTGTGCCTGATTTTCCTGTGCGATCGAGATGAAGCATTGTAAATGCAAGTGCGATCGCAGCAATCAAGATGACCCCTGGGAAAAACCAGTAGCTCGATTGTAAAGTGTCCCAATACTTACTCAGCTTTGTGTTTTTCATGATGATTCGGAGAGGGATGACCGTTCTGCTGAACGCTTCGTTCTGCTAATGTTTGGAGTGCTTCACTAATGCTGCGAGCGCGAGGGACTTGTTTCTGTCCAGCGGGCCATCCTTCTCGCTGTCGAGTCCGATCGCCGTCTGTTTCTTCGGTTTGATCATGAAACAGAATTTGCTGGGTGGGAAAGGGTAAATCAATGCCATTCGCAGTTAACTTCTGCTTGATTGCTGTGAGGACTTGATCTCGCGATCGCAAATCATCAATTCGACGCGGTGGTTTGATCCACCAGCGCACTCGAATGTTGACGGTACTTTCTGCAAGTTCCATCACCAACACATCCGGTGCAGGATCACGAAGCACTTCATCTATCTCTTCTAATGCTTCATGAATCAGTTGTTTTGCCTGTTCAATGTCATCACCGTAGCCAATGCCAACATCGTATTCCATGCGGCGACTGTCAAAGGCTGTATTCACTGTCACCGAGTTTGTAAACAGTTCAGAATTTGGAATCACAATGCGGCGATTGTCGTAAGTTCTAATTGTGGTGGCACGAGTTTCAATGTTCTCGACAGTTCCCTCAAAGTTCTTAAACACGATTTGATCCCCGATGCGAAACGGTTCGGTTAAAAGAATCAGAATTCCTGACAAAAAGTTCTGGAGGATGTCTCGAAATGCAAAACCGATCGCGACTCCACTGATTCCAAGTAGTTGCACCAAATCGCCTGCTCTAAAGGTTGGAACGACGATCGACAACGAGACAAATAACCCAATCAAAATGATAGTTCCTTGAGCTAATCGCCCTAGGACTAAGCCTAAGTTGCGAGCCTGTCGTCGATTTGCAGTTGCCCGTCGTACTGTTCGCTTAACCACTCTTGCAATAAAAAAGAAAATAGAAAAGACAATGATGGCGAGAATTAAGCTGGGAAGCAAGGCGATGAAATCGCGCACCATTGACTCAAGCTGTTTCCACAGTGCTGATAGCTCAAAATTCATAACTGTTTTTACACACGAAAACCTGGACACGAATTCTAGAAAAGTGACGGAGACATGTCCTCTGTCTCTAGGAGTGAGCTTATTGAGTTTTGGGTGCTTCTAGAACAGTCACGCTAACGAGCGGGGTAACATTAAAACCCTGATTAAGCAAACGAGTTTGAATGGTTTGAGTTAAGCGATCGCGAACCTGCTGATTAGAAAGAGTGCTTCCAGGTTGGTGTTGAACATAGACCTCAGTTAATAGGGAGCTTTGTCCTGAGGTCTCTGCACGAGTAAAGCGCACGTTCGCTTCAACTAATTGCGCGAATCCAGTCTGCTCAACCGCTTGTTGCACTTCTGCATTCGCTCGTTGAGCACGACTCGATCGTTCAAACTGGGGGGAATTCCAGAACTGCCAGGTTGAAATTGCAACGAGTGAAATCAGAGAAACACTGAGCGCGATCGGAAAAACTTGTCGCTTTCCACGCGAATATCGGCTTCCCTGAAAAGTCAGTCCATAAGCTCGAAAGATCAACGTCGCCGATAAATGAATGCCAAATAGCTGCAATGCAAGTAAAAACAATCCACTGATGGTCATATCCCATCGTCCAATCGCGCTTGCCATTCCGACAATTCCTGCTGGTGGTGCAAGCGAAGCAGCAACTAACATTCCGGCTGCCGCTCCGGATACTAAGCTACTCCGCTCTGACTGTACCAAGTTCAACGCTCCCGCCGCTCCTGCTACTAAAGGGATTAATACCGCTACGGCTGAAATCTGACTGCTATCTACCATGAGCGATGTTGGGATCTTAGGAACGCGATCGCGGTTGTGACTGTTAATGCTGCAAAATATCGGAGGATACTGCGACCCAATAGCTGTAGATCTCCGCGTGCAGCTGCGATCGCGCTATTCATTGCGGGACCTGCGAAGGGTGCGATTAGCATTGCGGCAACCAGAAGATAGCTTGTATTCGTGTATAGTCCAATCCACACCACCACTCCTGCCACCGCAGCATACGCGAGAAAGCTACGCCAAGATCCAACACTCTGCAATCCTGACAAAAAGATCTCGATCGGGCTACGAGATTTAACATTTTTAACTTGTTGCGGAGCTTCAGAAGCAGGGGGACGTAGCGCAATGATACCCGTTGGCAACCAAGTAATATGAACCTCTGGCAAATCTTCGAGCTTGGCGAGCAAGTTTTCAACTTGTCGATTAGAAACATGAACAATAACGAGATCAATACTTTGAGCTTCAATTTTTGAAAAATTCACTGCATCACAAGACTTTACGATTTGTAGGACTGTTTCCCCCTGTCCTTGCGCCACTTGCATCATCAGTTGACGCATAAGTTAATCCCTCAGATTGTTTGTTGAGTTTACTCAGACTTGCGCCAGATGACGACTTCCGAAAGAAAGATGCTAATACTTGAGATTACGCCTGTGGACGAGGAGATAGCCATGTTACTAGCTAGGTTTCGCAGTTGGCTGCGCCAAACTTCAAAGAAGAAATGGGTTCGGCAATCGATCGCTCCTGAGCGCCTTCGACAACTTAAAACTGAATTGTTAGACGAGGCGATTCCTGATCGTCCTTACTTTGTTTTAATTATTGGCTCTTGCCTGATTGCAACGTTTGGACTGTTGACCAATAGTGTAGCCGTAATTATTGGTGCAATGATTGTGGCACCATTAATGCTCCCAATTCGCGCTCTAGCGTTCGGCGCACTAACCGGAGATGTGCGGCTCTTTCGCCAAGGATTTGGAACTGTAATATTGGGAACGATCTCGGCGGTCGCAATCTCTACGATGATAGGAACATTAGTCAACCTGTCCAGCTTTGGGTCAGAAATTTTAGCCCGGTCAAAACCCACTTTACTTGACTTAGGAATTGCGATCGCAGCAGGAGCAATCAGCACTTACGCGAAATGGCAACCCAAAATATCAGGAACATTAGCGGGAACTGCGATCGCGGTCGCCTTGATGCCACCAATTTGTGTGATCGGATTGGGTCTCTCAAGACTAAATGCTTCGCTCAGTCTCGGTGCAACATTGCTTTATCTCACGAACCTGCTTGGCATTACGCTGGCTTGTATGCTGACTTTTTTGATTCTGGGCTGTTCTCCCTTACGTCGCGCTCATAAGCCTTTATGTACAGCCTTAGCCCTCACAGCCTTGTTGATGATTCCACTGGGAATTAGCTTTACCAAATTAGTGCAGCAAGCACAGCTAGAAACCAGTTTGAAGCAAGCGCTACTCAATGACACTTTGACTTTCCAGCGGGTCACCTTGTTAAATAGTGAAATCAATTGGCTAACAACTCCGCCAGAGGTTCGGTTACAAGTGCGATCGCAAGATCCAGTCACACCAAAACAAGTCCGTTTGCTAGAAAACTTTTTGGAACGTAAAACAAGTCAACCTTTCCAACTCGTCTTTGAAGTGGGTGAAGTACAGGAAGTTCGAGCAGAGTCTCCAACTGATGTTCAATCAAATCGATAAAACACAATGCTTCACCCTCCAAGCCAAGAGGTTCTTGTCGTCGATGATGAAGCCAATGTGCACGAATGGCTGACGGCCCTGCTACAGTCTCATAGAGCACTCGTGATTGCGGTTGAGTCAGTTGCAGAGGCACTCAAAACACTAGAGGAGCGAACACCAACGATATTGATTAGCGACATTATTGATTAGCGATATTGCGCTGCCTTACGAAGATGGTTATGTCCTAATTCAACAAGTGCGACGCTTTGAGGTTTCGCACCGTGAATCACAGGGGTCTCCCGTTGGTGTTCAGATTCCTGTAATTGCTCTGAGCGCTTATGCGGATGAAGAGTCTGGTCAAAAAGCGTTTGCCGTGGGCTTTCAGGCTTATCTAGCAAAGCCTGTGACACCGAATGTGTTAATTCGCACGATCGTTCAGTTGATCAAGAACTCAGGGCAATAAGATGTTAGAGTTACCAGCCTAGTACTACAGTTTTAGATCTTGGGAATCCTAGAATCGCCGTTCTGATTCCAGGGTTCGTAGAATATGTTGAGCCATCCGGGTGCATTGCTACAAAGCAGTTGGTTAAACCTGGCAGAGATTGAACTGAGTGTGTTAGCACGTCAGTGTCTAGACCGTCGCATTCCTGACCAAGAGGCACTGAAGACCGAAGTTGAGGCTTGGCAACACTCGCGCAATGCTCATCCGCAGCCGGTGGATTGGCGTTTCACTACTCAAGATGCTCGCATCAAGCTCAAGCGTCTTTATCCCTCAATTCCCGATTGACTCACTACAAGTACAGCAGTCTGCTGTACTTGAGCAGATAGCAATGCATAAAGATTAAGCTAGATGTCGATAAAAAAGGGTACAAGGTAAGAAAAATGGCGGTGCCGTTTCGGAAAGGGTGAGAAAAATAAACTAAAACGAGCAAGCTCATCTACAAGGCAGGCAGCTATGCCTGATTATTCTTCATTCTTTTCGAATTAGGATCACCTGGGGTTGAACTGGGTCTTAGGCAGAATAGTACAAGCTTTCTTTGAGGAGGAATATGGAAAAAATCTGTCTAATTCCCTGACGAGGGACAATATGCAGAATGTGAGTCGATCTAATACTCCAACTTCCGGCATTAGGCAGAAAGAGCCGATTTAGTATTCCAATTTTGGATGTTATACCGACTTTGAGCAGCCTAAATCGTTCTGATGGGATGTTATGCTGACCATTTTCGGTCTAGTGTCTAGATGTGGATATTAGGCAGAAAGAGTCAGTCTAAACAATTGTTAGCTGGCTTTCGGTATGCGTGACGGCATGTTTAAACGTCACCTGCTAATTATGAGTTAAGTGATGTTGCGAGGAAGTGTAGTGAGTTCAGACGAATTGGGACAAGCAATTTTAAGAAGCAATGAGTCATCTTTAGATAATAGAATTGCTGGGAAATAACTTTACCTCAAAGTGAAACTCTGACAATTTCAGCTTTCTGTCATCAGATCAAGCAGCTTTCAAGTAGAAATTCCATAATCCAGCGGCAGTC
>NZ_JAMPLL010000053.1:0-17192 GCF_039962495.1 Leptolyngbya sp. AS-A5 | reverse complement strand
CAAGATTGGCGAGAAGTCGCTTGCTTGCAAACTGCTGCGTAAATTGAGCGAACCTAGCGATTGCGGGATAATTGTGCTCAATTTTGAACATCTCCGGTTAAGTTGACAATACCAGCACGCCATTAATTTTTTCAACAAATCGTCATTCGGCTGCATATTCTAATCGTTCTGCGCTTTGGTCAAGCGATTCTAGAACTTGAGTCAACATTGTCAACAAAACTGAAATTGCTAAGTTTTATGAAGAATTTGTTCAACAAGTGACTGGTTATAGCGCGAGCGTGTTGACAGTAATTGGCTTCACTCAAGGTAAATCAAGGTTTAAGGCAAAATAATCTTCACCCTCAGGTCATCGCATTCTAGAAAGTTAGTCATGTGATTCTAGAAATGTTGTCAACGGCAACTCTAACGCCTCAGTTGAGTAAAGCATTGTCCTGCCTTTAGCTCAGAATTTGTAGACTGACAGGACCGTTGTTGACAAGATGGTTTTGTTGACAGCGCGAATGTCATAATCCTGTGCTGTGGTCTCTACAGGTATACTGATTCGAGTTCTCAAATGCTATTGGCAAATCGAATCATGCTGGTGAGCGCAGTGAAGCAAAGAAACACTAAATCGTCTCAATCTAAGTCAGCAAGACCGGACAAGGACGGTTCTGCTTTGCAATCTATGTCAGAACAAGAGCTTCATAAAGACATTCCGCAGGGTTCCGTCTCAGGAGAAATAGAGGATGTAACAAATGATGCTCATAGCATGATTTCATCTGAGCGAGTGCATCAGTATGCGGAAAAATTGCGTTCTGGTAAGTCCTTCTTAAACCTGATTTTGGTTCACGTTGCAACGGGGATTAATCAGTACCGATTGCGACAACTTCGGTCGCAAGTAAAAGGCGACTCAGAACTTATCAATCTCTACAATGAAACCGAAAAAATTGGCGCATTGCAAAAGCAATCCATTACTCGGTTGGAGAAGCTATTCAAATCTGTTTTGAAGCAAGCCTCGTTTTGGGAGCAAACAGCGCATTGGATTACGGTTCGACTTGAGCAATGGGCAGTAGAGTCACGAATGCCAGTGGACTGCTCGATTCCGGGCGTTTTATCTGTAGAAGCTGATTCAGCACTACCGGAAGAAGAGGCTTGGCGTGAATCAGTCGTGATTAGTGCCTGTGCCTTTTATACTGCTAGCGAATGGCTTAGACATTTAGATTGGTCGTCGTTCTCGATCGAAGACCTTGAGAAACTATTGGGAATTCGATCTCCTGACACTTCAATAACTGATCCCGCACTCTTTAAGGACCATGAAATTGAACGAGTTGCCACAGGGTATCCCATTTTGACTGGCGCACAAGCACTAATTAATAATCAATGGGAAGACGGAGAATATCCATACTGGAAGAAACTAGTCGGTGAAGGATTCATTCAGCACAACATCGTGCGTCAAAGCCCATCGAACCAACAGATAGAATTAGTGCCAGGCAAAGCAGCCTGGGAAATTATTCAGCAGTTTGGACCAGAAGCAGCCTATGTCCTTCTCATTTTCTCTTCCTATGCGACTGACTCAGAAAAACCCTGGGAGCAGCAAATTCGATTAAAAGGAACAGACTTGATCCGTTTGTTTGGATGGGACAAGCGAACAGACATCACACTAGGGCAAAAACTAAAAAAAATTGGCAACTTGGTAGAGTTGGTTTGTAGCTTATCGGTGTTGATTAACAACATCAATGTTGGAGCGAATCGATATAACGTAGCTAGGGGCGCGATGTGGCTGCTTGAAGAATTAGAATATTCAGGGCAACTTGCACTTACCGTCGATGCCAAGAATCCTAGCGCTCTGAGCTACGAAGCGGGTGATCCAGATGAGTTGTATATTAAAGTTCGCCCTGGCAGTTGGACGGAGAAGTTTCTGAACTCTAGGGATTTGAGTGGAAAGAACGCCCTTTGCCAGTATGGGTATTTGGCGAAGAGTACACTACAAATCAATCCATATCGTCAACGGCTAGCGTCTAAGCTGGCAATCTTTCTAACAATTATGAGCCGGATTCGGCAAGATGGACGGTACGAAGTTGGAACATTGCTGGAGCGCTTAGAACCAAAAGAGCTGATGACAGTCGTTCAGCAGAGTAAACAGCGCCGGAGTGCATTGATTGCACAATGGGACAACGCACTTCTAACGCTACACGAATTAGGCTGGCAGATTGAATTTGACAATGAGACTTACCCTGAGTGTATTCGCCCAGAATGGAGTTTGACAGATGAGTCTGAGCCGACGCGAACTCGCCCTCGGAATTGGTTAACGCTTTGGCTCAAAGCGATCGTGATTATTAAGCCTACCGTTCTGATTCAGGAGAAGTTAGGCTCAGTTCGAGCGTCCAATTCTCAACGCACTGCGGACTTGCCAACTGCTTCAGACAATCTATTAGAACGAATTCCAGAGCTTACAGGTGCGGAACTTGCGATCGCACTAGATGCAAAAGGATGGTCTAAAGCAAAATTGGCAAAAGAGTTGGGAGTCGATCGCTCTCTGATTACCCGCTGGATTAAAGGTGAGCGCGTTATCCAGCCAAAACATCAAACACAAATTCGAGTTCTGCTGGAATTATGAGCTTTTCAAAGAAATCTACTGATTTCTTTTTAGGGTGCATTAGCTTCTTGAACTCTCAATATATCCAGAGTTATGCACCCTAAATCGTTCGAGCAAATTTGTTTTTTAGGGGACATTCTCCTTGCTGGAGCAACAATTTCACTCTTAATCGCACCCTAAATTAAAACTTTAATTTAATATGTCTCGAAAAAGGCGCAAACAGGATAACCCTACCGTAGAAAGCATCCTTCAAGACTGCTACTCACTTGGCTTGGAAGAAATGAAGTACTTGCGCGAGGCACTAGACGTATTGATCACTGAAGAAGCGCAACGCTTGACAGCAGAGCCTGATGAGTGGGACGTGAAGCGAGAAGAGAAAGTCCTAAAAACGGGGGCACGCGGCTCTAGAGGAAGTATTGAATTGAAAATGATCAACAATTGTGGTCCTTATGCTTATTTGCGGTTTCGGTCAGGGGATACCCATCATTTCTTCTATTTAGGAAAAGTAAAGGCTAGATGAAAGCTTGCAATCGATTTAGGGTGCATATAATTCACTATTGACGTAATTTACGGCGCAATGCACTCTAAAAGCAAATGAATACATCTCCTTACGATCGCTGTCGTTAAATGATCTCTAAGAGGCTGCAATCGAAAGAAAAAACAAGAATCACAGCGCTTTAGCTAATTCGGCGGGAAGCCCCGCGCTCTCCCGAAGGGGAGCGTCGGGATGAGAGCCAGGGCGTTGACGAGTTGATGCTTTGAACAATGTGCAGCGTAGCTGTACGAGGACTTGGCATCGATGAGGAACCGCCAATCTCCCAAAAACGAAGCAAACACAGGTACTCAAACTACATTAGAGTGATTATCAATCCACTCTAATTATTCATGCTGAAAGCGGTCAAAGTCCGAATCTATCCAACTGATGCCCAGCAAGTTCATCTTGCTCAGGCGTTCGGGTGTTGCAGATGGGTTTGGAATCAGTCACTTGCCATCATGTCTCAAACGTACAAACAGACAGGACGTGGTGTTTCAGCAATGGATATGAAGAAGCTGCTTCCCGTTTGGAAGAAAGAGTATGAGTGGCTTTCTGAGTGCTATTCCCAATGTTTGCAGCAATCTGTTTTGAACTTGGGGACGGCGTTCGGCAACTTCTTTGATGGTCGGACAGGTTATCCCACCTTTAAAAATCGGTATGGTCGGCAGTCGATTCAGTATCCAGCAAATGTCAAAATTCTGGGCGAGTCTGAGATTAAATTCCCTGGCAAGCTTGGAACGATGAAAGCAAAGATTCATCGGGATTGTGTTGGAAAACTCAAGACTGTTACCGTGTCGAAAATGCCGGATGGTCGGTACTATGCGTCATTGCTGTTTGACGATGGGACAACCAAGCAAGAATCAAGCAGTGAGGGTAAAGCCGTTGGGATTGACTTGGGATTGATTGATTTTGCCGTGACTTCTGACGGCTCTAAATTCAACAATCCGAAACATCTCAAGAAGCATGAGTGCAACCTGAAACGGAAGCAAAGAAAGCTTGCTCGTAAAAGAGACAAGACGATCAATAAACGGCGTAAAGCTAAGCTTGCACTCGCGAAAGTGCATAGCAAAATCTCAAGAGTGAGAGAAGACTTCCTGCACAAGCTATCCCGCAAGATAGTGAACGAAAACCAAGTGATTGTGGTGGAAGATCTAGCAGTGAAAAACATGGTCAAGAATCACAACCTAGCCAAATCTATCAGCGATGCGGGTTGGGGGATGTTTCAGACCATGCTGAAGTACAAAGCAGAGCAAGACGGTAAGATCTACCTCGAAATCAGTCGATTCTTCCCGTCCTCACATCTCTGCAATGCAACGCTGCTACCGATTCCAAAGATGGATCTCTCAGTCCGCTCATTCCTCTGTCCGCATTGCAAGGTGCATCATGACAGAGATGTGAATGCGGCAATTAATATCAGAAATGAAGGCTTGCGGATTTTGGCGTTGGGAACCAGCGCTTCTGCCCTTGGAGGCAATGTAGGATCAAAGCGGTATGGGCGCAAGTCTACGACCGCAGAGGCAATTGCTGATGAATTGGGAAGCCAGCTCCGTACCGCCTAGCGGTCGGTGTCTGGTAGTTCACCAAACGTTAAAATCGAATGCAGTTGAGCGGCTTCCCCATGCGACAATAGTACACTTGAATATTCAGAAACTATGGCTTAGAAGTGAGTTCTTCTAGTCAACCAGTAGCTTCCCAATCCTCAATTGCAAAACTTCGAGTGACTCATCCTTCATTGCCTGATAAACTTTCTGGTGCGCTGACGATCGCGCAGAAAAAAGTCTCACAAGTCTGCTACTCTTTCAATTGCATCGCGTTTGAGTCATGTTACGAAGGGAGCCGAGACGGGCATAACCTCCCAGCGACTCCTGGTTTATACGCCTTCAAGCATCGAGACGGACGAGTGCTGTATGTTGGCAAGAGTACGAACATTCGGAAACGCTTTAAAGCACGACACGAAGTGTTTGTCGATCTATTTTTTGCAGGCTATGCTGCGCCTGATGTGCGGATTGCGGTCGTTTCCATTTCTGGAAATTATCTGCCATTATTAGAAGTAATGGAAGCTCTCGTCATTTTTACGTTAAGACCAGAGTTTAATCGGAAAGTCTACTCGCTTGCGGAGATGGCAGCTATGGTGGCAGTGCGATCGTTTACAATTCCTGCGGATGTTGAATTGACGGATCTGCTCGATACTCAGGTCGTGTCGGCGATTCGCGACTACGGAGTTGCCAATGGGTTGACCCCGAACCAGGTAATCGAGTTAGCGCTGGCACAGTTTCTCGATTTTGAGGCAGTGACACTGGATGGGTACGAACATCTTCAGACCTATGCAGATTTGAAAAATGAGATTGCAATGCTGCAAGCAGAACTGCGAGGGCTGAAGCAGAACGGGGAAATGTAGATTTATATCGAGTGCGATCGCGGCTTCTGAGAGCGGACCGATAGTGAGTCGCTGCCTCAAATAGTCTTATGTATGACCTCAATATTCCGATTCGTACACAAGAAAAACTGGAGCATTAGCAGACTTCGTGTAGGTTCTAGCTGTACGTTTAGGCTGAAATTCGCAACTTTAGAATATGAAGCTTGAGATGGAGTGAGCGATCAAACGGTGCAGTGTAATCTGCTGCAAAATAGTTCTAGCTGCTTTAAAACAGCAATCAGCTAGAACTATGTTAAATGCGTCAAGCAAATTCACCTTGAATCTTGCGGCTGTAAAGCAGAAGAAAGCTGAAACAAAGGATTTATAGCAATCCTAGATTTCTTATGTACAAGCCGATATTGTGCTGTACATAAGAAAAGAGCTAACAAACTGGGCGCGATTGGGGACTGCGATCGTTCTACAATAATCAAATGCTTCTTATGTACACTCGTCAATTTGTATTACATAAGAACCTAACGAGTGTACATAAGAAGCAATCTTTGTACATAAGATTTATGTCGCAGCATCTATCCCTCTCTCAAATTCGCGCAGCTTTCTGCAAGCTTACGTTAAAGCAGGCAAAGAAATTGCAGCGTGAATTTGAGAAGGTGATTCAGGAGTTAGAGGAGCAAACAGAGACAATTGCGCCAGCCTCTTGAAAGGGGCGGGAAGTGATTGAGGTGCAGTGGATTGATAATCGGCTCTATCAGTTAGAACAAGTGCGCTGTGGAAAGGCAAAGTGCAAGTGTGCAGGCGCGAATGGAGAACTGCACGGACCATATTGGTATGTCTACTGGCGCGAAGATGGAAAGCTAAAAAGCCGCTATGTTGGTAAAAATCTTGCTTCCACGCTCTCACGCTGAAACCCGTTTCAGTTTCATCGCCGCCTCGGATTTCTACCAAGCTAAAGAGGCGCATCCGCTTTTATTCGCCTTTGTACTAAAGATTATGGCGCGGGCGAGAGTGAGTATTAAATGTCAAGACCATTTCCGGGTCGCGACAGTGACAGGGACTTGTGGCTTTTTGGTGAACGCCTATGAGTACATTCTGGAGAAGTATACGAGTCCGGAGATTTTGTATGACGAGAAGGGCTATCAGCATTTAGTGGGAGATCGCTTGTCGGATGAGGAGCGGCAGTTTTTGCAGACAAAAGCATTTACGGCTTATGACAATGATTCGGGCATGACGATGCTGCGAATTGGCTCGATGAATTTGATGCTGCACGGAATTCAGCGACCGCGATTTTTTTATAAGGATACGCTCTCTAAAGGGTTTGACGATGAGCGATCGCTGGATGTGGTGCTGATGAATCCGCCGTTTAAGGGCAAGATGGACGAGTCGGATATTCATGAGAAGCTGCCCTCGAAGGTGAAGAAAACAGAGTTGCTGTTTCTGCATCTGATTTTGCGGGTGCTGGAAATGGGGGGACGGTGTGCGGTGATTGTGCCCGATGGGGTGCTGTTTGGGTCGAGCCGGGCGCATGTGGAGCTTCGGAAAAAGATTATTGAAGAGAATCGCTTTGATCTCGATGTACGTTTCGTCCACCCTCCCTGAATCGTTGGTTGGATTTAAGAAGGGACGAATGCGTTTATCCAGTTCTGGAGCAAATTTCAAAACGAGCGCGATTAATCGTGGAATGATCCACGGCGACACCTCGCTCCGCCATCATCTCCTCCAAGTCTCGGTAGCTCAAAGAGTAACGACAATACCAGCGCACGTTCAGCAAGATGATTTCAGGCAAGAAGTGGCGCCATTTGAACAGGGAGTCAGTCGCCATTGAGAGCAAAGCTAGAGAAAATTGGGTCTTCACACCCTACCATTTTTGCGACACAACCATGCTGCTTAACTAGAAGCGCGAATACCAGTATTCTCACTTTCCAACAGATAGATAATTTCCGCGTGAACGGTTGTCTCCTGAACGACTAAACGGGCGACAGAGACTGGCAACTTAAATCGTCTTGGTCCTGCGCTTCCTGGATTTATGAACAGCACTCCTTCCCGAACTTCGACGCTGGGCTTGTGCGAGTGCCCGCTAATGACAACGCGAATGTTCTCAAATTTTGGTTCTAGCTTGAGATTCTTGAGGATGTGGATTAAGTGAATTGAAACTTGATCAATAGCAATTGTCTTTGATTCTGGAATAGTCTGTGCCCATGCTTCAGTGTCATTATTACCGCGTATCGCAACCACCGGAGCAATAGTACCGAGTTCTTCCAGGATTTCTGGCTTACCGATATCTCCCGCATGGAGAATGAGAGCGGAATTTATCAGTGCTTCGACTGCCTCCGGACGCAGCAAGCCATGCGTGTCAGAAATCACGCCAATTTGAGTGCCTGTTTGCTTCCGCCTACGCTTCACCATACCAAGGAAATTTTGATTCAGTCAGGGACTTAGCTCCAGTAAGCTTTGGGCTAATTGTAGCGCTCATCTCAAGACAGTAATTCCCCTATGATGCACATCAATTTCCACTAAGATTCCAGTAGTGACTCTAACTCCTTCAGCAGTCTTTCCGCTTTAGCGCGCGATCGTCCTGTTAACGCTGTTTTTGACAGACGCTGCAACACGGACTTGATGCGGCTCGAAAATTCTAATTCTTCTTGATCTGCTCGTTTTGGGTCATGCTGTTCTCGCCAATCTTTGACGGTTTCGGCGATTTGCTCACGCGACCACTCTCCCGCAATTGCTTGTTCGAGCAGCTTATCCCGCGTCTTTTCATCGGTGATACGGGAGAACAATCGTGCTTTTGAGCCTTCAATTTTTCCTTGTATAATCGCGGTTTGAATTGAAGGGGAAAGTTTTAATAAGGGCAAAAAATTCGCTCGGAATCCTTCGGGGCTATAGCGTCCTAAGCGCTCAAATTTGCGCTCTACGATCGACCAGTGCATCTCAAGCTGATCGAGTGGAATCGAGGCGAGAACGCTATCAGTTCGGGGAGGACGATGCGTTCCATCTGGTTGACGGTTACGAGAATTCCAGTTGAATAGGGCGATGATTTGTTCACGGGGAAGAGATAACTCAAGCTCTAGCGATCGCAGGATGCCATGAACTGTTTCTAAGTCATTGAAATCCCGTCGTTTCAAATTCTCTTCAAGTTCAAGATCCAGCGCTTCGCCTTCGTCTACCTCAAAAATTAAGGCATCTACCCATTCAATCTTGGCTTGCTGTGCCGCGAGATAACGAGTTCCTCCCGCAATCAGCTTGTAACGTCCCTGCTGAGTAGGACGTACCCAGAGGACTCCTCGAAAGCCAGATTTGCGAAATGTCCTGACAAAAGACTGAATCAGAATTTCATCGTGTGATTGACGAACGCGATCACTCACTTCGATGTCAGAAACCCGCAGTCGGACAACGGATTCACTGCGATTTGATTCAGATTTTGGAGCAGGCAGGTTGTCGAGGTCTGCTGTGGGCATCATTGAACCAATATTTTGCAGTGCTGCTGCAAGCCGATTAGCCATTCAGAATCTCCTCTAGCAATTGTTGAATATCTGTCCATGCTTTTTCTGCGGTTTTTCCTCGGAGCTGCCCGACGGATACGCCACGACCAAACGCTTCATCATAAATTGCGTAATCGCGAATCACTGATTCAAACACCGGAATGCCTTGCGCTCTCAGCCCCTTTTTAAAGCTAGAAAGCGTTTCCTCCCGATTGTTCGGATGCACTCGGTTTAATACCACACGATGCTTTTTACTGCCTACCGAATCTAAGAGTTTTACTGTAGATCCAGTCACGCGCAGTTCGTCTTGCTTGGTCGAACTGGGGATCAAGATTAAAGTTGACCGCTGCACAATCTCTTCGAGATCAATGGGCTCAGGTCTGGCTTTGGTATCAACGAAGAAGTGACGACAGTTGCCCGTTTGCCCAACGGATGCAGTTTCGCTCATGACTCGTAAGGGAACCGTTTCGCTATAAGCAATTGATCTTGCTCCAACGAGGGTACTCCGGTTTGGATCACCATCAATCAAGATAGTCTCGATACCTCGCTGTGCGAGAGCATACGACAGATTAACCGCGATTGTCGTTTTTCCAACACCGCCTTTTTGATTGAGGATCGATACCAAGAGTGGTGTGATTGTCGCTTGAGTAGCAGGTGAACTGGCTGAAGCTTTTGTTTTCTTCCGAGACGTGGTTGAGGCAGGCATAGGATTAGTTGGAAAACAGCAATGCTTAAATTCTGTTGAAGCGCGGTCTTTTTGCTCTTGCTGTCGAAGGTTTCTGGTTTACAGCAGAACAGTTACCGCTCAAGTCTTTCCAATAGATGATACTGGCAAAGCGCGAAATTCGATCCAGTCCTTTGCAAATTTTTCCGAACTTGTAAAGTGCGAATACCGGTATTCGCACTCGAGATTCTTGTCATTCAGTTCTTCGTGACGATTTCGGATTAGGTTTCTACACCTAATAAGTAAGTCAAAACAAGTTTCTTGTTCGCTCAATCTCGCGCTTTCAAATACAAATTACACCACCGCACCATCTCCCAAAGCGTATGTCCGATTCCTTCTTTTGATCGATATCCATGATCCTCAAACGGCAATTGCACCCACCGCACCGTTGCGCCTAGTCCCTTCAGTGCTTCAAATAGCCGCTCAGTTTGTATTGGATAAGTTCCGGGATTACTATCGTGCTCACCATGAATCAGGAGTAAAGGTACTTCAATTTGCGCGGCATAGGTAAAGGGAGCCATACGTTGATAAGTTTCAGTTGCCTCCCAAAAGTTGCGCTGCTCACCCTGAAAGCCAAAAGGTGTGAGTGTACGGTTATAAGCTCCACTACGGGCAATTCCCATTTTGAATAGCCGTGTATGAGCGAGTAAATTTGCGGTGGTAAACGCACCGTAAGAATGTCCCCCAATTCCGATGCAATCGCGGGTCGCCACTCCTCGACTGACGACATAGTCGATCGCCGCTTCTGCACCTGCAATTAACTGCTCGACATAAGTATCGTTCGGCTCAGCATTCCCTTCTCCGATAATCGGTAACTTCGGATCGTTTAGCACGGCGTATCCTTGCGTTAGCAGGAATAGCACCGATGCCCGACTTGGACAACTAAAATTGTTGTCTGAAGTGGTAATCTGCCCTGCGGTTTCCCGACTTTTGAATTCTGCGGGATACACCCAAAAGACGATCGGTAACGGTCCATCGCGCTGAAGATCATAGCCTGCGGGCAGATAGAGCTTGGCTGAAAGATCAACTCCGTCTGATCGCTGATACTGCACCAATTCTTTTTGAACGCCCGCGAACTGAGGAGCTGGATCAGGATAATCGGTTAACGCCGCAACCCGTCGATCGCGGTAGAGAAAATAATTCGGTGGCTCTGTTTTTGATTGCCGCCGCGTGATAAAGCTTTGAGCATCTGCATCTAACACCGCTAGAACACTTTCGAGATAAGGATCTTGACATTGCCAAAGTCGTTTGGTAGTTCCAGTTGAAAGCGTCATGCGATCGAGAAATGGATAAACACCTTGCGGTGAAGCACCTTGACCACTGAGATAGATGCTTTGATGATCTGGTGTAAACAGTAGGATCTGCCGACCAAATTTGCCGAGTGTCATCAACGGCAAGCCCTCATCCTGATATTTATCTTCAAAGCTACGATCGACGAGCAGCATTGGGGGTTGAGATTGATCCGGAGCAATTCGCCACAATCGAATGCGTCGAGAATCATACTCCTGCTCCCAAGCCAATGCCACATCTTCTCGACCCCATCGAATGCGGTGGTACCGATACTGCGATCGCCAAATCTCTCGCGGCGCTCCTGTGAACGGAGCTTCTAACGTCATCCAAGCATCACGATGAAAGACATCGCGTGTCGGATCTCCGCCGTCTAATGCTTCAAGCCAAAAGAGTGTTGCAGGACGATCGCTGCGCCAACTGATGCCTCTAAATCCGGGTCGAACCGCATCGAATTTAATCGATCTCTGATCATCTAAAGGCAAATCTGCCAGTTCCCGAAGCATGGTTCCGGTTGCATCGAGGATTTGAATCTTTTTTGGAAATCGTGTTGTTGGAACCTGGTAGGAAAACGGCTGATGCAGCGTCGTCAGAAGAATATATCGCCCATCCGGAGAAGGTCTTGCTTCATCAATTAAACTCGGAGCAACCAGCAGTTCTCGTTCTCCGGTCAAGTGAACGCGCTCCAGTGCTGACGTGAGATAGTATTCAAATAACGCTTCATCATAAGCATTCGTGAGCAGATTGGTGTAAGTCCGGGCAGGTGTTTTTCGTCCTAAGTTTTCCTCAATTCTGGGTGCAGTTGGAACGATTAAAGGCTGCGGTGGCTCCAGACGATCAGCCGGAACTACCTTGCACAAAAACGCTTCGTTGGATTGCCAGCGATACGGCATTCCATACGTTGTATTTAGAATCGCCTCTGTCACTTGCCAGGGTTTTCCAGTAGCGAGATCCATTGCCCACAGTTCTAACCCGTCCGATTGCTTCAGCGTGAAAGCAATCTTCTGCCCATCTGGTGACCAGGTGATGTAATTAACTTGAGCATCTTCTGGTAACTCGACCACTTGCCGAATTCCCGTTGCCAGCGGCTTGATCCACATTCTGCAGTATGAGCTTTGACGAGCAGGACTATAAGTTTTTGGATCAATCCGAAATCCAGCGATTGCGATTCCTAATTCTGCTAATTCGGAGATCGAACACAATTCTGGTTGCTCTAATTCCACTAGCCACTGTCGTGTCGGTGAGATTATTACGATCGGATTTGGGGGTGTAGCGAGAATCTGAGCAATAGGTTCGGGTGGCGTTTGCCAAGCGGAGAGTTGAGCAGCAGAAATATTCATTCGGTGAGGAAGAAGTTAAGTCGGCTTTCTGATGAACGTACGAAGTAGCTTTGTTCAATTTTAGGGTGATTAATGCTCAAGCTGGCTCAAAAGTTATCGATCATCTGCTGGAGCATTTGTGAAGAAATGGTTTGCACTTCAGTTGGCTCAAATTGACGCGCTCACGGCACATTCCTGAAGCATGAGGTTTGCGCTCCCATTTAAGGTCGAATTCACTCGCGAAGCAAAGGGATCTATGAGAGAGATGAAAGCCTCGATCGTCGTTATTACTTGAAAAATTTCAAAACGATCAGCAATCTGAGAACAACTTGGAAAGACGCCTGATGTCAACTCCCGAACACAATCACACTTCATCTTTGCAGTCGGTCAGTTCTCAAATTTATAAAACTCGTTTTCTGCCGCTGCTTGCTCTGCTGCCTTGGTGTATCTGCGGAAGTTGATCGGGTTCTTCTGGCGCATAATCGTCATGATGTGGTGCGGGTTCATGCCCATCAGAACATGATTCGTTGCAAAGGTGTGCCTTCCTTGATGCGACGTGAAATTAATTCCGGTTCGCTCACGCAACTTGTCTACCAGGGTACGAATGCCGCCATACGTCAGCCGCGCTCCTGCATTTTGCGGCGAATAGGAGACGAACATCGGACTTTCAGGACTCATCGCTTGTCCCTGCACTTTGCACCATTCGAGGTAACGATCGACGACCTCTCTCGCCTCCCGGTTGAGCGGAACGGTGCCTTTACTGTCGGCTTTTGCTTTGCGAATTCTCAACCGCGTTCCGTCATAGTCTTCCTGATTGAGATTGCACACCTCACTTGCTCGCAGCCCATGCAGCAGAAGCAGCAGAATTGCGAGATTGCGCTCTGGTAGTGTGGTTTCTGAGAGAGCGGCTGCCAGAATTTCTTCAACGGCTTGATCCGGCAGACTTCTTGCTTCTGGCTCTGGCAACTTGGGTAACTCGATTTCTAGCGTGGGGTCAAAGTCGAGGTAGCGAGATCGCGTCATCCAGCCAAAGAAGTTTTTCAGCGTGCCTAAGATTCGTCGTACACTCGCATCGGATAGGACTCGCTGACCGCTCTTCTCGCGCAGTAGATGTTCCTTGAACTGGGCGACTAGACGTGGGCTGACCATTGCCCAGGGTGCGTTTGTCCAATCGGTGAAGGCTTTCAAGTCCTGGCGATAGGCTCGCTTGCTGTTTTCCGAAAGCGATCGGGCGATCAAAAATTCATCAATGCGAGACTCTCTCAAATCCGCAGTTGGTGTAACCGCCGGCACTGGGGAGTGAGCAGCAGCACTACGAACCACAAAAATCGGATCAGGAATCGGTTGCGACATTGCTCTCAGTTGTATCTAAACTTGGTTTTCCGTAAACACAAATTTAGTGTACTGCTTACCGATCGTCTTGATTCGACTCCTCAAGGGCGATGAGGTTTTCAACGTTTCATTCAAGGGTTGTGTCGCAAAAATGGTAGGGTGTGAAGACCCAATTTTCTCTAGCTTTGCTCTCAATGGCGACTGACTCCCTGTTCAAATGGCGCCACTTCTTGCCTGAAATCATCTTGCTGAACGTGCGCTGGTATTGTCGTTACTCTTTGAGCTACCGAGACTTGGAGGAGATGATGGCGGAGCGAGGTGTCGCCGTGGATCATTCCACGATTAATCGCGCTCGTTTTGAAATTTGCTCCAGAACTGGATAAACGCATTCGTCCCTTCTTAAATCCAACCAACGATTCAGGGAGGGTGGACGAAACGTACATCGAGATCAAAGGGGAGTGGAAGTATCTTTACCGAGCGTTGGATTCTGAGGGGAACACCCTGGACTTCATGCTGAGTGCAAAGCGGAATGGGAAGGCGGCAGCACGCTTTTTTCGCAAAGTGTTGGCAGCAAAGCACACTCAAACTCCCCGAGTCATCAGCGTGGATAAAAATGCTGCGTATCCGGTAGCAATGGATGAATTAAAGCAAGATCAAACATTGAAAGCCGAGACCGAATTGCGGCAGTGCAAGTATTTGAATAACCTCATTGAGCAAGACCACCGAAACATCAAACGAATTGTGAAGCCAATGATGGGATTTCAATCCTTCAATACAGCAAGGAGAACACTGCGAGGGATCGAGGCAATGAATATGATGCGTAAAGGACAGGTGAAAGGAATCATTCGTAGAGACAGTGTATCTGAAGCAGAATTTATCAATGAACTCTTTGGAGTAATTGCTTAAGGCGATACGAATGAGACCCGTTCGTTTGTCACTTCATAATCTTTGCGACACAACCAATTGCGGCAGATACCAAGCTGAGATTTAACTAAACCACTATGCATCGAAAGTGCATAGTGGTTTAGTTTGATCTTTGTCATAATCCACGCAGATTCCAACCAGGCTGTAGAAATCATGAGCAGAACGACGTAACTGATAAGGATGTTTGCCGAGCAAAAATGTCATCCACAGATCGATTAGACATCTTTTCCGTTCTGATTGAGTGCGAGAAAGCTCCAAAGTGCAAACCAGATCAAGCAACGAAATCGTCTTCCGTTTGCGTTGTTGCAGCTTTTCCATCATCGCCACCAGTTCAGTTGTCCAAACCTCAATCTCTTCTCCATGCGAAAGGTCTTTGATCACATCAATATCGACCGGTGGCTGACGATCCGGTAACGCATCAAGCAGGACAGCCACGTCATCAATCATCGCGTCGCGAATCACCTGCACCATCGCTGGCTCTGAAATATAGTCGGAACGCAAGTCGTGGGGAGCCGTCCAGTCTCCTTCTACATAAGACGGCAATGGCAGTAGAGGAATCGGCTCGATGAATTCATCGAACTCCACCACCATCGATTGCCGCACAAAACCATCGAAAAAGTCGATCGACACCACCGGGTCTCTGAATGGGCGCGGTTGCACTTCCGCCTTTACTTCTTCAATTACACCCACGTACTTGGCTTCAACGATCGTGGCAAGTTGGAGTAGGGCATCGGCTGCCACTTCTAGCACAGCGTGATCCTCTAATGCTGCAATCACCGCATCAAATTCGTGCAACAGATCCAGCAATTGTGCCTCTTGCGGAGCGCTCATCGCCTCCTGAAGATGCTCAAACAGATCGAGACGAATCATCCGGTTGCCTCCAAATAGCAGGGACGAATCGGGCAACACTGCGGGTCGCGTCGAATCTGCGCCGCAAACTTGCGAATCCCGTATTCTTTGTGCAGAACACGCAGCAGCGTGGCAGTATAAGCCTTGACTACTGTTGGAGTCATGCCCTCGCAGTGAACCGGAGCAATGTCCACAATCTGCTCATTCCCCTTCCACACTGAGCCTGCGATCGCATGAACCGGAGAATCGTATCCGCCCTCGCGATACACAATCAACACCGCATAAACAAGGTCAGTATAGGGAGACTCGATTTGCAGTTGTTCCAGAATTTGCTCTCGCTGCTTGATTGCTTGTTTTTGACTGTTGATTTCAGAATTTCGCAGGCGTGATCGCCTTGGTGGACAAAGTTTTGGGTCATAACAACGATCGCTCTCAATCTTCGGGTCGCGCACGAAATTCTGTGGATCAGTTTTGGGGCTGCCATGAAGTTGATGCACTTGCTCGATCGCCAGTGCCGCGCACTTGTAGCATTTTTGCGGTGCTTTTCTGGGCATAAGTCGGTCAATTGAATCACAGCCACGTCGCGCTGAATCTTTACCGTCGCAATAATCTCGCTACATCAATCTGAACATCTGGGAAAGCCAGCGGACAAATGACCCCCTCGGTCAACACCAATTGCTTCTCGTACTTTCCATCAATCGGATTCTGAAAAACGTTTAATTCCCTGATTTTAAGATTAATCACCCAATACTCACAAATTCCGACGGCTGCATAGACTTTAGATTTGGTTTCTAAGTCCTTCTGTAGGCTGGAATTCGAGTACTCGATGATCCAAAAAATATTTTCTGGGTAGGGATGATGGTCATCAATGTAGATATCTTCGAGCGGTTCGACGATCGCTAAATCCGGTTCTGGCTCTGAGTTGTTAGGAAGCGTGATCGGATGTCCGACTCGCACGATTGCCCGCTCCCCCAATAGCCGTTGTAAATATCGAGATGAACGATCGGTGAGTCCTGCATGGGGGGTTCCTTCGGGTGACATTTCGACCAATTCTCCATTCAATAATTCGACAGGCGCACCTTCAAACACACCCGCTTCTACGGCTTGGTGATATCGGTCGATCGTCCATTTCCACGTCGAAACTGCCATCGTGTTCCCTCCGATTCTCCCGCTCTTGCAATTGACAGATGAGTTACGGGTTGGCTTGAGCCATGATGTAATCACGTCCTCGACCGAATTAACCCACCTCAAATCCCGACCATGCAGCAATCTTATCGAAATTCGCCATTTTGCGCTATAGAAATTTACGCAAAATTAGCATAATACTAAACCAGCAAGATTCAGCCATAATAAGCACTACAGCATTCACGATTCTGCTATCGCTTGAATTTCACTAAAAATCTCTCTTCATACTGCAATAATACTGTAACTACAGATAATGGTTATTATTTGTAGTCTAAGACGGAAAGCGATCGGTTTTGGGTCAAATCCACAGGCTGATAGGGGCAAAAATGGCTAAAATGCTTGTATAGAAGGGGTTTTAGGTAAAAATGATTCAAAATACGGAAGATGAATAAACCAAAAATCCTCACTGAGCCGTCCTACCGTATTGTCAGGTTAACCGGAACGTAGAATAATCGTACTAGTTCAACTTTAAGAACGACTGCTTGCCCATGTACTCCCGTCATCGCTTCCCTGGTGAAATTATTAGCTACTGCGTTTGGCTGTATTACACCTTTCCGTTGAGCTACCGGGACATTGAGAAAATGATGCTGTATCGCGGCATTGAAGTCA
>NZ_JAMPLL010000052.1:0-17876 GCF_039962495.1 Leptolyngbya sp. AS-A5 | reverse complement strand
AGTGTAAAGCGTGGTGCCGAAGTTCGATGAGAATTACCTGCCGAAGATAACTGAGAATCGGGTGCCGAAGTTACGTGAGAATCACCTGCCGAAGTTTATGCAATTTTGCAAATGCCTTGCTGCATTAAGGGGGCAAGTTCTTGGTTTAATTGTCCGGTTTGAACCAATTCAGCATAGGTTTCAGCTTCCACTGCCAAAAGCTCTTCGCGTAGTTGATCATTCGCGAATTCGTTGAGATTTGGATACTCGGACTGGAGTTGCTCCGCCTCTTGGCTCAGCCGCTCAATTTCTCCTTTCACAAGAGCCTCTTGGTAACGATAGAATTCTGGCTCAATGCCCGGTCGCTGTTGGACGTGGTGCAGGTGATTCAGCACTCGATTCATCGCGGTTAAACGTGCAATTACCTCAGCATACTGCTGGCGGAGGGGCTGATCACCGAGCAGGTTTAGAGCCTCTAACAATGGCTTGATGGTTAAGCCCTGAAACAGCAAGGTAAAAAGGACAACACCGAACACGACAGCGATGATTTCTTGTCGCTCTGGCAGTATGACAGGAACACTCAGGGCAAGTGCGATCGCCACTGATCCCCGTAAGCCACCCCACCATAACAAGGTTTGTTCTCGCATCGAAATGTCTGTCGATGTGAGAACATTACTCAAGCGCCCTAAACCATAGACCGTAACCGCTCGTGCCAAAATCATTCCAAGAATCGTCACTGCGATCGCTTGCCAACTCTCGCCCAAAACTGAAAAGCGAATTTGATCCCCGATGAGCAGAAATACGATCGAGTTGACAAAAAAGGCAAGGAACTCCCAAAACTCGGTCACAATAATCCGAGTCCGGGGATTCATACCAATCCGAGAGCCAAAGTTCCCCAAAATCAGTCCGACGACAACCACCGCAATCACGCCGGAGCCACCTAAATCTTCTGCAATTAGATAAGTTGCATACGCAGAAACCAGCGTGAGGGATTGTTCGACTAACGGTAAATCAAATCGCTGGGTGAGATAGGAAATGCTAAATCCGATCAAACTGCCAACCGCAACACCCACTCCGACGACAACAAAAAACTGACCTAGGATCGACTGGAGTGATAAGGTTGCGGCTCCCAATGGTAATCCCACTAACAGGCTAAAGGCCACGACTGCCATCCCATCGTTAAATAGGCTCTCGCCTTCCATCACCGTTGATAAGCGTTTGTCTACTCCCAATTCTCGAAACAGAGCAATCACTGAAACGGGATCGGTCGCGGATAAGCTTGCTCCAATTAACAACGCTGTCGTTAGCGGTAAACTGACTAGATAGCGTAAGCCGAATGCAACTCCCAGAATCGAAATCACCACGCCTAACACCGCATAAAGCGCGATCGGTATCCATTGTTGTCTTAGCTCTGCCCATTTCAGATTCCAGGCTGCCTCGAACAGAAGTGGGGGCAGAAAGATAGAAAGAATTAACTCCGGAGAAAGATTGACAAGACGAACATCAACAAATGCTAAACCTAGCCCCACAATCACGAGCAGCAGGGTATAAGGAATGCGACGAAACCAACCAAAGAACTGAGGCAGAGTTGCCACACTAAGAGATACCGCTAGAACCAATAAAAAGGGTTTGAGGTTACTTTCGATCGTTGCCTCTGCGATCAATGTTGTTAGCATTAGATGCTCCATACCATTCAGGGCTTACCCTTTCTAGTGATACTCACTTTGGCTCAGTTAGAGAATTACCCTAAGTCATGATCTTGTGGTTTAGCCTGGGGAATTTGCACCGTAAAGGTCGATCCGCAGCCCAGTGTACTCTTCACGTCAATCTGTCCTTGATGTAAATCGAGGCACTTTTTCACGATCGCTAACCCTAATCCAGTGCCTAAGATGCCTCTCGCATTTCCCCCGCGACTAAAGGGATCATAAAGTTTGTGTTGGTCTTCGATCTCGATGCCAATCCCTTCGTCCTTGATCTCAAAGATGAGACTGTCAGGCTGATCTCTGAACATGAAATAAATGGTGCTGTCGGGTGGAGAATATTTAATTGCATTCGAGAGCAAATTACTGAGGATTGAATAGAGTAATTTCTCATCGACCCAAGCATGGGTTAAATTGCATTGCTGAATAAATTTAATCGATCGTCGCGTTTCACTAAACAATTGCGAATCTTCGATCAGATTGAGGCAAAACGTTTGCATCTCAACCCAAGCGGGATGGAATTCTAATCGCCCTGCATCAGCGCGTGCCAACGTCAACATATCGCCCAGCACTTGAGTCATTCCTTTAGCAGCAGTATGAATGCGATTTAGGTTCTTGAGCTTAATCGGATCAAGCATGGGTTTGAGGCTTTCTGCTAAAAGTTGTGCTGATCCAACAATCAAACTCAGCGGGGTGCGGAACTCATGCGACACCATTGAGAAGAACTGGAGCTTCATTTCACTGAGTTCTTTTTGTTGAGCTAACTTTTGCTGCAACGCTTCGGCTCGATGGCGTTTGATCATTTGTTGATAGAGCAAGGCATACACACCTAGTAGCACCATAAACGTTAAGACTGTTCCTAACACCTCAATCAGCATTCTCACTTGAAGATTCGACTGCGATCGCTGCATTTGAGTCTGCAACAATTCTTCCTCGGTCGTGCGTAACTCGTTGATCACTCGGCGAATGGCATCTTGATTCTCCTTGAACTGGGCCGACAGGAGATTTTGAGGCGTTGTGCGTTGATTTGTCTGACCGTTTACGGCTTGCTGTAGCAATGTAATTCGTTGAGTAATGAGCGTCTTTAGAGCATCAACGTGCTGTTGTTGTTCGGGGGTACTATCTAAAGCTGTTTGCAATCGAAATACTTCAGTGTTGAGTGCTTTGACAGCCGCTTGATAGCGCTCTAAATCTTCGCGAGTTTGGAACAGAATATACCGCCATTGTCCCGATTCTGCTTCCGTCAACGTAGCAGAAATATCAGTAAGCGATTGCAAGACCGTATTCGTTTGCCGTACCTGTTGGGAGCTTTCCATTAATTGGGTGGCATTCTGGTACGACACGAAGCTGACGGCCCCCATTAACAGAAAGGCTAGCCCCAATCCTGCTCGAATCCATTTTCCTTCCAATGACTGGTTCATAAGCGCTGATGGTAAGCAAATCTGCGATCGCGACGCTGCAAAAAGTCTTGAACTAACGGCATAATCTAACTAAACTCTAGCGTCTCATCATTCAATTGCCGATGCGAATTTTAATTGTAGAAGATGATATTCAAATCGCAGAAATGTTGACGGAAGCACTCACCAATCGTCAATACACCGTCGATGTGGCACAAGATGGAGAAGCTGCGTGGAATTGGGTCGAAATGACGGACTTTGATCTAGTTCTATTGGACATCACGCTGCCAAAAATTGATGGGATTCGATTTTGTCAGCAGTTGCGCGATCGCAATGCTTCGATTCCGGTGTTGATGTTAACGGCACGCGATACGATCGCGGACAAAATTATTGGACTGGATGCAGGCGCTGATGTTTACATGGTGAAGCCGTTTGACCTCGAAGAACTGATGGCGCAAATTCGCGCATTGCTCAGACGCGGCGGTACGACGATTCGCTCGAAGCTGTGTTGGGGTAAGTTATGCCTTGATCCCACGACCTACGAGGTGATGTATGGAGAGCAACGACTAACTCTAACCCGCAAAGAATATTCACTGCTAGAATTACTGCTTGCCAATGGTCGTAGAGTCCTGAGTAGACCTGGAATTATTGATCGGCTCTGGTCGATCGATGAGTCACCCACTGAAGAAGCGGTGAAAACGCATATCCGAACGCTGAGGCAAAAATTGCGAAATGCTGGCGCTCCTGATGATTTGATTGAAACAGTGCATGGCTTAGGCTACCGTATGAAGCAACTCGATTGATCCAATCCCCCCGAAATCCCTCCGATCTACCCCCAGTTTTCTAACAACTCTTTGCTAACAATAAGATAACCAATGCTCGGAAAACGCTTTGGGCAATGCTGAAAAACGGTTCGCCGTTCCTGATTCTTTGCACTCCTTACTTGCTCCAGTTCTTTAATGTTTTCTGAAGAGTGGGGACTTTTTTCTATCCATTAATTATCAACAATGGTCAAAATTCTTGTACTGGAAGACAATGTTCTCAGTCAGGATTTGCTGCGTAGCATACTGATTCCACAGGGTTATGAGGTTGTTTGCGTAGCAGATGGATGTTCAGGACTCGCTCAAATTAAAGAACAACAGCCGGATTTAGTCATTTCAGACATCGATATGCCTGGACTCAATGGGCTAGAAGTCTTACGCCAACTCAGGCTAGATAGTGCAACAGCAGCACTGCCTGTCATTCTTTGTACGAGTGCAGAAGAGGATTGTTATCGCCGAATCGCTCAGAAGCTCAATGCCGTATACATCACAAAACCATTTTATCCTACGGCAATGTTAGAAGCGATCGCACAGCAGCTTTCCCATTATTCAGAAGCATAGCGATTTGTCACTCATGTTTTTTGCGCTATTTAGGAGATGCTTCATTCTCCGTTACTAAAAGACAACCGCATTGATTGCGTTGTACTACGATTATGACTCCGATCACCATCTCTCAGCCTTCGTCTCGCCCTTACTATGAACTAGCGACTACTGAGGTTGTTCAGCAGTTTGACAGTGACTTCAAAATAGGATTGTCTTCTGAACAAGTTCGCCGCAATCAACAACAGTATGGATTGAACGAACTCACCGTTAAACCAAGCAGGCCTGCTTGGTTGAGATTTCTGCTCCAGTTTAATCAAGCCTTGCTCTATATTCTGATTGTGGCAGGCATCATTAAAGCATTTCTAGGATCATGGACGAATGCGGCGGTGATTTGGGGTGTGACGGTCATTAATGCGATCATTGGGTATGTCCAGGAGTCGAAAGCAGAAGGTGCGATCGCGGCTCTCGCTAAAGCTGTCACCACTGAAGCGACTGTTGTTCGAGACGGGCAAAAGCAGCGAATTCCATCTCAGCACATTGTGCCTGGCGATCTGGTTCTGCTGGTTTCAGGCGACAAAGTTCCCGCAGATTTGCGACTGATTAGCACCCGCAATCTTCAGATCGATGAATCAGGTTTAACCGGGGAATCCGTTCCGGTTGAGAAACTGACAGAGCCACTCCAGCCCGATACACCCTTAGCAGAACGCTTAAACATGGCGTATGCAGGCAGTTTTGTCACCTTTGGACAAGGCAGTGGTATTGTGATTGCGACTGCGAATGAAACTGAGATCGGACAGATTTCGCGATCGCTCGATCAACAAACTGATCTCAGCACTCCTTTAACTCGCAAGTTTGCTAAATTTAGCCACACCCTGCTTTACATTATTTTGGCGCTGGCTGCTTTAACGTTAGCGGTGGGAGTTGGACAAGGACAATCCCTGCCGACTATGTTTGAGGCAGCCGTTGCACTGGCGGTGAGTGCAATTCCAGAAGGATTGCCTGCGGTCGTGACGGTAACATTAGCGATCGGCGTGAATCGGATGGTGCGACGACACGCGATCGTCCGAAAACTACCTGCGGTCGAAACGCTGGGAGGCGCGACCGTGATCTGCTCAGATAAAACTGGAACGCTCACCGAAAACCAAATGACGGTTCAAGCGATCTACGCAGGCAAACAACGCTATCAGGTGATTGGAACGGGCTATAGTCCAGAGGGTGAGATTACCGATCGTTCTAGAAACGCAATTCAACTTCCTCCTGAACTCCGAGAGTGCTTGATTGCAGGACTCGCGTGTAATGATTCCCATCTCGAAGAGGAGGAGGGACGATGGTTAGTGATTGGTGATCCAACTGAAGGCGCATTGATCACCGTTGCTAACAAGGCAGAACTCTATCCTTCTCTGATTGCACAGTCTTTACCGCGTCTAGATTCGATT
The DNA here is from genome assembly GCF_039962495.1 of Leptolyngbya sp. AS-A5. Taxonomy (NCBI): domain Bacteria; kingdom Bacillati; phylum Cyanobacteriota; class Cyanophyceae; order Leptolyngbyales; family Leptolyngbyaceae; genus Leptolyngbya; species Leptolyngbya sp. AS-A5. Next base: position 12,000 of record NZ_JAMPLL010000052.1, on the reverse strand, counting down.
CCGTTTGAATCACAGTTTCAGTACATGGCAACGTTGCACCAATCAGCCACAGAACACATTATCTATATCAAAGGATCTGTAGAAGCAATGCTTGCCCGTTGCACTTCGGTTGATCGAACTATTATTGAAGCAGAAGTGGATGCGATGGCGCGATCAGGGTTGCGGGTGTTAGCATTCGCGAAGAAGATTGTGCCCAATACTAAGACATCTGTTGATCACAGAGATATTGAAGCCGGACTCAAGTTTTTGGGTCTACAAGGCATGATTGATCCGCCGCGAACTGAAGTGATCGCTGCCGTCCGTTCCTGTCAGTCGGCAGGGATTCAGGTCAAGATGATCACGGGTGATCATGTGACGACTGCTAAAGCGATCGCACAACGCATCGGACTGCAAAAAGCGCATCATACGAATGCTTATGACGGGCAGCAACTGTCCCAGATGAGTGATGCTGAACTATCACAAGCCGTCGAAGATGGTGTGGTATTTGCGCGGGTGGCTCCCGCCCAAAAATTACGATTGGTTGAAGCGTTGCAATCGAAAGGCGAGATTGTAGCTATGACGGGGGATGGGGTAAATGATGCGCCAGCGTTGCGAAAATCAGATATTGGGATTGCGATGGCAGGCTCCGGAACGGATGTGGCGCGAGAAGCAGCGGATATGTTGCTGACTGACGATAATTTTGCGTCAATTGAGGCAGCCGTTGAGGAAGGGCGAACCGTTTATCAGAATTTACGCAAAGCGATCGCGTTCATTCTCCCAGTCAACGGTGGCGAATCGATGACGATTTTGATTAGTGCCTTGTTCGCTAGAGCGCTTCCCATTCTTTCATTGCAAGTCTTGTGGTTGAACATGGTCAACTCAGTCGCCATGACTGTTCCTTTGGCATTCGATCCGCAATCCAAAGGAGTGATGCAGCGTCCGCCACGGAGTCCTCGCGAACCCTTACTATCCCGCACACTCATCTATCGAATTCTCACCATCTCGGTGTTCAACTGGATTTTGATTTTCGGGATGTTTGAATGGGTGAAGCAATCTACCGGGAATCTGCCGCTTGCAAGAACAATGGCAATTCAAGCATTAGTGGCAGCGAGAATCGTTTATTTATTGAGTATTAGCCAGTTAGGAACTGCGCTGATTAACAAACTTCGTGGAAGAACAACGATCGCGTTCAAGCAAACTCGCGCTCTTCTTTATGGGATTGCAGGATCAATTGTTTTGCAGATTCTATTTAGTCAATGGAGTGTGATGAATACACTCTTTGAAACGGCTCCCTTGAGTCTCAATCAGTGGCTCATTTGTTTACTGCCTGCTTTGCCGATGATTCCCACAGCTTGGTTTGCCAATCGCATCGATCGCTTTGATTAACGCCGCTTGATCATAGTCTTATCAGACCAATGAAGAGCGCAATTACAAACAACAGCCAAACATTGAACTGAATGCTGAACCCGCTTGCAGGGTTACTCTAACGGATCAGCCAAAACGGGTCATGATCGATCAGAGATGGCACTTTTGGAATGCTCCCTTGCCAACAGCAGCAGGGATAGTATAAGCCTAGCAATAAAATATGGAAATCTGGTGGAAGTTTCTAATTCTTGAAATTCATACACTTTGAAGGTTGTTGCATCTTTGTGGTAGAAAACGAGATGAATCAGCTCGTAAGAGCAAAGTAAATATATCGAAAGTTGAATTGCGTGACAACGATTGAAATTGTAAGCTTTCATCTGAAATTTCAACTAGGGCTTGGATCGGGATGAATCTTATGCCTATTTCTATTTACTATGTTTGAGAAGATCCTAATCTGTACAGATTTTGCTGATGGTTTGCATCGTCTTACGCATTTTGTAAGCAGTCTCGCTGCTGGAGGCATCAAACAGGTTGTTTTTCTGCACGTTGTTCCACTATCAGAGAAAGGGATTATTCCTAAGGTAGATAGTGAGCAAATTGAGCAAGCTCAAAGCCGTTTGAGCGCAGCCATGGACAACTCGTTAACTGAAGTAGATGTCAAAATAGAAGTTCAATCAGGGCGCCCCGTTGAAATGATTCTTCGTGTAGCTCAGGGCTATCAATCTGAGTTAATTGTGCTAGGCTCACAAGCGCATAGCTTACTAACCGAAAAGCTAATCGGTAGCATTATGGCTGACCTTTCTCACCAAACGACAATTCCGCTACTGGTGCTTCGTCCTCAGTTAATTGCTGCTTTTACTGCTGAAGAATTAGCCCTCCGATGTCAGCATCTGCTGCGCTATTTGCTAGTTCCTTACGACGGAAGTGAAACCTCTAATTTTCTAGTGCAGCAAATTAAGCAGTTAGCGCAAAAGCAGCCGAGACCGTACCTAGAGTGCTGTAGGCTTTGCTGGGTCACCGATCGCCAACTACCCAGTCAGTTAGAACGCGACACGTTATCCCAAGTGAAAGCTGATTTAGAAACCGCAGCGTTGCAGGTCAAGGCAGAATTTCATCGAGGATCAGTGCTGACTGAATTGTTAGAGTTGGCTCAAATGGATGGGATTAGCGCGATCGCCATCGCTTCAGGCACGATCGGGACTTTCCAAGAGTGGCTTGTTTCCAGCGTTGCCGCAGAACTACTTCGTCAAAGCTGGTGTCCGGTGCTATTCTTTCCAAGCAAACAGTGAAAAACTGGACGTTCCTTATCGCAGTTGATCGTGATACAAGTGGGATTTGTGGGATTTAACTGTTTCGGCGTAGGCACAGATCAAGTCATTGCTAAACTTACAGGTTGTATTAGCGAGAGGCTTAACGCAGATGCGGTAGAGTTGTGCAGTAAGCAGGTGATGCGATCGCCAACTTGCCATGCTTCATCAGAAAAAATAATCCGCAAATCCTGGTCACGCTCGATTAACAGTGGCAGTAACCCATTCGATGTGATTAACATTTGTAATTCCGTTTGCTGTGCTGAAAACGATGGCAAACTCAAGACAATTTCGACGAGTTGCGCCTCATTCTGGATGAGAAGCTGATTCCACATCTCTAGAGGAATCTGCGGAGCAAAAGCAACCTGAATTTCTGGTGCGATCGCGCTGAGGCTTTTTCCATTCCCTAGCGGTGATGAAGACAAGATTGCGATTAAATCAGGACGAAGCAGTTCTAAAGCACGTTGAGCTAGGATTCCATTGAGTTCTGGACTATTGGTTAAAGCCAAAAAGGTACTAAATGCGGATATACCTTCGGCTTCTAGTTCCTCTAAATTGAGGCGATCGCTTAATACCGGAATGTCATTCAATCGCTCTGAGCTTACCTCGTTAACATCAAAATCAATCAGCAGCGCTGCTTCTCCTTTTTGCTGCAGCAATTGTGTCAGCAATCGTGCTAAAGGATGCTTACCCACAATCACGGTTCTAACCCGATCTGCCCGCAAATCAAGCCACCGCGCAATCCAACCTGCTGTCATCCCCTGAACAAATACAGTCATGAGAATCGTAAGAAACACCAATGCTTTTAACGTATCGCCTCCGCTCATGCCTTGATTACTCAGAGAAATGGCGAACAACGATGCCATTGATGCTGCTACGATTCCACGCGGAGCAACCCAGGATAAAAAGAATTGTTGCCGCCAGTTAAAGTCACGATTCCAAGTCGAGACTAGGATGTTGATAGGACGGACAACTAGCATCAGCGCTAACACTGCAACTACACCTTCTTGCCCTAAATTGAAAAGCTGCTCGATCGAGAGGTCAGCCGCAAGCAGAATAAATAGCACTGAGTTAGCCAAGGTTCCGATCTGTTCATTAAACTGCCGCAGCAACCGTTCATCAGGTACAGAAGCAGATCGCAAGACAATACCGATCACTACAACAGCGAGTAATCCAGACTCGCTCCGCAAGGCTTGCGCAATGCTAAACGATCCCCAAACAGCTGCTAATACAACGAGATTCTTCAGTTCTTGCGGAAGAATCTTAGATTCCTTTAACAGCAAACTCAACAAGCCGCCTGAAATCAATCCGATCGCCACTCCAATTCCTAAGCGTAGAAGCAATCCTCTCAGGATTAGAAGTGGAACTGCCGTGTCACTCAAGACGAGTGGAACTGCCTGACCACTCAGCACAATGTTGAGCATAATCACTGCAAGAATGGCTCCGATCGGGTCGATTAAAATTCCTTCTCCTTCTAGGAGCGTTGCCACTCGTCGTTCTACACCGACAAGCTTTAATAAGGGCGTAACGACAGTTGGACCCGTAACAACAACCAAAGAAGCATAGAGGAACGCGATCGGCCAGGGAAAATCGAGCAATAGGTGAGCCGCAATTGCACCTCCGACCAGTGTGATGCCTACACCGATCGTAATCAAATTGCGAAGGCTAATCGAAACACTGCCAAGGTTACGAAACTGTAAATTTAATCCTCCCTCAAATAGAATGATTGCGATCGACAAGGAAACAATAACTTCCAGTCCACTGCCTAAAAGAGAGGGTTCGATCCAACGCAGCCCGCTCGACCCCAGAGCAAGACCCGATAGGAGCAAGAGGACAATACTGGGGATTTGCAAATATTGAGCGATCACCTGAGCACCAATACCAATACCAACGGCGGTACTGATCAAAACTGTGATAGTCAAAGAGCCTTCCATTCATCCATAAAAAGCGCAGCGGTCGCTTTATTCTGGCATTTCCAATCATCGATTACGAGCTAGATTTGTTTGTCAAATATTCCTCAGAGAAACTTGCTCCTGTTTCAGCTGCCCCTGAAGCGAATAGAACAATGTCTCAAATCAAAGCTGAAGGAGCGGTCTGCCACTCCCGCTTGCGATCGAAATGGTTTCAGTGTGTCTTTTTCTTGTTGTCTTTTTCACTGTCGTTCCATGGCTGTCTCATTGTCACTAGCTCATTATCACTAGCCCCCAGCTACCGTTGATTGGTGTAGCTGGGGGCTAGAAACTCTGCAATTTTTTGATCGTTCACCCAATTTCACGCCACAATCATTCGTTGAGTAAACAGTCGTAATCTCGTAAAACCGTTACTCACTTGCTGCTTCTACAGCCGTGGTAGATTCTGGGATGAGATTTGTGGATGAACCAAAGGCAACCCGTAAAAAAGGTGGAGCCAGAAAAGTTGTCAGAATTACCATGATAATAATTGACACCTCCAGCGGCTTATCCAAAATGCCGCTTGCGGAGCCGATGCCCGCAAACACTAGACCCACCTCACCTCGCGGGATCATCCCAACCCCGATCGCGAGTCGATTGATTCCGGGTAGTCCAAATGCTGCCCAGCCCGTCACCAGTTTGCCAACGATCGCCACCCCCACCAAAAAGACAGCAATCAATAGTCCCGCCCGATTCTCCGGTACTGTCGGGTTCAAAACACCGAGGTCGGCACGCGCTCCCACCGTTACAAAGAAGATGGGTACCAGTAAATCGGCGATTGGTTTGATTAATTCATCTAACTCGTTCCGGGCATCGGTTTCATCCAGCACCAAACCCGCTGCAAAGGCACCCAAAATCGCTTCGAGATGAATGGCGTTCCCTAAAAATGCCATAAAGAAAGCGAAGACAAATGCCGGAGTAACAATATTTCCACGGGTTTTGAGCCGCTCCACGATCGCCACAAAACTTTTGTTAAAGATACCGCCCAACAAAATTGATCCAATCAAAAATGCCGTAGCGCTGACAATCAAGTAAATGACATTCGCAACATCAATCTCACCAGTTTTGGCCAAGCTGGCGACGACAGCCAGGACAATAATGCCGAGGACATCATCAATCACCGCTGCGCCAACAATGATTTGCCCTTCTTTGGATTTGAGTTGACCTAACTCTGACAGCACTTTAGAGGTAATGCCGATACTTGTTGCCGTTAACGCGGCTCCCGCAAAAATTGCTGGAATTGCTGCGACATGAAACAGCAACATTAACCCTGCCGTGCCTGCCGCAAAAGGTGCCGCGACTCCGACACAGGCGACAACCGTCGCTTGAATTCCCACTTCCTTCAGTTGCCGCAGATCGGATTCCAGTCCAATTTCAAACAGCAGAATCACGACTCCGATTTCAGCTAGAACCGAAATCACTTCACTTTGCGACTCAAAGATCCGGGTCAGCGCATCCGGTGCTAATTGATTCAATCCTTGCAGCGCTGTCATAATCACTGAGTCAGAGGCAGACAGCCCTCCTTCGGGAAAGATCACCAGGTGCAACGCCGAAACGCCGACAATCACACCAGCGACCAGTTCCCCCAGGACGGGCGGAAAATCCAGTCGCCTAGCAACCTCTGCACCGAACTTGCTGGACAGATAAATCACCACTAGCGTCAGCAATACGCCAGACAAAATAATGGGTGAATCCTCAGCAACAACAGTCGCCAGGAAGGGTATCGGAGTCATGAGAGCAGCTATCCCCCCACTGAAAGGAGGCAGAATGTTGGACAAAATCATGAGTTTAAAGCGATGAAGGTTAAGGGTTTGAGGAAGTCATAAAACTGCGGGGGATTATGAAAAAGGCAACTGATCAAGGACGGTCATCCTTTGGATGCGGTTGCCTAGAACACCAGGGTCATGCCCCGGTTATTTAGGTCTACGTCGTCTAGATTCCACAGCCCTCTGGTCCACAGAAACTTTCCCCGTACAGAACCTCCGCGTCACAGAGATAGATCATGCCCGCAAAATCGGTGAAAAACTTCCCTGCGACCTGATTCGCAATATTCTGGGCCATAATTCGATCGGGGGTGAGCACCTCAAACTTGATATTCGACGCGGTGTCAGAAACGCTAGGATGTCCCGACGAGCGCACGTTGCGGCTGCCCTTACCGCCAGTTTCCACTACCGTATAACCACTTGCCCCAGCTTCTTCGATGATTGTGGCGATCTTTTTCAGCAGAACCTTTTCGGCGACAATGACAAGTTTTTTGGCTGGCTTAGCCATATTCGTTACCTCTTTGACGTATGTACATTAATCTACTGGGTCTGCCGAGCCAAGAGAGCGCCGACAGACCGCGACCAGTCTGGGATTAGCCGCCGAGCGCTTGGGCAAGACCGAGGAAAAACGGGATACACAAGCCGATCGCAACGGGCGTACCGATGGCAGTGGAGGCACCAATATAGGCGGAAGGATTGGCCGACGGAATCCCGGCTCGCAACGTGGGTGGGCCTGAGATGTCTGAACTGGAGGCGGCGATGACAGCCAGGATCACAACGCCGCCCATGCTGAATCCTGCAACGTAGTGGGCAATCATGCCGAGACCAAAGGCGATTAGCCCATGCACAAACGGTGCCGCCACGCTATACACGACATACCATTGGGCCACCTTGCGCAGTTCGCCAAGTCTTGACCATGCTTCCATGCCCATGACCAACATCAAGATCGAAAGCAAGCCGCGAAAGGCAGGGTCGTAGAAGCCTTTATAGACACTCTCCGGCTGGGTGAATATGCCAAGCGCAAGACCTAATAACATTGCCGATAAGGCAGGACCCCGAAGGCTTTCCTCAATGATCGGCCAGATCTTGACCCGATTATTCGCAGTCCCATGCTTGCTGAGATACTCCTGCTTGCTGAGATACTCCTCCTCGCTGAGATGCTCCTGTGAAGCCTTCAGCTTCTTCTTGTTGAGATAAATGTTGGCTACCACAATCGCAGTCACGAGGGCGGGAATATCCATGAAGGGATAGAGTGCGCCCGCCCATGCCTCAAATGGCATTTTTTGTTCTTCCAGTACTGTCAGTCCAGCAGCCATAGTGGAGCCACTCACGGCTCCAAACAATCCTCCAGTCGCGATCGCATCGACGACTTTGACCTTTGGCAGCTTGGCCAATGTATAGCGCGCGATGAAGACAACCAGAATCCCTACGACTACTGCACAGATCATGGGTAACACCATGTCCGCCAGGTTGGAATTACGGATAGCAATGCCACCGGTCAGACCGATTTTGGTGAGCAGCATGAAGACGATGATTGTACAAATCGACTCGGGAATTACCAATTCGCTTCCAAGAGCAGCAATGATCATCCCACCAATCAAAAAAGCGAGTGTTGGGGACTGCAACTGCTTCACGAAGTCCATGACAAACAAGGACAAAAAATCCACGAATACCTCCTTCTGCCTCCTCTGGCGAGGAGTATGACAATAAATGAACTAACTGAACGGTGGATCAGACTAACTAGAAGCGACCCATTTCACGGAAAGGATCGGCTATAGATAAGAACCGGCTGGAGAATAGAATCTGCGATCGCGCACTCAAGGAAGTCCCGACAACAGCCTGCCGAGCAACTTCAAGCCCTGAAAAACTAAATCGTAATAGTTAAATTATCTTGAATATTTTTAACTGTACGCCACTTTGAGTAGTAATACTTACTTGAGTGATCAAGAAAAAAGTTGTTGTCTGTATAGAAACTCTTCTATGGTTTTAGATCACTGACACCGCGAAGTCCGCGGTCGGGGATAGCAGCCCAACAAGTCGTTGCAACAGCGGAATAAAGGTTATTGTCAGGAATCATAAGTCACTAGCCTATGCCCACGAGATACGCAGCCAGTGCTGGGGTAAATGCTAGAAACAAGCTACAGAGGGGATTCTAAGGTTCGCTAAATTCGCTAGAAGACATCGAGCCGCACGGCATGGAGGCAGTTCCCGTGTTAGAGAACAATGTTAGCTTGACGTAGCAGGTTTTTTAAAGGTCACAACAATAGAACGATCTAATCTTGTGATTCCAAGTTGGTTGGCAGAAGCTTTGCTGGTGGGACAATACTACAATCAGAGTAGATTGCTCGAACAGTTACAGTAGCAGGTTCGAGCCAGTTGAGGACGGATGGGCAGTATGAGGTCTGTGACTTCGTGCTTTTACTTCTAGCTTATGCGGTCAGTGGAGCCGAAACCTTAAAGTTATTTTTCGAGCAGTTAGAGAGCGTTAAACCTGTGCTAATAGCTGAAAAGCTTTCTTTCAAGATGAAACAGAATACTGATTGTTCGCGCAATGATGCTTGAGAGTTATGAACTCGCGTAGCACCGCTCCTTCAACGGTTCAAAGCTTCAATGCTTCTGCTCAGGCAGTCGGGTTAATTCCGACATACTCCGTATGTCAAAGAAGCAAAGTGTGTCAGCCAAAGACTAACACTTCAGACACTCAGTTTTTTTATGCTCTATCGAGACTATGACGATCGCAGTCTGCGGAATGAGGTCGCAGTCCCGCATCATTGTTATAGCCCTACCAATCCGCATTAGGACGTATAGTAAAGCCATACTCATGATGAAAGATGACAATGGCTCCTCCCTATAGCGAAGATATGCGCCGGAAAGCGCTTGTCGCCGTGAAACGGGGTGAACGCAAAAGCGATGTCAGCAAGATGCTTGGCATTTCTCGTAATCCGCTCGACTTGTGGCTCAAGCGTGAAGCCGCAACCGGAAGCTGCCGCTCTATCACTAACTATCAGCAAGGGTGCCGACACAAAATCACCGATTGGGAACGGTTTCGAGTGTTCATCGAACAGCATGGGGGCAAGACGCAAGCACAATTCGCAGTGTTGTGGGGCGATGGGGTAACGCAGCAGAATATTAGCGCTGCGATGCAAAAATTAGGAATTAGCCGAAAAAAAGAACATACGGCTACCAAGAGCGTGACGAAGCGAAGCGAGAAGCTTTTCGTGAACAACTAAAGACTCTCAACAAGATTGAACATTGGTGGCTTGTGCTGAAACATTGGATGCGGCAGCGTTGGGATGAGTTTGAGAGCTTTCGTGATTGTGTCGATGCTGCATTCAAAAACTATCCTAACGTGATCGCGTAGGGCTATAAATGTATACACATTTATAGCCCTCAGTTACGGATCTTCTCAATCACCTTAAAGCGTTTAAACTGCGAGAACTAACAGCTGCCTTGAAGAACTGCCTCAGCCAAGAATTAGCAGCATAACGACAAAGATAAGCGGCAATGAGTTAACTAAAACGAAGCGCAGAATCTTCAAATTGCCACTTCATCGACTTGTTATACCGTGATTGCTATGGAGAGGCTGTCTGCTCCTACGACTGATGCAACTCTCAATCCCGATTACTTAGCCTTGAAGGGTGTAGTCTGTTATCTCCAACCCCTTCGTTTGGTGTGCTTAATCTAGCTTATAGAACCCATTTGGGATCTTTTACTGTGTTCACAAGGTCGATAACTTCTCGGCTTCATGATTCGGATAGTCTTTGAACTATGATTTTTCTGCTAGATCTACGAATTTCTCGAAACGGGCTTCCTGCTTACCTTATGTGTCAAGAAGAGATCCCAAATGGGTTCTATAAACCTGTACACTCTCCTGCTCGTTTGCGTCATTGCGCGAAACTAATGCGATCGCTTCCTCAGTGCTGCTTAAATTAACAGGTTGGTGCGGTACACCATCAGGAATAAAGATGAAATCGCCCTGTTGATTGATTACAGATTTAGATAGGTTTTCTCCATAAAAGGTTTGCACATTGCCTTTCAATAGATATATTGCAGTTTCAAACCCGTTATGAAAATGAGGTTCAGCTTTTGCGGAAGGTGGGATAATAACAACATTCATAGAGATTCCAGTTGCGCCAGCCGTTTTGCCTGAAATACCAACATAATTCGGCAACTTCTGAACCGTGTCGATTGTTTCTGAAGGTCTGACGGTAACAATATCTTTATCGAAATTCATTAGACCACCTCGTATAGTTTGAGAATTGATAGAAGCTCAGATCTTGAAAATTCTGATCCCTTTATATCAAATAGAGCGGTTAATCCAAGTTAATTGTTTTGAATATGGAGCGATCGCTCCATATTAATTGGAAGACAGTTTATCGCTTAGGGAGAACGCGCTTTGTGATGAGGAGCGATCTCTGTGAAACAAATAGCCTAACGTTGCCCATCACCTGCCGCAGATCACCTCTCGATCTCACAGATAACCTTAATACGGTCGGGTGCATGGGCAACGTTAGCTGGCGTGTTTACAGCTGATCGAGCAGTATGTCGTATTCTGCATGAGAACCGACCCAGAACCAGATTATCGTATCTTCATCTAATTGACCGACTGCTCGATAGTCCCAATTGATTCGTGCAGAGTAAATTGGCAGTTTGGGATGAACTTTCTTGAACCGCAAACTGGGATATCTGGATCTTGCTTGAATTGCCGATATGTCTTGCGAGTTTGTTCCTGAATCTGTTCTGGTAGTTCAGCAAACATTGGACGAAATTGAACGGTTGTGCGAGACTTCACAATGTTTCCGGATCTAATTCCTGAGTTTTGCCCGCATGATATTCAGCCATTGCCTCAGCTGCAAGTTTAGCCAGAAAATCCGGGGAGCGTGCAAACGATTCATCCCACCGCTGATCATCTTCGAGTTCTTCCAGAATCAGGGTTGCGATCGCATTTTGATCGTTAGGAGGCAGGGTTTTTAATCGGGTGATCGCTTGTTCGAGTAACTCAGTCATAACTATTTACTAGAAATGTATTTTTCTCGATTATTACCTATCGATACCTTTTTAACCACTGATTGCGATACCCAAAGATACCATCGCTAATACAAGCATCGAAATAAAAGTGAATAGAAACTGTAGCGGTGGTTTTGTAGCTCGCCAAACACCGTAATCGCAGTCCTGTGTCTAAATCCCTCCGAGGTGTCTAGCTTTGCTATCCTATAGAGTTCAATTTCACGCTTTTGAGTAAGCTGATTGAAATACTCTATTGCTGGAAAAATTGTTCTTAAATATTGCTCATAAAGCCAGGTTGTTAAGCTTCCAAGCGAGAAGACTGCGACAGCAATTAAACCGTGCTTACTTTTGATAACTGACACTGCATGCCAAGCTGCTATTAAAAATCCGACAAACGCAGTCCATAACAAAGTTGAAATTTTCCACAACTCGGAGCGATACCACACAATTCTTTGATAGGCATGTTCATGCAGATAACGAGCATTAGGCTTGTTGGGAAATAGGTAATAATAGACAAGCTGAATCGAAACGCTTTCGATGCCTTGCTGCCCAGTTTTGAGCAAGCCTATGAAGCCAGTCGCATTGCGGCAAAGCCTGTGCGAAAACGGGCAAGAGGCGGCGGGCGCAAAG
>NZ_JAMPLL010000051.1:0-19430 GCF_039962495.1 Leptolyngbya sp. AS-A5 | reverse complement strand
GCAAAAGAGTTCTTCTAGACTAGACATGAGGGCAAATTGGGCGGGATTTTTAGCAATTTCAGCCTATCGAGTTTGCCCCTTTCTTGTCCCATTCCTTATCCCGAACTCAGGTTAATTTGGTGTTCTGTTGGGTCGATCGAGATTTTTGCTAGACCAAATTGCTCGATCGCCCAAGCATTCGTTGATAGATGCAGACTGATTTGAGCGGCTCGATACTGGCTAGAACTCGATGCCAACGCCGCAGGTAAGAGCAATTGATCGGCTAGATGAAGATCAACGGGCATTCCAGTCTTGTGAAAGTCTAAAAATTCTTGAACTGCGATCGTTGCCACTTCTTCGGCGGGTAATCCAAGTTTTCCAATGGCTCCAAAGCCTGCTCTTGTTTGCGCATATTCGGCAGTCAGAAAAACACCCGCACCCGCACCAACGCCCTTGAGTCGTCGTGCTTTTACCTGTGCTTTTAGTTGGGCTTCCGCTAACAAGTTTTCCGCACGACTCGCTATCCGCTGGGGAATGTGAGACGGGAGTTCGGTCACGATCGCTAATCCTTTAATCTGTTGTAGAGATCCGCGCTCTAGTAATTGAATCGGGTGAAGCGAACCAACACTACCACCATTGCCGCTCACTCGTAATTGGATTTCACCCCCTCCGCGTGGATACCAGCCCCAAGCCAGGATTTCTACCTCTGCCTGAACTCCCATACGCTGCAAGGTGGGCAAATACACTTGCTCGATGTACGAAGCGGGTGGACTGAAGGGGATGAACGTTCCACCTCTCAAGGCCACGGTTGATGTACCTGTTGTGAGTGCTAGGGGAAGTAAAACGGTTTGCAGAATCAGCGTTACGGCTCCAGCAGATCCAGTTCCAAGGGTTTCAGCCACATCAAAGGTATAATTTCCGGCTTGGACCGATTGCGTCGGGATAAATTCTAGTTGAGTGGAGCCAACCCTATCGCCTGTGATTTCTGCCTGGCAGAGCGCTGCTGCTGCCCTGACTGCGGTGAGATGTTGAATCGCGAGTCCGGGTTTTGCCCGTCGTGCCCGAACGCGATCAATGCGAATCGCTTGTCCCGTAATCGCCGCTAAACTGAGGCTTGTTCGCAGGATTTGTCCGCCGCCTTCTCCATAGGAACCATCAATCTGTAGCATGTTAGATATCTAGAATGACTTGTGCTGACCAACCCGTGTCGGTCTTTTTTAGTTCAAATTGATGGAGTGTGACAGCTTTGACATCCACTCGCTGGTGATGGCGATCGCGATCTAACCGTTCGCCTTGCGTTGTTGCAGTGAGATGATAGATTGCTGCTTGTTCTTTGATCTGAATTTGTTGCGCCCTCAGTAAAAGTAGTTCGCTATCCTTGTAGTAAACAAACTCTTGGAGAAAGTTGAATAACAATAAATCGAGCGCGTCATCCTCTAGCTTGAACAGGCGCGTTTCGGTAAGTACGATCGCATCTAAATTTTCAATCATTGTATTGATCACCGCATCCCCAGCCGCTTTGAAGACTTCCTCTAGATCGGCTCCCCAGGCATGGAAGGCAATATCTGCCGTTGCAACTTCCTCTAGAAATTCGTAAGGCATGGGGCTATTCTCCTGACGATCGTTCACAAGCTTGCAGGCGATCGCAAATGTTAGATTGAAGCTGACGCACTTGCTTGCCAATAAAGACCAGTTCTGTTGCGGGAGCATCAAACAACTCTAAATCCCAGCGCCCCGCCACAAAATTGAAGAGATGCGTACCCTCCGGAAGTTGAATGAATCCTTTTGCTCGATAGATCGTTGAGTTCATAGAATCGGCAAAGGTTTCAAAACAAGCGCGATCGTAAACCGATTGGGCGCTGTAACTAAACGATTCAAACTCTAGCTGATGTTGATGGTGTGGAGCAGGTTGTAAGCGTTCTCGACCAATGCCAAACAATAGATCCAAATCAACGTGGCATCGAACAGTGGAAACAATAAATGCCACTTCATTGAATGACTGAAGTTTATGGATGACTGTTTCTAACTCAGTTTCAGTCACCAAATCAACCTTGTTCAACAGAATGAGATCAGCCGATTCAATTTGAATCCGAGAGGTATGCCCAATTTGAGGATATGCCACTAGACCATCAGCATCCATCACAGTGACAACTCCATCGAGCCGCACTTGAGGCAAGCTTTCTTGAATATCAAACACTAATGCATCGGGTTCTGCTACGCCCGTTGTTTCCACAATGATCTGATCCGGATTGACCGTTGCAATAATTTCATCGACTGCCGCTTCAAATTCACCCAAGAGCGAACAACAAACGCAACCGCCACCTAAGTCTGCCATTTCAACGTTTTTGCCTTGAAGGATTTTGGTGTCGATCGCAATCTCCCCAAACTCGTTCATCAAAATTGCCAACTTTCGCGGCATCACACTCAGAATGTGTCGCAACAGGGTAGTTTTGCCGCTGCCCAAAGGTCCCGTAACAACTGTGAGGGGTGTACGTGCTGTCATAGTTCACCCCTTGATATTGCCGATCGGCGTTAACTTCGCGACTCGTTGACTAATGCCTGCCAGTTCTGCTGCTTCGATCACTTCATCGACATCTTTGTAAGCACCGCCTGCTTCTTCTGCTAGCCCTGTGTAGGATGTACTCCGAACATAAATCCCTCGTTGCTGCATTTGTTTCTGTAGTGCATCTCCGCGCCATGTTTTACGGGCTTTGGTGCGGCTCATCGTGCGTCCGCTACCGTGAGCTGTACTGTAAAAGGTTTGATCGCCTGTCGCAACTCCGGTAAGCAAGTATGAGCCAGTTTCCATGCTGCCCCCAATGATCACAGGCTGTCCGGTTTCTTTGTAGCGTTCTGGCAGGTCAGCCATTTCGGGAGCAAACGCGCGAGTGGCTCCTTTGCGGTGAACGAGCAGCGATCGCTCCTTGCCATCCACAATATGTTTTTCTAACTTCGCAGTGTTGTGAGACACATCATACACAAGCTGCATTCCCAAATCTTCTGCCGATTGCCCAAACACTTGCGAAAACACTTCTCGAATGCGATGCAAAATGACTTGGCGATTGGCAAAGGACATATTGATACCGCACTTCATCGCGGCAAAATAGGCTTGTCCTTCGGGAGAGTCAAACGGCGCACAGGCGAGCTCTCGATCGAGAACCTTAATCCCATACTTGCTATCCATCACTTTAAGAAATCGCTGCAAATAATCGGTTGCAACCTGATGTCCAAAGCCTCGGCTACCACAGTGAAACATGATCACCACTTGATCCGGTTTGGTAATCCCCATCTGCTTTGCCAATGCTTTATCAAAAATGTTTTCTCGCTTGGCAACTTGAATTTCAAGATAGTGATTGCCCGATCCTAATGTTCCGATTTGATGAAACCCCCGATCGATAGCTTTCTCACTGATCTTGCTGGCATCGGCTCCCTTGATACACCCTTGTTCTTCCATGAATTCCAGGTCATCTTCCCAACCATACCCATTGTTGATGCACCATTGCGCTCCTTGCTCTACCACCTTGCGAAAGTCGTTGCGCGAGAGTTTGACAAAACCAGTGCTACCGACTCCTGCCGGAACGCGATCGTACAGCTTATCGACGAGTTCCTTCAGATGCGGCTTCACGTCTTTATACGTTAAGTTCGTGGTTACTAACCGCATTCCGCAATTAATGTCAAACCCGATACCGCCCGGAGAAATGACACCCCCTTGCTCAATGTCCATTGCAGCAACGCCCCCGATCGGAAAGCCATAGCCAAAATGACCATCAGGCATACAGAGTGCATATTTGGTGATTCCCGGAAGCGTTGCGACATTCGTAATCTGATCGTAAACGGCATCATCGAGTTCTCGAATCAATTTCTCTGTCCCATAAAGCCGAGCCGGAACTCGCATCCCGTCTTTGTAGGACGTAGGGATTTCCCAGATGACATCAGAGATTTGAGTTAAGACCTCGATCGTAGCCATCGCATCACCTTCCTACGAAGCACAGCTTAATCTTGGCGAGCTATATGACAACATGCTTGTATCGAATGGCGGATCTGATCGAACAGTATTTTTCCTCGATCGAGCTTTGGAGGCTCATGCGTCAGCTTGGGAAGCTCAACGATCGGCTCTGGAAGCTCAAGGGGTGAACCTCGGAAGCTCATGCGTCAGCTTTGAGCGATCGCGGGTTAGCTCTGGAAGCTCGTGCGTCAGCTTTGAGAGGTCAGGGGTGAGCTTTGGGAGGTGAAGGGAGCGCGAACACTTCCAGTGGAGTGAAGCTTGCGTGAGTGGAGTGCGCTGAAATGTCAATGATAAATATTTCTTGAAGAAGTAAGTAAAGTGCGTTAAACCGAGGGATATTATACGGACGTAGATTCTGTATAAAACTTATTTCGGCATGATATACAGAATCTTAGTCTGGATAAAGTCCTTTTTCAGGATGATATACAGATTTCCGTCTAGATAACGTCCTGATTTGGAGTGTTAGACAGATTGTTGTCTGCCTAATCATCCAATTTGGGGTGTTAAACAGAGTTTTCGTCTGGGTAATATGCTGCTCCAGAGTGTTATGTGAATCTTCATCTTCTTAGGATCCCAATTCGGGAGATTAGACAGAGTAAGTCGGGTCGAATCTGTCTAAAAATGAGTTAGTTGGCTTAGGTTCTTGGTTAAGGGCGGTACAAATGGCTGCCTCTTGGGAACATAAAAACAAGTGAGTAAATATGTCACTGTTTAGTCGGCTCCTACATCTCAATACTGGCAGTATTCCACTAGAGGATTTCTTCACAGAACTAGTTGCTTATCTCTTCAGTAAGAACCAAGAAATTCTATATGCTTGGCTCGAAGATCTAAATTTGCTTGACACAAATACTTATCTGGATGTGCATATTTCAACACAGAGGGAGTTTGAACCCCTTGATGGACATCTTTTAGGTGGTCGCCCCGATCTCTTAATCGAGCTGGTAGATAACAGAAGTAGTAGTCTCATCTTTATTGAAAGTAAAATTGCCTCTCAGGAAGGCTACGAACAACTCTCCAGGTATGCAGAGATCTTGCATAAACTTCCAGGCTTCCACAAAAAAATACTTTTGTACATCACTCGTGACTTTGAGCCGAAAGATAAAACAGTTATCTTTAAAAACATTCCTGATTCCATTGTTCACTTTAAGCAGTTACGATGGCATCAATTTCACCGATTTCTTCAATCTTACACAGGCACAATACTTGTCCAAGAAGTTATTGAATTTATGAATGAACATCAAATGGCACACAATAATCAGTTTTCATCTATTGATGTAATTGCGTTAGCAAATTTCACAAAATCACTAAAACTGATGGAGGAAGCAATGTGGGGAGAGGTGAGCCAGCGCTTTGAGAAAGTTTTAGGGGCAATCAAACGACAGAATGCTGCACTCACTCAAATGCAATTGCATGGACGATATTTGATGACTGCTGATATGCCAAGTGGAAAATGGTGGTGTGGTCTAGGTTTTATACTCAAAACATCAAGCCTGACTGATTATCCAACCGTCCGTCTTATGCTCGAAGTAGCTCCTAGCTCTAATCGCCGAATAGAAATTATTGACGCCATGAAGGATATTTATAAACAGTACAATTGGCAAGGATATGGGCTGAATGACGCAAAGGCTTGGTCAGGTATCGCTCGAGAAAAAAGTTTGCAAGATTTTCTTTCTGAGGAAGATCACATAGCAGCAATCAAGCAGTTCTTCCTACAAACACTGGAAGAATTGGAAAAGATTAAGAATGAGTATTCAAATCTCCCTTGGGGAGCCATTCAAGATAGTGGAGACTCCAGTGATGCACTGTCAGCCACCTAACGATCGCGTTGCAGCGGACAGTTGAAAGTTTCTTTGTCTATCGTTTTAGTTCCTTCGCTGCCACTGAACATAATCGTTATGCGGCTCAGTCTATTAGTGGGGGCAGTAGCTTAAGAAATATCTGTTGGTGCTGGTTGTGACTGACGAAGCCTTATGATAGGGCTACTTAATGAAGGTGATTTTAACGATGAACTACCAAAACTTCATCACAATTGAACCTGATAAACGGGGTGGGAAACCCTGTGTGCGTGGTTTAAGAATTACAGTCTATGAAGTGCTGGAGTACTTAGCTTCCGAGATGACTGAAGCAGAAATTCTTGACGATTTTCCCGATCTAACGCGAGAAGACTTAAAAGCCTGTATCGCTTATGCTGCTGACCGTGAGCGTCGGTTGATGATTTCTCCATTCTCTGCATGAGATTACTTTTCGATGAGAACTTGTTGTCAAAGTTGCCGAGCCGTCTGGGCAATCTTTTCCCAAATTCGCTTCACGTTCGAGATGTGGGTATGAAGGCAACAAGCGATCCAATCGTTTGGAATTATGCAAAAGACAACGATTTGATGATTGTCTCAAAAGATGCAGATATGCACGATTTGAGCTTAGTATTTGGCAATCCACCGAAAGTTATTTGGCTTCGCTTGGGAAACTGTTCAACATTGCAAGTTGAGAATTTGCTACGTCAGAACTTTGAAGTGATCAAAATATTTTATGCAGATAAGAATTTATCGCTGCTTGCTTTGTCATAATGCCCCGAACTTTATGAAGGCTGAGTTTGTGGGTTGAAGTAGTTTTCAAGACGCAAACGAATTTTCCAGTATTATGTGAACCCTTGACTCAAGTTGAAAACTAGCCCCATCACTCAGCTTTGCACACTATGAAGACACCTAATCAATGTGAAAATATGGCGGATATTCGAGCCGAAATTGATCGGTTAGATCGTCAAGTTGTTGCTCTACTTGGTCAGCGTTTCGCATACGTCAAGGCTGCCTCTAAATTCAAGACGAGTAAAACTACCGTTAAAGCACCTGAACGCTTTAACGCAATGTTAGGGCAGCGTCGAGTCTGGGCAGAAGAGGAAGGATTAAATGCAGATGCAATTGAAAAAATGTATCGGGATTTAGTTAATCACTTTATTGATGAGGAAATGAAGCACTGGAAGCAATCCAAAATTGAGTAGAAGCGCCCTATAACAATGTGCTTGCACACCGATCGTATCGAGATAGTTGATTGAGTCCGAAAAGTTACTAGCAGCGGGTGAAGCGAACCGTTATTTTCCAGCGATCACACCCCTCTCCAAAAAATAACCTGCTCCTTGCAAATCCCACTCTTCAACACGGAAACGCTAGGAGCATGTTTAGTAGATGCAACAGCGTGCATCGATACCTTGATGAATCAAAACAAACGGCAATGGCACGAGCAACGGCAACAGTGCCCCTCAAACCATTCTGCCCTCCTTTTCCCCTCTGATGCTTCTAGCTCCACGGGTGCTGAACTTCTGAGCCAAAGCGATCGAGATACCATTCTCAACCTGATCACTCAGATCAACGTTCTCCTCCCCTTCTTACGCGACCTCAGCGCAGAAGAACGAAAATCAATGTTAGGCATGGGCAACAAAAACCGCATCTTTGCTGGCAAAGTTCTAGAAGTCATCCAACAGAAATCCGACTTCCTACCCCGCTCCTTTGATACCGAGAAATTTCAACAGGATCTAGCAACCTTCGATCGCTTATTAACAATCCTGATGGCACTCAACCAACTGCGGGATTTAGTCGATGCAACCACGATCGCGATCGACCTGCATGTCTTGAGCAAACAAATCAGAAAACGAATTTCCTTGAAAAAAAGGATGCTGAGAAAACATATTAGATTTTAGACTGGAATGACCGAAGTTTGCTCCTTACGGGTAAAGATAGCAGGTTGCGCTAAATCCTCACTCATACAAGCAACTATAAGCAACCGCCATATCTTGAGAGTTGTGCGCCCACCCGATACGCCCTTGACGATCTATTAAAATACATCCTGCTCCTTCCTCTACACGACTGATCAGCGTGTCGATCGCACTTCACTCCTCCGTGTACGATAATCACAGGTTTCCCAGTCTTCATTTTCTCTCAATCTCACGTTTGTTCGTGATATCTGTTCAGTTAGTTCACCACAATTTACTAGCGTAATGATTGCTTGCAGATGTCATCTTTACCATAGGAGTAACATTCTGTTCTAGATTGAAGCGAACTGATTGTTTCATTGAACAAGCTCTCATTTCTTCGATCGCTTGTTATTTCAAAGTAATCATAAATATGGCATTGGATAGACGGTTGAGCTTACAGCAATTCTTAGCATGAAAGCCTGTTATCAGATACTCGATCAATCCCTGTGCTGGTGAAAATTTCTGACAGTGCGATCAATGCTGACTCTACGAAACAAACTGCAACACTAAAACACTTCAAACCATGAACGACCAATCAATGGCAAACCAAGGCGCAACTCCCAACCAAGCAGCACTAGAAGCGCAACAAACGATCTCAGGACAGACCCATGCTGCAGGTGGAAGTGCATTACTCGATGCAAACGCCCAAGTCGATCCCCAACTCGATGATTCGAGCAACGAACCTGTCGCAAGCAACTTTTCCGGCGATCAGGATACCGATGATCCGACCGAAGCGAAACAATTTACAACAACAGGAAATTATCCAGTCGATCTGACGCAGCTTGATGACGAAGGCAACTTGTCTCTCACAACGGATGCTCCCAGCGCAGAATAACGGTAATTGAAATTATGCCGCGAATCAACTCTAAACTTCTGAAGCAATCAAGTTCAGCCGCAGCAGGGCGATTACGCGCTCGTTCGATACAGCCGAAAGGATCTGGCTCTCCTGGGCTGCATCCGCTCAAATTAGCAGGTAAGCGAGATGGGTTACTTTATGTTCCTACAGCTTATCGAGCAGATTCTTCTAATCCTCTCGTGCTGATGCTACATGGTGCAGGAGGCAATGCGGAAAATGGACTCAGCATCATTCAGCAATGGGCAGAGCAATTGAGCGCGATCGTGTTAGCGATCGACTCACGTGAGCAAACTTGGGATGTGATTCTCAGTCATTATGGTTCTGACATTGCCTTTATTGATCAAGCATTGTCACAGACGTTTTCTTGTTATTCGATTAACCCGAATCAAATCGCGATCGCAGGTTTCTCAGATGGAGCATCCTATGCCCTTTCCGTAGGCGTTACCAATGGGGATTTGTTTACTGATATCCTTGCTTTCTCGCCTGGATTTATAGCACCCGCAACTCAAGTCGGACAACCCCGATGCTTTGTGTCTCACGGCAAAGGCGATACAGTGTTGCCGATTGATCAATGCAGTCGTCGGATTGTGCCACGACTACAACAAGCAGGCTACGACGTGCTTTACCGAGAATTTGACGGTTCGCATACGGTTCCTAGTGCGATCGCTTATGAAGCAATGCAATGGTTCACCACTCAATCAGTCATACCTCATTAATTACAGTTGTTTTGATAATCTCTATTGGAGTAGAACAATGTCCAACCCGCAACCGAACCTAAAAGAAGATGAATCCCTTGGCGTTGAGCAGCTTCCTCAAGACGAATTGAGTGCTTCTCCCGGTGATGAAGAGATTCAAGCTTCTTATCTTGATGTCGAAGCTGCTGGGGTCGCTACAACTTCTGCTGATTCAACCGAGCAGCCGGAGACTGAGAGCCAACCCTCCCAGACTGTCGAGTAAACACAACAGAGGTTAAGGCTTTATTTGAAGCCTTAGCCCACCTTCAAGCTCCTTGACCGATATTTTGCATTAATCCACCATCAACAAACAATGTCGTTCCGTGAATGTATCTCCCATCTTTCGATGCTAGAAATACGGCTGCATGAGCAATCTCTTGGGGTTCCCCTGCTCGTTTCAACGGAATGTGCTGTACCTGTTGCTTCCAAGCTTCAGGGTCATCCAGCGCAGATTGGTTCATCGGAGTCAAAATCATTCCAGGCGCAATGTTATTCACATTGATCGGCTGGTCTGCCAATTCTAAAGCTAGAACCCGTGTGAGATTACGCAACCCACCTTTCGCCGCACAGTAATCTGCGGTTCCAGGATTGGGGATTTCTTCATGCACGCTAGAAATATTGATAATCACACCCCGCTTGTCAACCCCCTTGATCGCACGGATAAACTGTTGACAGCAAAGGAAAGGACCATACAGATTCGTCTTAATCGCATGATCCCAAGCCTCGAACGACATCTCGCTCACTGGAGTGTTTGCAGACGAGGTGGCAGCATTATTCACAAGAACGGTTGGGGTACCTAACTTATCTTTCACGGTTTGAAATAGCTGCTCTACGCTTTCCGGCTTGCTTTGATCGAGTTGCACGAGAATTGCTTTTTGTCCGGCTTCTTCGATCCGTTGCACGGTATGCTCAGCTCCCTGCTGATCTTCAAGATAGGTCACAGCAACATCTGCACCCTCACGGGCAAAGGCGATCGCGGTTGCCTGTCCAATCCCAGAATCAGAACCCGTGACGATCGCAATTTCATTCGCTAACTTTTTCTCAGTCATACTATCCTCCGTGATTGGTTAAAGGGCAGAGGGAAAGGTTTCTGGTACTTCGTCGGTCATCGATTCAACGGTACGATCGATCGGTTCGACCCCACGAGTGTCATCAATGTGAATCATGACATCGAACTGTTGAGGCAGCGACGCATAGAAGTAGTGGCTCTCGCGTTCCGTTTCAGGACGATAAATCACACCGATTGCTCGCTCTAATCGCCGCTCCCGCAATCCTGCAACTGCTAAATTTTCAGCTTGCAGATTAATCCAAAATTGAGGAAGTCCAGTCTCGTGAAAGAGTGCCTCGTAGCTACCGGGTAAACTTGGGCAAACTCGCTTTAACTGCGGAAGTTCATTCCAGTGAGCGGCAGCGGTCACGGTTCCGGTATAAGTGCTGAATCCGATCAAGACAGCATCCTGTCCATATTTTTCGCGCACGAGTTGACCGAGGTTCCACTCTCCAGCTTTGCTCATATCAGTTGCCCGTGCATCTCCTAAATGAGAGTTGTGCGCCCAAACGACGACTTTAGACTCATTTCCTTGGCGATCGAGATATTCAACTAAATTATCCAAGCTATCAGCCATGTGACGATCGCGCACATTCCAGGACGATACCTGCCCCTCAAACATCGAGCGATAGTAGGCTTCGGCATCTTTTACCAAACGAGCGTTTTGTTCTGCATAGAAGAATTCATCCGCTGCAACCTGACCCTCTTGTTGGGTATAGCCCAATTGTTGTTGTAACTCCGTTAACTGATTCACGACTTTTTCTTGACAAGATTCACCGAAGCCAAAGGTGACCGCGTAACCATAGTCTTTAGCATCTTCAGCAAAGTGGTCTAAGCAAGCATAGCGATCGCGTGCCCGTTTTGCCGCTTCTGGGTCAACGCGATCAAGGTAATCCAGCACGGCTGCGATCGAGCGATACAGACTGTACAAATCTAAGCCATAGAAGCCAACCTTGGATTGGCTTAGAGTGAGGGCATCGTTATGCTGACGCAACCAGCCGACGAAAGCGACGACATCAACATTGCGCCACATCCAAGTTGGAAATTGTTGAAGCCCTCGTAATGCGGCTTCAGGAGTCGGATCGAGATTCACTCCCCGTACATAGCGGTTCACTCGATAAGCATCTGGAAAGTCCGCTTCAACGGCAACAGCAGTGAAGCCTTTGTCTTGAATCAATCGTTTCGTGATTTCTGCTCGCTGTTGATAGAACTCATGAGTTCCATGCGTTGCTTCACCTATCAACACCAAACGTGCATCCCCAATTAGATCCATCAGAGAATCATAATCTGAGGTTGTGCCTGTTAGTGGACAAGCCGCTTGACTTACAGCATCGACGAGGTTTGTATCTGTAGCATTTGGCATCGTTCCTCCAGCTACTTATATTTTGAAAAGAATTGATAGTTATCGATCGCGCTCACCTGTCACACCAACCAGCCTAGAGACTGAAGCTCATCTTTTCCTCCAACTCTTGAGGTATCCCTACTTGCAGAGTTCTTGAACCTTTAGAGGGAGATCATGTAATGCTCGCAGGTAATGAAAGCGAATCAAACTCTGGTAACACCTCGCCGAGCGCACGTCACCTGCGACACGTTGAGTAACGAATTGTGAGTGCTGTAGCAAATTCAGAAACAGCAATCGTCCTTCAGCATTCGACTAGCTAAGTTAGACCTGTCCTTAACACTCTCAATTGTTATGAATTCTCGTTTGTTGCATCAGATGACGACGATCGCGCTGGCTGGATTCATGCTCAGTACCAGTGCTGGGCTTTCCATTCAAGCTGGATTTGCGGCTCCTCGGCTGTTCGAGGTTGCCCTCACGCCAAAGCTTGCTGCCTTGCCGGAATCCGTCGAACAGAAGGTTCGCCAAGCTGCCGCTCAACAGTTTGGCGTTCAGCCGAGTGCGGTCAATCTTGTGAGCTTCAATCAGCAGACTTGGATGGATAGCTGTCTCGGCTTAGGAGGTGCGGCTGAAATCTGCGCCCAAGCACTGGTCGAAGGCTGGCGAGTCGAAGTCTCAGATGGACAGAACAACTTAACCTACCGCACAGACAGTAATGCCAACACCATTCGCTTAGAGCCACGATCGAGTGAGGTAACTTTACCCATTGAAGTCAGCCAACGCTTGTTGAACAAGGTTTCGCGACAAGTTCGAGTCCCCGTCGATCGCTTGAAGATTGCAGCAGTCCGATCGACGACCTGGGATGGTTGTCTTGGCATCTTCAAACCTCGGCAAGCTTGTACTAGGATCGCGATACCTGGGTGGCAAGCGATCGTAACTAATGGCGAACGGAGTTGGATCTATCACCTCGATCAGTCTGGAACTCGCATCGTTCAGAATTCAACCGCAAGTGGTAGCCGAGGCGAATTAGTGCCTTCGTTTATTCCAGAAGAAAACAAACTGCTGATCGAGGACACTGTGGTATTTCAATCGATCGTTTCGGGGGATCTTGCAGGTACAGTGACGCGGCTGAGCTTGACTAAAGAGGGCGTGATTACGAAATACGTCAGCGCTCCGAACATTCGGACTCGTCCGGTGATTGTGAAACGGCTGTCTCAACCGGAAGTTGAACGATTTGAGCAATTGCTCCAAACACAACGATTTCCCAATTTGCACAATCTGCGCTATCTCAGTAGTGCCGCTTTCGCAGACTATCCGACCACGACTCTGCAAGGAATGGGAATGACAACGCAGTACATTGATTTAGAAACAAAGAATCTTCCAAGATCCCTCCAGTCTATTGTTCAAACCTGGGACAAACTGTCAAAGTAGAGCGAACATTTGCCAAAGGCGGTGCGGATAATTTGTCCGGTGGTATTAGTTGACAACCATTTGCGCTTTCAGCGTGTGTTTTCGCTTTTTGCCACTGTGGTAAGCTCTTTGGTTTTTTTCGGGCGTTCGATCTGGCTCTCGGTCACATCTACGACCCACACTTGCCAAGCGTATGCGTCCTGATGCAATTGTTTTTGCCCGGTAAGCGGAACTTACCTGATGCCAACAGCAGCGTTTCCACCCGTTGAATCAACCGACACACCGCTGACGCACTCAAGCCCCAACTAACCTGAGTTCGAGTTAACCACAATTCATGCCGTTGTCCTCGGTGGCATCGGGGGTCGGGGATCGTTTTTAATGGTTCTATGAGGGTCATCGAACTCAGGTGTTTTTAGAACTCTGTATCATCTTCGTCGTCGATCGCGTCTTCTAGTTCTGGAATCTCGTCTGGGGTGCCGATCGCTTCAATCTCAGCCTCGTCTGCATCAACCACAGACCCATTGAATGCTTCCGCTAATGTTCTTGCCGCACGAGCAACTTCATCGTCTTCCCAATCTGAGCGTTTGTAAGAGGGCTGGGGAGGTTCTTCGGAAGTAGATTCGGAGTGGGGTTCGGGGTTGGTCGTAACAGGTGGAGTGGGATTGGAGAATGGAGGCAGAGCGGGTTCTGAAGGTTCGGTGGGTGAAGGTGCAGGAGGGGGCGTTGGGGATGTTACAGCAGTCGTCGGTGCGACCACCAAGCTGAACTTGATTTCTTTTCCAAAAGTTTTGGTGAGCGCGGCAGCAATGTTTTTCGATCGTCCTTGTGCCAATCCTAAGAGTTTTTGAGCTACACCAATTTGAGCCACTTCTCCATCAAACGAAAGTAAGCTTCCCTGTTGTTTTAACAGGGCTTGCGTTCCCAAAGGTTGTAAATTACTGATGATCGTTTGCCAGAGTTGCTCCAGATCCGTTAGATCACTGTCTGGTGACTCTTGTATCGGTTTTGGTATTGGCTCCGGAGTCGTTGCCGGAACAGGAGGCTTAATCGGTTCTGGAATCGGTGGGGCAATCGTTTGGACAGGTTTTGCGATCGGTTGAGCAGCAATCGGTTGAGCAACAATCGGTTGAGCAGCAATCGGTTGAGCAGCAATCGGTTGAGTCGATTCGGTTGTGACTGCAGAAGGCAATAGTCCCATTAATGTTACTTCTAGCCAGAGACGAGGCTGAGTAGAGTTTTTTAATTGCAGTTCGCTTTCCTTGAGGCGTTGTTGTCCAGCGAGGATTGTTCCGATCGAGACTCCTTTTGCAAACTCGCAAAGCTGCACCCAAGTTGGAGACGTAAGCGCAACTAAATCTCCGCGATCGGGAGCCGTTTTTGCAATCAATAAATCACGATAGAAGCTGGCTAAATTTTGCAGCACAATTAAAGGCTCCCGTCCGCGATCCATCAAGCGGCGAGTGGTATCAAGAACGGTTTCTGGCTGGTTTTGAGCGATCGCTTCAACTAGCGCCATTAGATCGCGCTCTGGAACTGCACCCACTAAATCCCAAACGCGTTCAACGGTAATATCACCGGATAAAAGGCTCAGTTGATCAAGCAAGCTTTCGGCATCGCGTAAGCCACCTTGAGAGATTTGAGCAATTAGATAGAGGGCATCCTCTGCGATCGCAATTCCTTCTTTCTCGGCGATCATCGTGAGGTGTTGGGTCATATCGTCGATCGGAATCCGCCGAAAATCGAACCGTTGACAGCGAGAGATAATGGTCGGTAAAACTCTTTGCGGATCAGTGGTCGCTAAAATGAAAACAACTTGTTCCGGGGGTTCTTCTAAAGTTTTCAATAAAGCATTGAACGAAGCATTACTTAACATATGAACTTCGTCGATCACATAAGTCTTATATCTGCATTGCACAGGAGCAAATTGAGCGCGTTCGATAAGCTCACGAATATTATCAACTCCGGTATTACTTGCAGCGTCAATCTCAATGACATCTAGGGCATTACCTTTAGTAATCTCCTGACAGGTCTGACAAACGCCACAAGGCTTGTCAGTTGGTGCATTCGTCGAAATACAATTGAGTGATTTTGCAAAGATTCGGGCGCTAGAAGTTTTACCGGTTCCGCGTGCACCCGTGAAGAGATAGGCAGGCGCAATCCGGTTTTGCTTCAGCGCATTTGACAGGGTGGTCGCGATCGCGTCTTGACCCACAAGCTGCGAGAACGTTTGGGGACGGTATTTGTGATGAAGGGGAACGTAGGTCACAGGGCGATATTCGCAAATCGACTGATTGATCCTACCTTGCGATCGCGATCTTTGAGTTTATTCTGCTTTCGGAGCAGGTTTCGCCGCTCCGAAAAAGGCTTTGTACACTTCATGCGCGATCGGTACTGCGGCTGTCGCTCCATAACCGCCGTTTTCAACCACAACCGCGATCGCAATCTGAGGATTGCTGACTGGCCCATACCCCACGTAGAGCGAATTGTCCTCCTGTCCTTGAACCTCTGCCGTTCCCGTTTTACCGGCGGTGAGCGGAATCGAGCCGTCGCCAAGACTGCGTGCCGTTCCTTCTTGCACAACGGCTGTGAGTCCTTCTTGCAGAACTTTTAGAGCAGATGGCTCAAACCCCAGCGACTCGGGCTGCATATTCGGTTGGTAAGTTTGACTTGCGAGTAAATGAGGCTTGATGCGCTTACCTCCATTCGCCACGGTTGAAACCATGACTGACATTTCTAGCGGAGTCATCTGTACCATTCCTTGCCCGATCGAGGTACTGACTGTATCTCCGACATACCACGGCTCTTTGAATAATTTCTCCTTCTGTTTGGGTGTGGGAATGATGCCATGACTGCCACCATCTAAGCCCATGGTAGAAGTCGTGCCAACGCCGAATTTTTGACCCCACTCAGAAATCGCTTCAGGGCCGATCGCCATGCCAAGCTGATAGAAAAACGTATTACTACTGACTGCTAACGCATCCCGAAACCCGATCGTCCCGTAGCTAGCATCACCATGTTCGTGAAAGAGAGTTCCGCCAATGTTTATGGCGCTGTAAGTTGGCAACATTGAAGTTGCAGAAAATTGACCGGACTTCATCGCTGCCATTGCAGTCACAATTTTGAAGGTGCTACCTGGTGGATAGCCTTGCAAAGCGCGGTTGAGAAAAGGATGGTCTTGGCTTTGCAGTGCATCCCAGGTCTTCTGGCTGATTTTGCGAGTAAAAATATTCGGATCAAAGGTCGGCCCGCTTGCCATGACGAGAACCGCACCCGTTTTCACATCGAGCGCTACAACTGCGCCGCGTCGTCCGGCTAATGCTTTCTCAGCCGCTTGTTGCAGTTTGACATCGAGCGTTAACTGTAGCGGCGCTCCTGCAACGGGCGGCTGCACACCGAGCATCTTTAACTCTTTGCCTGCCGCATCCACCTCAATCAGCCGTCTGCCCCAGGTGCCGCGCAATGTCGCATCTTGAATCCGCTCAATGCCCATCTGTCCGACCAGCATTCCGTTGGGAAATTGGGGATTTGCTTTAAGATCTTCTTGCGTTGCTTCACCGATGTAGCCTAAAACATGAGCACCAAGGCTTCCATAAGGATACTGGCGGGTTGATTCTGCTTGAACTTCTAAGCCGCGAATTTGCCCGACTTCGTGCAGCGCGATAAATTTCTTCTCATCAAGTCCCCGCAGAATTCGCACTGGGGACACCGATCGATACTTCACTTCTTCGAGCTTTTTGATAATGTCTTCTTTCGGGATTTCTAATAACTCGCTAATGCGCTGAGCCGATACCTGCCATTGTTCTTTGGTTTGCTCACGCGGATAGAGATACACGGCTCGCGACAAGCGATTCACGACGATCGGTTTGCCTTTGCGATCGATCAAATTTCCGCGATCAGCCACGATGGAAAGCGATCGGACGCGGTTTTGTTCAGCAAGCTGGCGGTTGTTTTTTCCTTCAACCAGTTGCAGATAGGCGAGGCGAAATCCACAAACGCTCATCACGCCACTGGCAAGTAGGAATAGAATCACCGCCCGGAAGGAGCGCTGCGATCGTGCTTTGCTGACCCAGGAATTCGTCGATGAATAGAAGGTGTTCGCCATACGTTGCGCTAAGGGTGAGAACAAGGTCAAAGAAATGACATCGGACTTACTGTAACAGATCCAGTAAGAGAAGAGGATTCTGGTGGAATTATTTGAAGCCCCTGTGAAATCTGATGTGAAATCTGATGAATAATGGTGAGTCAGACCTTATTCACACTCAATTCATACTCAATCGACATGGCAACCGTTAACGACAATTATTTGAAGCTGAAAGCAGGTTACTTATTCCCCGAAATTGCTCGGCGGGTGAATGCTTTCGCGCAGGCAAATCCTGATGCTCCGATTATTCGTTTGGGAATTGGGGATGTGACCGAACCGCTACCAGAAGCGTGTCGTCAGGCGATGATCAAAGCGGTTGAGGACATGGGCGATCGTAGTCTCTTTAAGGGTTATGGGCCTGAACAGGGTTACGAGTGGCTCAGGGAAAAGATTGCGAAACATGATTTTCAGGCGCGAGGCTGTGAGATTGATGCCTCTGAGATTTTTGTGTCGGATGGCTCGAAATGTGACACAGGCAATATTTTGGAAATCTTTGGGCACGACAATACGATCGCGGTGACTGATCCGGTGTATCCGGTGTATGTCGATACGAATGTGATGGCAGGCAATACCGGGGAAGCCAACGATCGGGGCGAATATGCGGGATTAGTTTATCTACCAATTTCTGCGGAAAACAACTTCACGGCTGAGATTCCCTCGCAGAAAGTTGATTTGGTTTATCTCTGTTTCCCGAACAATCCTACAGGTGCAGTTGCAACTAAAGAGTATTTGAAGGCTTGGGTGGATTACGCGAAGGCAAACGGCACGATCATCTTCTTCGATGCAGCGTATGAAGCGTATGTCACCGATGAAAGCTTGCCGCGATCGATCTATGAGATTGAAGGGGCGCGGAATTGTGCGATCGAGTTTCGATCGTTCTCTAAAAATGCTGGCTTCACCGGGACGCGCTGTGCGCTGACGGTTGTGCCGAAGACGCTAACGGCAAAAGCTGCTGATGGTTCAGATGTGGAATTGTGGAAGCTGTGGAATCGTCGCCAATCGACTAAATTTAACGGCGTGTCTTACATTGTTCAGCGAGGCGCGGAAGCGGTTTATTCCGAGGAAGGACAGGCACAGATCAAGACATTGGTGAATTTCTATTTGGAAAATGCCAAGATCATTCGCGAAGAACTGACCAAAGCGGGTCTTTCTGTTTATGGCGGTGTGAATGCACCTTATGTCTGGGTGAAAACGCCGAATGGCTTATCGAGTTGGGATTTCTTCGATAAGTTGCTGAATGTCTGCAATGTGGTGGGTACGCCTGGATCGGGATTTGGTGCAGCAGGGGAAGGATATTTCCGCATTTCTGCGTTTAATAGCCGGGAAAATGTCGTTGAAGCAATGAAGCGGATTACGGCAAAGTTCTAAGTAGACATGAATCTTGGCTTCGGTTTGAGCGACTGATTGCCCCCTAAATCCCCCATTCTGAGGGACTTTGAGAAGATTAATAGGTCTGCAATGAGTGGGCTCTTTGCGACTCTTACGCAATTTTGGTGAAGTAGGGCACTTGAACAATCTGATATGCAGTAGATGTGTCAACGCAATCAGCGAACACTGCGTGAAGCGAAGCTACCGCACCTTCGTTTCACCAAAATTGCGTAAGAGTTTGGTTGATTGAGAGACGCGACACCAACGGTCGTGCTCTGAAGCGAAACGATCGTCTTCCAAACTCCAAGATTCGCGTTTCAAGGGCAAACGATCGTGCTCTGAAGCGAAACGATCGTCTTCCAAACAGCAACGATCGTCCTCTGAACGCAAACAATCGTTCTCTGAAGCGAAACGATCGTCTTCCAAACAGCAACGATCGTCCTCTGAACGCAAACAATCGTTCTCTAAACTCAAACGATCGCCCTTCAAACACCAAGTTTCTCGTTTCAATCATGATCGTTGCTGTTTGAAGGCGAAATTCAGAAAGAATGATATTTCCGACACGACAAAATCGCCGCATTTTTCATCGTGCAAACCTTTTTCGGTGATTCTCGGTTTCGTGGCGTTTACTTTCTCCTCGCGACTTTCTTATCGATCGATGCCGCCCAAGCCTTGCGCGAAACCTTAATCTAACCTGAGTTCGGGATAAGGAATGGGACAAGAAAGGGGCAAACTCGATAGGCTGAAATTGCTAAAAATCCCGCCCAATTTGCCCTCATGTCTAGTCTAGAAGAACTCTTTTGC
>NZ_JAMPLL010000050.1:0-20340 GCF_039962495.1 Leptolyngbya sp. AS-A5 | reverse complement strand
GCAAAAGAGTTCTTCTAGACTAGACATGAGGGCAAATTGGGCGGGATTTTTAGCAATTTCAGCCTATCGAGTTTGCCCCTTTCTTGTCCCATTCCTTATCCCGAACTCAGGTTAAAGTAGAAGCGATGGAATTCAAACAGCGACTTCTTGTGGTGCAGTTGTTTGGTTTGGAGACTGCACCTTGCCTAATAAACCGCGTAATTTATCGCCCTCAATCACTTCGGTTTCCAGCAGTTGAGTCGCAATCGTTTCCAGCAAATCTTGATTCTGACGCAGAATTGCGAGGGCGTGTTCGTGCGCGGTTTCCACAATCTCTTTAACTTCGATATCGATCGCCTTTGCCGTATCGTCGCTCACCATCCGTCGAGGATTGGGCGCATTATCTAAGAACATCGCCTGCTGCCCTTGCTGATACGCCAATGGACCCAGTACTTTACTCATGCCGTAGGTCGTAACCATCCGCTCCGCTAAATCGGTTGCCCGTTGCAGATCGTTAGAAGCACCCGTCGTAATGCTGCCAAAAATGACTTCTTCCGCCGATCGTCCTCCTAATAGCGTAGCAATTTGACCTCGCAGTTCAGCTTCGTTCATCAAAAAGCGATCTTCTGTCGGAAGCTGTAAGGTATAGCCGAGTGCTGCCATTCCGCGCGGCACGATCGAAATTTTCTCAACTTGACCACTTCCACCCGTTAAAGCTCCAACTAAGGCATGACCCACTTCGTGATATGCCACAATCTTCTTCTCGGTTTCGTTGAGCACCCGACTCTTTTTCTCAAGTCCAGCAACAACACGCTCGATCGCTTCTGCAAAGTCTTCTTGAGCGACAGTCTGACGCTGATTTCGCGCCGCTAACAGTGCAGCTTCATTGACCAAATTCGCAAGATCAGCTCCCGCAAATCCCGGAGTACGAGTTGCAATCGCTTTTAAGTCTACATCCGGACCAAGCTTCACTTTCTGAGCGTGAATTCTCAGAATCGCATCGCGACCCGAAAGATCTGGACGATCAACTAACACTTGCCGATCGAACCGACCCGGACGTAACAGCGCTTGATCCAAAACTTCGGGGCGGTTGGTTGCTGCTAACACAATCACTGTGGCATCGGTCGCCGCAAATCCATCCATTTCGGTCAGCAATTGATTCAGCGTTTGTTCGCGTTCATCATTCCCGCCATAAAATCCGCCACTGCTGCGAGATCTACCGATCGCATCGAGTTCATCAATAAACACAATACACGGAGCCTGCTTTTTCGCTTGATCAAACAAGTCTCGAACCCGCGAAGAACCGACCCCAACAAACAGTTCGACAAATTCAGATCCTGAAATACTGAAGAATGGAACCCCTGCTTCACCTGCTACCGCTTTCGCCAGCAGTGTCTTTCCAGTTCCCGGAGGACCTACTAATAAGACACCTTTCGGAATCTTTGCACCAATTGCTGTATATCGTGCGGGAGTCTTGAGAAAATCGACGATTTCAACTAACTCGGTTTTTGCTTCTTCGACTCCTGCAACATCGGTAAACGTAATCTTTTCTGATTCACCTTCAACGTAAACCTTCGCTTTGCTTTTTCCGATCGACAGTGCTCCCTGGGGATTATTAGCACCCCGCGCTAGAAAGAACTGCCAAATTGCTACAAAAATCAGTGGCGGAATCACCCAACCGAGTAGACTAGTAAACCAACCATTTCTCGCGGGTGGTGTCGCCGCAAACTCGACCCCTTTTTGTTCTAAAAGTTTAGGTAACTCTAAGTCAAAAATCGGAGTTGTAGAAAACACTTGCCCTGGAGTGCCATCTTCTGTTTTTAGTTGATACCGAATTTGATTTTGACCGACTGAGACTTGGCTGACCTCTCCTTCCTGGACTTGGTGAATGAACAAGCTATACGGCACAGCCGGGACTTGAGCACCTAACAAGTTGGGTAAAAACAGATTGATGAGCAGAAATGCTCCCGATACGGCTAACAAAATGTTTGCAATTAAGCGAGAACGAGGCGGAGTCGGTTTTTCTTTAAGCGCCATGCGTGTTATCAATCCTTCTGACTTAAAGTCTTCAATGAGTTCTTTAGGCTACAAAATTGTTGAATCAATTCTCAAGTATCAGAAGTTGGAGTTGGGGGCATTGAGTTTAGAATTCTGCTTCGACTGGTCGCAGCGTTTTTTTAACTTGCAATCGCTGACACAAAATTTTGTCAGACAGAACTGCGCTAACCGTTTCGCTCGTAGAAATCTCTAACTGAGCTTCTAGAGGTGCTTTGAACAAGAGCCTTTCTCCAGGAAAAATCACACGCTCGAAATACCAGTTCTCAATGTTCTGAATTCGAGCAATCTGGATTCGAGAAGTAGGGTTCATGTAGTAGCAAAGTACTAAATCGGTCTCATGTCGATCGAGGGAAGAGCTTAGTTGTCTCATAGAAAAATCTCATGGATACAACAATTCAGATGCAACACAGCACTCCATCAACAAGAATCAGTGATTGTAGAGTTTCGAGCTGTAGCAACTAAAAATCAAAATGAGGTATCAGCCTCTACAGAAATTCGTCAGCTTGAAGCCAAGCTTCAAACCAGCATTTCCTCACGACAGTAGCTACAGCGCCAGTAAAGTTGTCCCGATCGCACATGACGAAGTAAAATCCTTGAACAGTAAGGACAAACACACTGGCTGGAAGCTGGCGCATTCGAGCGCGGGAGAGTCTGTTGCTCATGACCTGTAATTGTTTCGGTTCTCAATTGTCTTAAATTGATTGATAGCATTTCCATTTTTTTAAAGATCGAACCACAGCGAAAGTTGTACTGGCAGAACTACAGTACAAGTACTTCATTACACTGTTTAGCCGTGATTGTAGACTAAAATTTAGTATCGCATTCTGCTACTGGAAAGTATGTTTTAGTACTTGTCTAATTTGTATAGTTATTGTTTGAATTCTACTAAAACATTCTAAAGATGCAGATGTGATTGAACTGTTTTCACAAGAATAAAAAGAAACTTATGCCTGGACACGACATTATTGTGATTGGAACTTCAGCTGGTGGACTCAAAGCGCTAGGCGCGATCGTTGGCGCTCTGCCTGCTGCGTTAGATGCTGTTTTACTGATTGTTCAACACCTCGAACCCAATAAGCCTAGTATTCTTCCTAAAATTCTTTCAGACGTTGGTTCTCTGCCTGCGGTTCACCCCGGTGATGGTGAAGAAATTCAACCTGGGCGCGTTTATGTTGCTCCGCCTGATTATCATTTGCTGCTGAATCAGGGCTATGTGCGAGTCATCCGTGGACCGCAAGAAAACCGATTTAGACCCGCGATCGATAGCCTCTTTCGTTCTGCTGCTCGCGCTTATGGTCCAAGGGTGGTAGGAGTCGTTCTGACAGGCTATCTTGACGATGGCACAGTCGGGTTGCAGGCAATCAAGAAACGGGGCGGCGTAGCAATCGTGCAAGACCCCAAAGAAGCAGAATATCCCAGCATGGCAAAGAGTGCATTGCAGTTTGTCAAGGTCGATCACTGCCTGCCCCTGGCTGAAATTCCAGACCTTTTAGTGCGTTTATCAAAAGAACCCACAGAATCAGAGGAAGCTTACCCCGTGACTCAAGAAATCGAAGTCGAATCGAATATTGCTGAACAAAGAATGAATACCCAGGAATTTTTGCAGAATGTTGAAGCGATCGGAACTCGAACGACCTACACCTGTCCCGAATGTAGCGGGAGTATTTGGCAGATTGGCAACAATGAGCCGCTGCGGTTTCGCTGTCATACGGGACATTCATTTACAGCGAATGTCCTGCTAGCAGAGCAAACCCAAAACCTGGAAAATGCCCTTTGGTCGGCGATTCGAGCAATGGAAGAAAAAGTCACGTTTTCGCGTCAAATGGCAGAACGGATGGAAACTCACAACCATCTAGACTCAGCCGCACAATACAACGATCATGCGGATCGCTTGGATGAGGAAGTATCCCTGATTCGGGGAATTGTTCTGAATGGTTTTGCGACAAAACGAACTATTGCCGAAGATGAGGAAGGACAACCCGCTTAATCTGATCGTGCAGGTGTGAGTTGAGGCACAAATCGTTGATGAATCAATTTGCATCGATTTGCGATCGCGTTTCAATAGAAGTTTCAATTGTGTTTAAGTTGTATCACTTTGATTAAAAACGCTCAAAAGTTGCAGACTCTAACAGGTTGCTTTCCTCAAAAAGATACAAAACAGGTTGGGTTGCTTTGAGTAAAACAGAAAGCATCAACACCGAATTAGGAGTGTCTCACTTATGGCTGCAACTTTGATGGGAGTGCCAAGTTTTCGTAATGCTCAAAGAGTCAGCTTTGTGGGCGGAGAAGGAATTGTACGAAACTACAAACCTGAAGCTGAAACCTGGACTTATTACATTGAGATGGCGCTAGGAGTAGAGCCTGAGTTTGGCAGAATCGGTGCAGAAACAATGGTGGTTCTGGCTGAGTCAGATTTGCGAGCAGCATAATCTTCAAGATGCTTTGGTTTGCGCTTTATACAACAAACTGGAGGTCTCTTGAATGTCTATTCCGCAATATGCTTTATTTTGCCTGATGGTGCTTGTCTCGCTCTTGATATCACTAGAGCGAATGGGAACAGCACTGGATGAAGCTGACATTGGAGGTTTCTGCATCTTGGGTATGTGTTGCAGGAACGATCGCAGGCTTACCGATTTTGTTGTGATTGCAGGGCTTTAACCCATTCAATGCTGCTGGAAATGCAGATGAACTGCTTTTTTGAAAAATCTCATTACAACCATGAATTCTAAACAGTTGTCGAACTTCTCATTTTTGCTCTCCTTGAAGTACGGCATCTGGATTCTCTGGACTCCTCTCTGGGTATTCGGAACAATCGAGCGAGTTGTAGCTGCCTTTGCTGACCATTCCATCTCGCCTGTAGACTTTCTGCAAATCTCGATCGCTGCTTTTTTTCTATTCGGTTGGCTGCTGTTAAAGCCATCGTTGTACCTTTGCTCTGATATTGAGCAAAGCTGAAATTTGACCAATTCTGTAATTTTTAATCACTATTGAATCAACAAGGAGTTACCCATGTCTGGACAAATGTGCTGGCTATCCAGCTCAAATTATCAGGGTCAATTGATTCTGCATTTAAGAGAACGTTCGTTTGAACCTTGGCTGCCCTACACGGTATGTCCTCAACATAAAGTCCCTGATTATCTCATTCCTGGTGGTTCCAAAGGGTGGAGTACCTACCAAAAGCTGAGGCAAGCAGGCTGGACGTTAATCCCTACTGCTCAAGCCCAAAATGCAGTCATTAGACCAGAAGTTCAACGGGTCTAAAACAGTTAACTCCACTGCCATTCTCTGTCCTCAAGTTCCTTCTGAGGTAACAATAAGGTTACTTCAATTTCCTGCCGAACTGCGGCTGTTACTGCACAACCCGTATTCAGACAATCTATCAGCAATTGATTCGCAGTATAGTACTGTTGCAACAGGTGCTGCTGCTCAGGACTAAAGTTCCATTGATGCTGAGTGTTACGATGCTCAGAGATGGCTGCTCTAAGCTGCTCTGCCCAACTTAGAGCGCTCGTTTTCCACCATGTCTGAAATTCTTTTCGATCCTTTGCTAGGTCTGGAAGTTGGTCTTTAAGCTGTTGCAGCGATCGATGTAAATTGATATCCATGACCAGAATTAGAGCATTGTCGAGAGCATCAACACAGGCACGAGCATACGTGACATTGCCAGCGTCGGCTCCTTTAGCGTTGCGCTTGGCACTCATCGTACACTTTCGGACAAGATTATCTAATGCCATGTCGAGAAAAACTCCTTGATCTAGTGTCGAAGAAAGTGCGAGAAGTGGCACGAGTTGTGGCTGATGTGTAAGGGCATGGTGAAAGGCGCGAATTGCAGTCGGCGAGGGAGGAGCGGCAAGCGATTTTTGGTGTGCCCAGCCTAAGAATTTTTGTACATCCTGATCTTGAGCCACAAGTGCATCAATCTGCCGCTTCATCAACAGCACAAGCGGGTCTGCGCTGCGAAGCATCGCCGCCGTTAACAAAAAAACTTCCCGCCAGCGAGGATCGGTAATATGACTGACTAAGCGATCGAGGGGTTGCTCTGTGGCTTGCAGGTTGTAATTTGCCACAATTTTTCGTGCTGTAAAATATTCTTGAAAGGCTAAATCGGAAAACGAGAAAATCCCTCGTACTCGCTCGGTGAGTAGTCCATGTTGGAGTTCTATCGCTTTAAGGATTCCTTCGCTCTCGATTTGCAACTCTTCTAGCTCGATTTCTCCTCCGGGGAACTGCGAAGCAATCGTGCTGCGATTTTCCTCCAGGATCATCGAAGCAGTCGGCAAATCACGAAGATAGTCGCTAATGTATTCCTTAATGCTGTGTTGTTCAAAAAAGCACTTACCCTGCTCGAATGTGATCGCAGCAATCTGACTCAGCAGCTTGAGTTTTTGGGGCAATGAGAATCCTTGATACAGTTCCTCCCGCTCAAATCCTTTTGCTTCATCCCATTTGGACAGCAAAATATCGATACATTGCCGATAAAACTCCGATCGCTGGCTCGGGAATTGGTGCTGGTACTGAAACATCCAGCAGGCGAGATGTAGAAACAAGGGAGTTGCAGCAAGTTGGCGGAACGGTAGATTTTCGGACAAGTTGAGTTTCTCAATAAACTGACCTGCCTGTTCTCGCCCCTCTTGAGGAGTGATTTTTGTGAATGCCTCAAACCACTTCTGTCCAAAGGCAGCAATTTGAGCTTGAGTAAACGGAGCAATTTCAACATCAGTGAAGCGATTCAAGCTGAGTGATTTCGCTGCGGTGCGACAGGTGACAACAAATAGATTCTGTTGATAGTTTTCCGAAAATCTACGAATCTCCTTCACGACTGCCTTACTGTCTTGACCGCATTCATCTAACCCATCGAGCAACAGCAACATTTTTCCCGATCGCAACAAGGCTTCGACCACGTCGGAATCTGAAATGCCAGAGGTGAGAAATTCCTCGCGAATGTAGTGAATTAAACTGAATTCATCCATCGCTCTAGACTCGTCAGCAAAATCCCGCAGCGTGATAAAAATGGGAATCCGATTTGCTGCAAATCGACCCCGGTTGCACTGAATGGCGAGATGCTGCAAAAAGGTAGTTTTACCTGCTCCAGGTTTGCCCAATACCCGAAGCTTCGAGTAGGTTTCGACGGCTCTTGTTCCCTCCGTTTGAGTCTGAGACATCTCGCCGAGTCCAAAGCGATCGAAGTCTTTTGATGTAAAGTTTTGCAAGTCAGAAATTCCTAGCCATTGTTGGCTGACGATTTCTTCCAAGATGTTGACATCAATGTAAAGGTCGTCAATTTTGATAGGACGGCTCACGTTCAATAACTGCAACGTGCCACACTGATTTTGCACTTTGTCCTGACGTTGTACTCTCACCTGACGGACTAGGCTCTCCATTTCCGGAGGAGTTTCATCTGCCTGTTTAGGCTCTGATCTTGCGATCGCAGAATGTTCAGCGATGTCTTGCCAATCTAGCCCTAAAGCAGAACACAATTCGATAAAAATATGACGTTCCACCGGACGACCTGTGAAAAATCTCCAAACGGGTTGGCGGGTCCTAAGGTTCACTTCCATTGCCAAGCCTTCCTGCGTCCAGCCCGTGCGATCAAAGGCGCTTTTAGCTTGTTTGATTCCCGCTTCTGTCGCTTGGAACGATCGCTTTGCCATCAGAAAAACCCTGTGCTCAAGATTCATTACCCACAAGCGCCTGGATCTTAATATTTATCTTTAGAATCGTAATCTTTCGGTAGAAGCAGACTCCGCGAAACTGAAGTGATTTCTGCTCTAGGAAATGCAAGTGCAACGATTGAAAATAAGTCCTCTTTTGGATATCTCTAAGGTAAGAGGTAACTAAGCTGGGTTGTAGAACACACTGAAATTTAACCTTAGTCGAGTTACAAAGTGAACACTTTAACGACTCCATCAATTTCCGTGGCGGATCGCATTCTAGTCGTCGATGACATTGAAGATAACTCTGTTCTGCTTCAAGTCGTTCTAGAGCAAGAAGGCTACGAGGTAGATGTGGCAAACAGCGGTCGAGAGGCATTAGACAAAGTTGAGTACCACCAACCCGACTTAATTTTGCTGGATGTAATGATGCCGGAAATGAATGGGTTTGAAGTGACGCAACGGATTCGGCAAAACAATCGTATTTCCTTCATTCCAATTTTGTTGATTACAGGGTATGACCAGTTCAATTCAGCAGAAGGATTTGAATTCGGTGCAGATGACTTCATTCGTAAACCCGTTGACTTTAATCTTTTGCTCGATCGTATTCGCACTATCTTGCCCGAGGACCGCAACGATCAAGCGTTCCGAAGCCGTTAATCGCTTCGAGTGAAATGACCAGCGTTCGTGTTGCTCGCTTTATGCAGATGCGACTAATTCACTAACGATCGCGATTACTTTCTCTGGAACAGCAGGTTTAGCTAGATGACGCTGAAACCCGGCGGAGATTGCTTGCTGCTGATCTAATTCTCCAGCGTAAGCGGTTAGCGCGATCACGGGAACTTGTTCACCATTGGGCAGGGAGCGAATCTGATTAAGCAACATATAGCCATCCATCTCTGGCATTCAAACGGGCGGCATGACAACTTTTCGAGCGATTCCTAGCGTTTTGAGCGTCTGAATTGCCCACCAAGTCACATCAATCTGCCACCATTTCCAGCCTGCTTTTGCCACATTCGGATGAGCATGATGATTATTGTGCCAACCTTCTCCAAATGCAAGCAGGGCTACCCACCAGAGATTACGCGACCCATCTTCGGTGTCAAAAGTTCGATTGCCAAATAGATGAGTGGCTGAGTTGATCAGCCAAGTTGTATGCCAAAGCAATACAATTCGAACAAATACACCATAGACGACGAATGACCAACCACAGATCGCATAAAGCAGCAGTCCAATCGGTAGTTGTAAGAGTAGGAAATAGCGATCGAGCCACAGGTAAAACGGATCGCGAGCTAAGTCAGGTGCGTATCGGTAATAGGTTTCAGTCGCAAAGAATTGATCGCGTGGATAAAGAATCCAAAGAATGTGACTCCACCAGAAGCCCCGTCGAGCAGAATAAGGATCTTTCTCGACATCTTCAGTAAAGGCGTGATGTAATCGATGTCCAGATACCCAGAAGATTGGACCTCCCTGCATTGCAAGTGCGCCCAGAAAGCCAAAGGTATACTCTAGTGCCTTCGGAACTTGGAAACTGCGGTGAGTCAATAAGCGATGATAACCCAAACAGATCCCAAGGCTGCCAAATAGCCAATGAAGTGTAAGCATAACTCCGAATGCTGACCAAGAGAAAAACCAAGGCGCAAGGAGCGCGAGCAGATGAACTGTGCTGAAAAAGACGACATTCGTCCAGTTCAGTA
The DNA here is from genome assembly GCF_039962495.1 of Leptolyngbya sp. AS-A5. NCBI lineage: Bacteria > Bacillati > Cyanobacteriota > Cyanophyceae > Leptolyngbyales > Leptolyngbyaceae > Leptolyngbya > Leptolyngbya sp. AS-A5. Next base: position 10,955 of record NZ_JAMPLL010000050.1, on the reverse strand, counting down.
CGAGCGGTTGCTGTTCTGTTAAAGCAGAACTAGAAGATTGCACAGTCACAAATTTCCTTAGACGTATTAAAGTATTGGTGTAACAAAGCCTGAATTATGCTGCGTACAACTCTGTTTTAGAGAAAGTTGCAGAATGCCATCTACAGCTTTTGAATGTTTTATCAGAATTTGTATAAGTTATACGTAAGTTATACGTTGATTTAGATTGAACAGCAGTTTGCCAAAATTAGCTTGATTAACGAATTCCTAAACTGATGGTTAAGACTCAAATTCTAAGTCAGTTGCCCGCTCACTTTAGCGATCGAGTTCTTTGCTGTTATGTCAACGCTGCCGCTAACTCAAGCTTGCCCGAATCGTCAACATTTCAAACTGGTACCTTAAGCAAGTTATTTTGACTGGCGACAAGCCTTTGTTTGAAGTATGTCCGGGAGCTGAACTCGAAATCTATATTTTCTGACGACTCACGCACAACTCGCATTAAGCCTTAATTTTGTTTTACCGCCTCGCTAGTAATGGCTCTTCGTCAGGGATTACAGGTTTATAGTCTCGACAGTTAATTGCTTCTTCTGTCAAAGCTTTGCATGGATAGAGTGTGCATTTCAAATTGTACTCCCCTGTAAAGAAAGTACAGTCACTACAGGGAACTTGATGTAATCGTTGAAGATTTGCCCAACCTTGCAGCAAAGCTTGCCACATCGAGATTAAGAAGCCGATAAGAACGAGCCAAATACAAATTGTGAAAATTGCTCTTCCAAGATGTGAAATGTCTTGAAGTAAAGCCGCTATCAGCATGGTAGAACCTTAAGGAGTTTTAATCAGATGTGTGAGAACCCATAGAGAAAAGCGTGATATCTGAACTTGCTACTAATTTAGTATTTTTAGTATTGTTGTCGTCATGAGAAAGAGGTCTGTTGCTTACTTGATCAAGTGCAGAAGACTTCGCAGAACGCTCACGCCTGGCAAATCCCACAATAGATAGGCTGCAAATCCGATCATTGCTAAACGTCCGTTCCATAATTCTGCTTGGGGATTAAAGCCGAACAGAAAAGCATTGCGATCGATACCATTGTATTCTGTAGCGACGGGAGGTAATTTGATGGCTTTGTTAGTTTGCATGATTTACATTTCTTAATGAACTCCTTTCATGGTATTGACAGAGTTCACGTTTGCTATTGACCTTTAGAGGCATCTCTTCACGATTCGGTTAGATTCGTGATCAAGGCAATGAGTTGAGCATCATTGATCGGTCTTGCAATATGAATCTGAAAGTTAGCCCCGATCGCGGACTGTGCTAAAAAGTTTCCGGCGCTCTGGTCTGTCGAATTAGAGACAGTTCACTCTCATTGATAGAGGAGTAAGCATAAAGAATGAAGTAATCTAATCAAGCTGTAGCACTTTAACCGATTTTATGCTGATTGTTCATCACTTAAATAATTCTCGCTCTCAACGTGTATTGTGGCTGCTAGAGGAACTCGGATTAGAGTATGACATTCAGTACTACCAACGCGACCCCGAAACTTTATTAGCACCAGCATCTTTGCATCAGGTACATCCTCTAGGAAAATCTCCTGTCGTGACTGACGGGGACTTAACTCTGGCAGAATCGGGTGCGATTGTTGAATACTTGATCGATCGATATGGTGAAGGGCAGTTGATTCCTCCACCGGATACATCCGACCGATTGCGTTACGCCTATTGGCTGCATTATGCTGAAGGATCGGCAATGCCACCACTACTGTTAAAGCTGATCTTCGATCGCATCGAACAGCAATCGATGCCGTTTTTCATCAAGCCCGTCGCCCGTTTGATCACAAGTCGGACTAAGCAAGCCTTCATCGAACCTCAACTGATGCAGCACCTAGACTACTTAGAAGCAGAACTTGGAAAAAGCTTATGGTTTGCTGGAGATGATTTTACAGGCGCTGACGTTCAGATGAGTTTTTCGATCGAAGCAGCAGTTGCACGAGCAGGTTTAGACAGAAGCCGCCCGAAGTTAATTGAATTTTGCGTTGCCTTTGGCACAGCGTAGCTGCCCGCATTCACAGTCGTCCAGCTTATCAGCGGGCATTAGAAAGTGGCGGTGCATACGAGTTTGCAAGTTGATAACAACGCAGTTTCTAGAATCTGTCATCAAGTCAATCGCCTGCGATTTCTGCAAGCAAAGGAGAATCTAAAAAACACAAGCGATCGCAATAACGCGATCGTTCCATTCTTAAACAACCTGCACAAGCTCTGAAATAGTCCAAACTCTACAATCGCAAGCGTATGTCTATCTTTGCGATCGCAGTTAGTTAATCCGAAAAATATCCGGCAAATTCTGAATGCGTTGGGCAAGCTCAGAGATTTGAGTATAAGTCGTAATCAACTCTTTTCCGTCCACATTGAGTTGACGAGTCGGATACTTCTGAAAGACTTCAATCAGTGAAATTCGATTGTCGCCACTGGCAGACAAGACTAGCGCGGCTCGAAGGGCTTGACGATTTGAGGCGTTTGCAGGTGTTTGAATGGTGCGACCAATGCGATCAAGCGCAAAATCTCCTGCCGGACTGTTTAGCACACGATCAAGCGTAATCAGTCGCACCGGAATTTCTCGGGTGAGGGCGGATCTAACTGCCTCTGGGCTTTGGTTCGTGCGCCGTAGATAGTAACTAATGGTCGAAGACTGCCTACCTGTTTGGGCAAACTCAGCCAGTTCCTGAACGGAAAACGTTTCACTGAACGCACCATATCGAAACACGATTGCGTCTGCTGCGACCGCTGAATGACCCCAAACTAAGGTGCTAACACCAATGACCAAGCCTGCAAGACTGTGGCGAATTGAGGAAAAGAGTTTCATAAATTGCGAATTTATAAGATTGTTCTCACAGTCTACAAAGTGCTTTTTACAATCAGCCCTCCCAAACGTTAGAACACTGGTGAGGATGACGCATCTTTAGACAGGTTTATGAGAAAATGCCTGAGATTCACAAAGAAACCTTTGTGCATGAAGAAGTGACAATTAAACTGAGGCAAGTTGTTTTACTTTCCCTTCCAAGGACTGCATAATTGCCTGGTACGGCTTGATGAACTTATCAATCCCATCTTTTGCAACATCCTCCATCACTTGGTCAAGATTGATATCGATGTCTGGATCTTTCAGATTCTCGATCAGCGTGTGTGCTTTATCTAAATCTGTAGTTAAGCGATCGGCAACATCACAATGATCTGCACAAGCTTCGATTGTTGCGGGCGGCAGTGTATTCACCGTATCTGCACCGATCAGCGCATCCACGTACATCACATCGCTATAGGTTGGGTCTTTCGTTCCTGTGCTTGCCCACAGTAGACGCTGAACATTTGCGCCTTTTGCTTTGAGTGCTTGCCATCGATCACTGTTCACCAGTTCTTGATACTTCTCATAGGCAAGTTTGGCATTTGCGATCGCAACTTTCCCTTTGACCGCACTCAACTGAGCTGAAAATTGCGCTCCATCTGTTCCAACCGTCTTAAGCTTTTCATCAAGGAGTTCATCAACCCTGCTATCAATTCGACTCAAGAAGAAACTAGCAACGGATGCAATCTTGCTAATGTCCTGATTCTTCGCCACACGCGCTTCTAGTCCACGCAAATAAGCCTCAGCCGCATCAACATAGTTTTTCAGGCTAAATAAAAGCGTGACATTCACATTGATGCCATCTCGGATCACTCGTTCGATCGCTTCAAACCCGCTCAGCGTTCCAGGAATCTTAATCATGACGTTTGCGCGTCCGATTTCCTGATAGTAGCGGTGAGCATCCTCGATCGTCGCTTGCGTGTCATCTGAGATCGTCGGACGAACCTCGATGCTGACATAGCCATCTAAGCCGCCTGACTCTTCATAAATCGGTTGCAAAATATCACAAGCATTCCGAATATCATCAAAAATTAGCGATTCATAAATCTGCTCAACTGACTTTTGAGCTTGAATGCCTGCTTCAATGTCAGCATCGTAGAGCTTACTACCAGAAATTGCTTTCTCAAAGATAGCTGGATTAGTCGTAATACCGCGAATACCCCGTTTTTCAATCATGCGTCGTAGTTCACCCGACTGAATCAAATCACGGGTCAAATTATCCATCCAAATACTTTGTCCATAGTCCCAAACTGCCAAAATCTGATTACTCGCCATCATATCCTCCTAAATCGCTATCTGTTCTTGACTTTTTCTACTTCGATTGAACTGCTTCGCGCCGTCCCAGTGGTGACTGTTCGTAGTGTTGTAGTAAATCGGCTGGGTTGTCGTAAATTGCGATCGCATCTACAAGCTGAGCATCATCAAAGTCTCCACAGCGAAACGCAATCACACTTACTCCAGCAGCAGAGGCAGCTTGAATATCATAAGGGGTATCTCCGAGCATAATGGCTTGCTCTGGTTGCAGTTGCACCTTGCTGAGCGCCGCTTGTACCAAATCTGGCTCAGGTTTAGAAGCCTCGGCATCATCAGAAGTTGTCTGCGGTTCCTCACCAAGCAAGTCTTCCACTTCAGCAGCTTTCAGTAAGCTCGATAACTCTTCGCTTGTGGCTGAACTCGCAACCACTAATTTGAAGCCATCTTGCTTCATTCGTTGAATCAGATCTCGTGAACCAGGAGCAGGCGCTAAATCCGCACTGAACTTTTCAATGATCAATTCTTTTCGTCGATCGGCAATTTTTTTACCAACTCCTTCTTTTCCATCGAGTTCTGTAACCATGCGCGGAATCACCTGATCGCTGCCCATCCCAATCAGCGGACGAACTGCTTCAAATTTAATCTCGTATCCCTGCTCTGCAAACGCTTCGACATAAGCATGAGCGTGAGCATCATTACTGATGACCAATGTGCCGTCAATATCGATGAGTACACCTTGAACTGTCATGATTTAACCTTGATTACTACGTTCTTCCATTGCGCAAGATCTAGAAGCACTTACATTTCACAGAAAGCGATCGCTACATTCCTAGCTCACAAAACTTTGTCACGAAGACTAATTGCGACCAATCCACTTTTCAGCATGGAGTCTCTGAACCACGCCCATTACCAAAACATCTAAATTTACTTTACGTTCATCGATCCAGAATGGCTCAAGCGTTGATGAATGCGTTCCAGCGTTAGCCAGCGAAAACCCTCGCTGCCCCTGAACGTCGTCATCAAAAAAGTAAACAATGAATTGGTCTTGTCCTCGATTCCAATGTCCAATCACTTGTGAACACTCGGCGTGAGTATAGCCCGGAAGCAGCATTTTTTGTTCCTGAAACGTGATATTCACGTCTGGAAGCTCTAGGTTATCTAGCATGTTTTGAAGCGCAGGTACATAGTCCTGCTGCACAAAATCTGCAAATGGTTTTGTTTCAGCACCAGGCGCTTTAGACTTCTTCTCTTGTGCTGGCTGTGCCGTTTTCTCTTTCGCTGGTTTTGCTTGAGATCCAGGCTTGCCCTCGATACTCTCTTTAGTCGTTCTGATTCTAGATTCATCTAGATTTAGAGCGTTGGGATTATCTCCACTCACTGCACTGGGATCAGGAGCATTCGCTGAAGGAATGCTTGAAGCTTGAGCTACCGTTGTACTAACAATATTTTCTTTGATAACATCCTTGGCATTTCTGGCAACACTGATGTTTTCTTCTTCGATCGAAGGTGCTTCTTCAGGAGAATTAGGAGCGTCGTCACTAGATTCATCTCTCTCAGCTTGAGGGGCTTTATCTATTTCTGGCTCAACTGCTTCAGGCTGAGATTCACCAGTTTCAGAAGTTTCTTGCTTAGAGAGATTTGTGATTGCTTCAGATGACATGAGTACTTAGCCTGGAACGACTGTTGAAATTCTGTCTATATTTACTAGCGTAGAGCCTCAATCAATTGTTTCGTCCTCCTAATTGCTGAGAAGCGAAAAGCCTCTCGTCAAAGGGTTGTGTCGCAAAAATGGTAGGGTGTGAAAGCTCAATTTTCTCTAGCCCTGCTCTAAATGACGACCGATTCCTTGTTCAAATGGCGGCACTTTTTGCCTGAGATCATCTTGCTAAATGTACGCTAGTACTTCGTTATTCCTTGAGCTACCGAAATTTGGAGGAGATGATGCAAGAGCGCGGAGTCGCCGTGGATCATTCGACCCTCAATCGGTGGGTGCTGAAATTCGCGTCAGAAATAAACAAGCGGATTCGTGGGTTCTTGAAGCCCACGAACGACTCGTGGAGGGTGGGCGAAACCTACATCGAAATCCGAGGAGAGTGGAGATACCTGTACCGAGCGGTGGATTCGGAAGGCAACACGCTGGACTTCATGCTCAGTGCGAAGCGGGCTGCCGCCTTGCCATCCCGCTTTTTTCGCAAAGTGTTAGAAGCCAAGCATACTCAGACTCCCCGAGTGATTACCGTGGATAAAAATGCAGCGTATCCCGTGGCGATGCATGAATTGAAGCAAGAGAAAACATTGAAAGCCGAGACCGAATTGCGGCAGCGCAAATATTTGAATAACCTCATTGAGCAAGACCACCGGAACATCAAACGAATTGTAAAACCGATGATGGGCTTTCAATCGTTTAACACGGCGAGAAGAACCTTGCGCGGAATTGAGGCAATGGCTATGGTTCGCAAAGGACAAGTGAAAGAAATTAGTCAAGGGGACAGTGTATCTTAAGCAAGATTCATCAACGAACTCTTCGGAGTGAGTGCTTAAAACAATACGGACGAGACCAGTTCGTTTGTTACTTTAAAATCTTTGCGACACAACCTGAATTGGGAGTGCTACAACTCTACTCTCCACACTAGGAAAAATCTTTAAGATGCTAGCTTTAATTACTGTCCCTCTACAATCAACGCCTCAGTTGATGCGAGGTCATGTCTCATCGAACGCACTCGATCGAAGTATGACAAATCGGCATATTTGCCCATGCTGTTCCTATGTTTTACTTCGACCTATACGATCGGGAAATGTGTACTGGCGTTGTAGCCATTGTTATCAAGAAATGCCTGCCTGGCTGTAACCTATAGCACACTCCAATACCCTATTAGGCTACTATATGAGTATTGGCGCTAGATCAGGTGCTACAGATCTCTGAAGCGGATCATAACCGAGCTGTTGAGTAATCCTCTCTCTCGCTAACGCACGGTACTCCCAAAAATGTTCTCCAGCAGCGCACAATCCCAAATACATATTGAGAACCTGCGGTTTCTTGAGCAAAATAATCCAGAGTTGATACCAGAATTGTCTCCGGATCTCTGGTCGGCATATTCCCTGATGCCAGATTAGTTGGGCAACCAGTGGCAACCCCTTACTCAGCGGAAATTGCATGGTTTGCTTTCGGCTTTTCAAGGAACCGATCTTGAGACATTGCTGTAAACAGCGTCTTAGATAATTCTGAGGCTCATACAGTGTCCAAAATCCTTCAACATACTCTCTAGCAACGTCTGTAATAGGGCGCGTTGGAATGAAATTCATTAGAGTATTCTGGTCACCTGTCGGATGGCTGTTGCCTTCAATTAATCGCTGCTCCTTTTTAAGCCGCTCCCAAAGGGCTGTATTGGGTAAAGCCTGAAGGATGCCTAACATCGGTTGAGGAATGCTGGTTTGTTCGACAAATGCTTGAATGCGATCGCCCGCCCCTGCTCGTTCTCCATCAAAACCGAGAATAAACCCTGCATAGATCAGCAAACCTGCCTCATTAATTTTGTCACAGGCTTCCACAAGCGGATTACGAGTGTTTTGCAGTTTGCGGGTGACTTGTAAGCTATCTTGGTCAGGAGTTTCAATGCCAAGGAAAACGGCAAAGAAGCCTGCTTCACTCATCAATTGGAGCAATTCATCATCCTCTGCCAAATTGACTGAGGCTTCCGTAATAAAGCTGAACGGATAGTTGTGCTGTTGCATCCAGGGAATCAGTTCCCGCAGGAAGCGTTTGACGTTTCGCTGATTGCCAATAAAGTTGTCATCCACAATGAAGAGTGAGCCACGCCAACCCAGGTTATAGAGGGTTTGCAACTCAGCCAAGGCTTGGTCAGGTTCTTTTGTGCGAGGTTTGCGACCATAGAGAGAAATAATGTCACAAAATTCGCAGTTGAAGGGACATCCGCGTGAAAACTGGATTGCCATCATCAAATAGGCATCTCGTTGCAGCAAATCAAAGCGTGGTACAGGGCTTTGGGTGACATCCGGCTTCTCAAGGGAACGAAAGATTCCTTGAGTTTCGCCACGATCAATCGCTTCCAGGAATTGAGGAACCGTCATCTCCCCTTCATCTAGGATCAAGAAATGGGCACCAGCATCGAGGGCATCTTGGGGCACAGAGGTAGGATAGGGTCCACCTACGGCTACTTTCTTACCGAACCGAACCGCTTTGCGAATCAATGCTTGAAAGTCTGGCTTTTGCACCAGCATGGCTGAAAGAATCACGAGATCACACCATTCCCAATCAGCTTCGGTTTCACAGTTAACATTGCGATCGAAAAACCGAATTTCCCAATCGGATGGCAGTAACGATGCAACTGTAATAATTCCTAGCGGTGGAATCACTGCTTTCAATCCAGCCATTTCCATGAAGCGATCGTAAGACCAGAAGGACTGAGGAAATTGAGGATAGAGCAGTAGTACTCTCATAAATTTCTTTAATAATTTATAGTTGACCTTGATGCAGTGAGAAGCATTGTACAAATAAGCAATTTGAAATCTTTTAGATTTCCTTCGCATCTTCTACAGTGACGACAAAGCATTGATCCATGACAGTTAGAACAGTAATACAAAGTCCCAACTGGATAGGATGAAGTAAACCGACGAAGTAAACCAGCAGAACAACGGAGACAAATAGGCTAGTTCGTCACGCTTTGATCAAATGCGGTAGTAATCAGTACACTAGAACTCGGACTCAGTCGGACTCAGTGCAGAAGTTGATTTCAGATGCATAATGATAAACACCAGCATTGCAAGGCATTTACATTACAAGAAACGTAGGTTATATCATTTGTAGTTTTCGTCTATCTAAAGTATGGCAAATTGTAAAATTGATTAGTTCATTACCAGGCTATTTGAGGGCACTTGTACAAATTGACTCAGCCGGTGAATGGATTGAGATGGTCGCTCAATTAGTGAGTCAGGCTTCTCGTCGAGAGTGAAACTTGTAAAATTACCCTTGAAAGCTGTCGAGTCCGATTACCAGGAGTCCATTTTCAGTTTCAGGCAGGAGAAATGGGATGAGCGAGACTGGAAAATCTATACCCGTAGACTGGCTCAACAGCAGCGGTGAAATGGGTAAACTGATTCGCTTGATGGACTGGTCAAACACACCACTCGGTCCCATAGAGCAGTGGTCGCAAAGTTTACGAACGACTGTCAGCCTCTGTCTTGCCTCAAACTTCCCCATCAACATTATTGGTTGTGTCGCAAAAATGATAGGGTGGAAAAACCCAATTTTCTCTAGTCTTGCTCTAAATGACGACTGACTCCTTGTTCGGTATTGTCAGCTTAACCGTGAGGCAGGATAATTGTACTGCTTCGATTCGGATCGTTACCGCCCATGTATTCTCGTCATCGTTTCCCATCTGAAATTATTAGTTATTGTGTCTGGTTGTATTACACCTTTCCCTTGAGCTACCGGGATATCGAGAAACTGATGCTGTATCGGGGCATTGAAGTGACCTACGAAACGATACGGGAATGGTGTCAGAAGTTCGGGCAGCAATACGCGAATCAATTGCAGCGTAAGCGTTCATACGTCACTGACAAGTCGCATCTCGATGAGATGGTGGTCATGATTAAGAAACAGCAATATTATCTGTGGCGAGCAGTCGATTCAGAAGGAAATTTGCTGGATGTCTTGCTGCAACGCCATCGAGACACCAAGGCAGCAGAACGCTTTTTCCGCAAGCTATTGAAGAAACAGGGCTTCGTGCCACGAGTGATTGTCACCGATAAATTGAAGAGCTACGAAGATACTGTGTTAGTTGTCAAGCCAAGATTGCAAAATTGGGGTCAAAAGGACAACCTGATTTGAGGACACCGTAAGCCAGATGGAGCAGCTTTCGCATTGCTGCCCCAATTACTTGCTTCTTTGCCTTTCCCTTTGCCAACAACCGTTCGCAGAACGCCGCAATCAACGGATTGAAACGTCTAGCTGACATCGCTGGCAGATACAAGGCTTTGCGTAACCGAGCATTCGCGACTCGCGACAGCCCAGGTCTGCCCCGCACCGAAGACCCACTCGACCGTTCTTTCGGGGTCAAGCCTGCATAAGCGGCAAGTTGGCGGGAGGATTCAAATAAACTCCAATGCACAATCTCAGAGAGCAAAATGGCAGCCGTGTGTTCTCCAATGCCCGGAATCGACACCAACAAATCACGCTGTTGTTTCAGTCCTGGATGGTCATCAAAGTGGTCTTTGACCTGTTGCTTTATCTCTTCGATATCCTGTTCTAAATAGTCAATATGCGCTTGAATCGATTTCTGTAACTTTGGTGTTGCTGTTTCTAATCGATTTCGTTCTTGCACAACCATTTGCTGTAATGCTTCCAATCGTCGCAGTAATAGCTGCAATTGCTTCACTTCAGGGGCAGGAGGCTGCCACGGTTCTGGCTGTAGCGCGATGCAAAATCGCAAGATTAATTGAGCATCAGCTTTATCCGTTTTGGTGCGCGAGAGTTCACTAATTGCAAACCCTTTGATTCGAGCAGGATTAACGATACTGACCGTGTGCCCTTGGCTGTGCAGAAATTCTGCCACGCCTTCCCCATAGGTGCTAGTCGCTTCGAGGCAGGCGTGAACCGTTCCTGCTCCTTGCTGCTTCAGCCATTGCTGCAATTCATCAAACCCATTGGCATCGTTCTTAAACACTTTGAGCTTGGGCTTATTGCCTGACTTGCTTTCAACGATATTGTCAGGTTAACCGGAATGTAGAATAATCGTACTGGTTCAACGCTCGCTCTCAACTTCTTTCCCATGTATTCCCGACATCGATTCCCTGGCGAAATTATTAGCCA